>JAQWMJ010000010.1:0-45871 GCA_029246845.1 Thermodesulfobacteriota bacterium
GAACTCCCTAATGATATAACAAGAGATACTCCAGCATCATTTGAGCCTACTCTAGACTATGTTGTTGTTAAGATCCCTAGATTTACATTTGAAAAATTTCCTCAAACTGAAGCTCTGCTTGGTACTCAGATGAAGTCTGTTGGAGAAGTTATGTCGATTGGTAGTACATTCAAAGAAGCTTTGGGTAAGGCTATGAGATCTTTAGAAGTGGACAGTATTGGTTTTGATAAAATGGAGAAGAATAAAGATAAAGTTCTCAGCATCCTATCTTCTAATAATCCTGAAAAGCTTTGGTACTTGGCTGATGCTTTAAGACTTGGTATGTCTATAGATGATATCTTCGATATTACTAAAATTGATAAATGGTTTTTAAATAATATAAGAGAAATAATAGATGTGGAAAAAAGAATTCTTAAAAAGACAATCTCTAATATCGACTCAGAATTAATTTTGAATGCCAAGGAATATGGCTATTCTGACATTATGATTTCTATTTTATTAAAGACAGAAGAGGAAAAAGTAAGAGCTTTTAGGATGGTAAACTCTATTTTTCCTGCATACAAGATGGTGGATACTTGTTCCGCGGAGTTTGAAGCTTTTACTCCTTATCTCTACTCTACGTATCAAACAGAAGATGAATCAAGACCTTCGAAGAAAAAGAAAGTTGCTATTTTGGGTAGTGGTCCCAATAGGATAGGTCAAGGTATTGAGTTTGATTATTGTTGTGTCCATGCCTCTTTTTCTCTAAAAGAAGAAGGCTACGAGACAATAATGATCAACTGTAATCCTGAAACTGTTAGTACTGATTATGATACATCTGATAAGCTCTATTTTGAGCCTTTGACGGTTGAAGATACACTCGCTATTTTAGATAATGAAAAACCTGATGGCGTCATTGTTCACCTTGGAGGTCAAACTCCTCTTAAGCTAGCACTAGACTTAGAAAAAGCTGGCGTGAAGATTATGGGCACATCTGCAGATAGTATTGATATAGCAGAGGACAGAGAAAGATTCAAAAACCTTATGGACGAACTTAGCATACTCCAACCCGAGTCAAGAATTGCTAAGTCCAAAAAGGAAGCGCTCAATTTATCAGAAGAGATAACTTATCCAATGGTTGTAAGACCTTCATATGTTCTAGGGGGAAGGTCAATGGAAGTTGTTTATTCAAGAAATGACTTAGAATCTTATTTGCAGGCGAAAGTAGATATTTCCTCAAATAGACCTTTGTTAATGGACCAATTTTTAAAAGATGCAAAAGAAATAGATGTAGATGCGCTCTGTGATCAATGCGATGTTGTAATTTGCGGAATACTAGAACATGTAGAGGAGGCTGGTGTTCATTCAGGCGATAGCACAATGGTAATGCCCCCATATTCTCTTTCGAAAGATTTGCTAGATGAAATAAAAGAAAAAACTAAACAAATTGCTTTAAGATTAAAGGTTAAGGGTCTTATAAATATTCAATATGCAATTAAAGGAAATGATCTATATATGATTGAAGTCAACCCTAGAGCTAGTAGGACTATCCCTTTTATTAGTAAAGCGATTGGAATTCCAATCGCAAAGATAGCTGCAAAGGTAATGTCAGGTCGTAAATTAGCTGAATTAAATTTTTTAAACGAAATATCAATCAATCATTACTGTGTTAAAGAGTCAGTTTTCCCGTTCATCAAATTTCCAGATGTAGATACAATTCTAGGTCCTGAAATGAAATCGACAGGTGAAGCTATGGGAATTGATTCAGACTTACCAGCAGCTTTTGCTAAGGCTCAAATCTCGTCAGGTAACAGTCTCCCAACTTCAGGTAGGGCATTTGTTAGTGTTAAAGATGACGACAAAGTTAAGATTCTATCTTTATGCGAAAATTTAATATTGCTGGGTTTTGATATTATTTCAACAAAGGGCACTCATGAATATTTAAAGAAGAACAATATATCATCTCAAGTAGTTAAAAAAGTAAAGGAGGGCTCGGGTAACATAGTTGATTTAATGAAGAATGCAGAAATTGATATTCTAATAAATACAACCTCTACAAAAAAAGAAATTTTAGAGTCCTTTAGCATTAGAAGAACAGCTTTAATTAAGCAAGTTCCTTATTTTACAACTATAGCAGGAGCTACAGCCGCAATTGATGCAATAGACTATCTAAAAAAAGGTATAATAAAGGTTAAACCGCTTCAAGAATATTAAAGGGGGTTCGAGAAAACTTATGGATAAAATGCCAATCACACCAAAAGGCTTTACCTTTCTTCAAGAGGAGTTAAGGCGACTAAAGAACGATGAAAGACCAAAGATTATTAAGATGATTGAGTTTGCAAGATCTCTTGGTGATCTATCTGAAAATGCTGAATATGAGACAGCAAAAGATAGACAAGCATTTAATGACAAAAGGATTAATGAGCTAGAGACTAAACTGTCATCTTGTGTTGTAATCGATCCAAACGATATAAAGAATAAATCAAAATTGATATTTGGACTTTCTTTTGAGATTGAAGATTTAGATAGTGGAGAAAAAAAAGTTTATCAACTTTTAGGCCCAGAAGAATCAAGTCCGGAAAAAGGATCTATATCAATAGAGTCCCCATTAGCCAGAGGTGTTTTGGGTAGAGAAGAAGGTGATGAATTTATAGTTAAAACTCCTTCAGGTCCTAAAGAATATATATTAAATAAGATCTTTTAATGAAAAATTCTCTAATAATTTTAATTCTTTTTTTGGTAGATCAGTTTACCAAAAATTTTGTTGTAGATTCTATAATATTGAATACCTCACATGAAGTAAGCTCTTTTTTAAATATAATTTTTATATACAATAGAGGCTTTCTCTTTGGCTACTTCTCTGATCTCCCAGACTTAATACTTTTATTTATACATTTAGGGTTATTTTTCGCTTCGATTTATATTATATTTAAATTTCTTTTTATGGATTACAAATATAGACACATAGCTATCTTATTTTTTGCTGGTGCACTGGGAAACTCTTTTGATCGATTCTTTAGAGAAGGAGTCGTAGATTTTCTTGATTTTCATTATTATGATATTCATTGGCCAGCATTTAATTTCGCGGATTCATACATTTTCATTGGTGTTATTATATATATAATGAAATACGTTAGAGAGGAAAAGATTTGTTCACAGGAATAGTTGAGAAAGTTGGTGCAATAAGTATCATCAATCTTCAAGAATCAGGAGAGTATCTTATTAGAATTGAATGTAAGTCCCTTAAGCCTGATACTTTTCTTCTTGGGGAGTCTATTTCGGTTAATGGAATTTGTTTAACAGTGACAAAAAAAACAAAGACTTACTTTGAGACATTTGCCTCAAAAGAAACTTTGAGTAAAACCTCATTATCTAAATTAAAGTCAAATTCTAAAGTAAATCTTGAAAGAGCCATGAAAGTAAATGGTAGATTTGGAGGACATATAGTTAGTGGACATATTGATTCTACAGGTGTTATATCTAAAGTCGAGAATTCAGGGAAATCTATTCAATACTGGTTTCGTATTAGCAAGAAACATAGTAAGTATATAATTAGTAAAGGATCTATAACAATTGATGGAATTAGTTTGACCGTAAATGAGGTCAAAGGAAGTATTTTTTCCGTAAATATAATTCCTCACACTACCAGCAATACAATATCTAAAACTTGGTTAAAAGGCTCAATTGTAAATTTAGAGTTTGATATGATTGCTAAATATGTAGAGAAGATGATGTTGAAATGAGTAATATTTTTTTGATAGGATTTATGGGTGCAGGTAAAACAACTATAGGCTCGTTATTAGCTGATAAAATTAATTTTAATTTTTATGATACTGACCAAATGATAGTAGAGCAAGAGTCCAGAGAAATAGTAGAGATTTTTAAATCTAATGGTGAAGATTATTTTAGAGACTTGGAAACTAGTAAACTAACTGAGATAGAAAATTACAAAGAAACAATCTTTGCTACAGGTGGCGGAATTATTTTGAGACAAGAAAATCGTGAAATTCTTAAACGAAATTTCTCTGTATACCTAAAGGCTTCTTTTGAAACTATTTTTGAAAGAATCAAAGAGGACACTACTAGACCTTTGCTCAATACTGAAGACCCTTACTCTACGGGCCTAAAAATTTTTGAATCAAGAAAAGAATTATATGATTCATTTACTCTCTCTGTAGATACGGATGATATCTCTCCTGACTTGATTGCAGATAAAATTTATTCTCTCTATAAAAAACAAAAATGAAAGAATATATTGATTTAACGAATCAAATTAAGGATATAATTTTATCAAATGGGTTCGACTCTGTAGGAATATCTAAGGCGCAAGAATTAAAAGACTCCCACTTTTTGGCAGATTGGATCAAGAAAGAGTTTCATGCAGACATGGAATATATGGAAGATGTTGAAAAAAGATCAGATGTGAGAAAGATTGAGCCCAACTTTAAATCAGTTATAAGCTGTACCATAAATTATAATTCTCTAGACGCAGAAAAAAATTCCTCAGTTGCTATGAGTAACGGAAAGGGATGGATCTCAAGATATGCTATTGGTGACGATTACCATAAAATTATTAAAAAAAAGCTAAAAGCAGCAAGTTCACAAATTAAGGATTTATATATTGATGAAGTGAACTCACGAGTTTATGTTGATACAGGGCCTGTTTTAGAAAGAGCCTATGCATCAATTTCAGGCTTAGGTTGGATAGGTAAAAATTCTTGCTTAATTAATAGAGATCAAGGGTCATGGATATTTCTTGCTAATATTCTCATTGACCAGGAGTTGGCTTTTGATAACTTACCCTCAAAAAACCTTTGTGGTTCTTGTACTAAATGTATAGACTCATGCCCTACTAATGCAATAGTTGATGACAAGGTTGTGGATGCTAGGAAATGCATCTCTTACTTAACAATTGAAAATAAAAAATATGTTAATAATGATTTGGCACATAAAATCGGAAACAACATCTACGGCTGTGATATTTGCCAGGAAGTTTGTCCTTGGAACAAAAGAGCTACTATCACAGAATTGAATCAATTCCATCCTAGAGATGAGTTAATAGAACCAGATATGATGAATTTGATTTCCACAATTGAAGAAGACTGGGATAGAATTAAAATTAAAAGTCCTTTAAAGAGGGTTAAGAAAGATGGATTGATAAGAAACATATTAATCGTAATGGGCAATTCTGCTAGCAAGAAATACTTGGGAATATTAAAAAAGTATTCCGAAAGCGAGAATTTAATACATTCAATGACCGCGAGGGACTCTATAGAAAGAATAAGAAGTACAATGATATCTTGACACCATTCTTTAATCTGTTTAGCTTAATAGTGTAAATCGGAGGTTATTATGAGCAATGAAAGAGAAGCAGCAGTTACATTAAAAGGTAATCCTATCACTTTAGTGGGACCAGAACTTAAAGTTGGAGATAAAGCTCCAGATTTTACTTGTGATCAGGGCTTAGTTCCATCGATATCTCTTGCAGATATGGGAGATTCAATTAAAGTTTTTAATGTAGTTTTATCAGTTGACACCCCTGTTTGTTCTGCGCAAACAAGAAGATTTAATGAAGAAGCTGCCAATATAACAGGCAATCTTAAGATTTATACGGTGAGCGCTGACTTGCCTTTTGCACAAAAAAGATTTTGTGGAGCAGAAGGTATTGATAGAGTTGGAAATATTTCAGATTATAGGGGCAATGCTTTTGGTGAGGCTTTTGGTATCTTGATAAAGGACAAGGGATTATTAGCAAGAGCGGTATTTGTATTAGATAAAGATAATACTATAAAGTATGTAGAATATGTCAGTGAGATAGCAACAGAGCCTAATTTTGATTCTGCCTTAGAGGTTGTAAAAAGTTTAGTTTAATGAGTGATTCAGGTCTCAATAAAATTAAAGTTCTAGAAGTATTATCTGATGTATATGATCCCGAAATTCCTATAGATATAGTTAACTTGGGACTTGTATATGATGTGGAAGTTGTGGGTACTGTGGTAAATCTTAAAATGACAATGACTTCTCCTGGTTGCCCATCGGCTAGAGAGATAGTTCTCGAATCGCAGACATTAGTAAGTGAAATGGAAGGTGTGAGTGAGGCAAATGTTGAGATTGTCTGGGATCCCCCTTGGACTCCAGAGAAAATGAGCGATGAAGCACGAGTTAGTATGGGGATGGATTAATAGGCCATGTCAAGATCTCTAATAGTGGGGTCAAAAGCTCCAAAGTTCAAATATAATTTAGCTGATGGTTCTTCAGATTCATTAGCAAACTATCTTGGCGGAAAAGTTTTAATATGTTTTTATCCAAAAGATAATACTCCAGGCTGTACATCGGAGGCATGTTCATTAAGTGATTCCATAAAGAAGTTTGATAAACAAAAAGTTAAAGTTTTCGGAATTAGTAAAGATAATGAGTTATCACATGATAAGTTCATAAAGAAATATAACTTAAAGATAAGCCTTATTCCTGACCCAGATTTAAAAATAATTACTAAATATGGGGTTTTGAATGAAAGGGGTTCAGCAAGAAGAACATCTTTCTTGATAGATGAAAGTGGAAAAATAATAAATATTTGGTCTAAAGTTAATACGAAGGCACACGCTGAGGAAGTACTTAAGTTCCTTGATGAAGATAAATGATTTTTTTTGTTTCAGGAAACGATACTGACATAGGTAAGACTTTCGTCTCAAGCTTGCTTCTTAAATCTTTATTAAAGAAATATAACAAGATAGCCTACGTTAAGCCGATTGAAAGTGGTGTTTCACAGATTAGTCAATCTGACTTGTCATTTGTTAAAAAATCTAGCGATTTTGGGAAAAAAGTTGATTTTTTTCAATTTATCTTATTTAAAGAACCTGTTGCTCCTTTTACTGCGTCATTAATTGAAAAAAGAAGGATTAGTTACCCTGAAATAGTTAAAAATATAAAAAGATTAGAAAAAGAATATGATCTTCTAGTAATTGAGGGTGCAGGTGGACTAAGAGTGCCAATTACGAAAAGCAAGGAAATTGTTGACTTGATTAAATCAATAAAGGCGATAGTTATTTTAGTCATCAGTCCTTTTTTAGGTACATTAAATCATACTTTTATGTCTATTGAGACACTAAAAGTAAGAAAAATTCCCCTTGAGGGAGTTGTAATTAATTCATATCCATATAAGCCAAATATATCGGAAGTTCACAACCCAATTATTATAAATAGTAGGAAGATTAAGATTTTAGGTGTTATTCCTAGGATGACTAATTCATTGAAAAAATCGAAAAACTTTCATTTAAAAAGTCTTTTCTCACCTCGTTTTGGGGGTCAATTTTGTCAAGTAGATTTTATTGAAAAATGTCAAAATAAATTCGAAGCACTTTTAAAAAAATACGCTAATTGACAGTCATTTTGACTATGCTATCATTTTTACCAGTCCCCAGATTCAAGTTGCAAAAGAGGAAGTATAAAGTTGTCGAAGAAGCTCACAATTGTTACAATATTGGCCTTATTGGGCACAATTGTAATATCATACTTTGCATTTGTTAAAGACTACGAACCTCACCAGCCGATTGCCTTTAGTCATAAAATCCATAGCGGAGTCAATGAGATTCCTTGTACTTATTGTCATGCATATGTTGCTAAGTCTTCACAACCTGGAATTCCTTCCGTAATGGAATGTATGGGCTGTCATAAGTATGTAAATGCTAAATATGATCCTAAAGATCCCAAAAGAATTTATAAATATAATGATGAGTCAATTGATCCTACAAATTATTTGTATGATGGCAGGAAAAGAATTAATTTTGAGAATGAGATAAAAAAATTAACTGGTTATTGGGAAAGAAAGGAACCAATTGTATGGGTCAATTATCACTATGTACCTGAACATGCAAAATTTCCTCATAAACCGCATATAAGATATGGATTAGAGTGTAAAACATGCCATGGTGACGTTGAAAATGTTGATATTCCTAAGCCTCAAACTACATTGCAAATGGGCTGGTGTATAAGCTGCCATGAAGAGAAGTTGCAGAAAAAGTTCGATGACTTTGAAAAAGTCCACGATGGAATTTCAAAATTAAGTGATCATGATAAGCGAATTATGTCACATACAGGTAGAATTCAATCGAGGTTATTGTATAAAGATTTTGATAGGAAGTTAGGTGATCAACATAAACTTAACACTGGAAAAGAAAAATTAATTAATATTAATAAGGAGGTAGCTTGGTTGAAAGACTGTTCTACTTGTCATTATTAATCAAGGATTATTAATCAGATTATGAGTAAAGATAAAGGAAAAAAAGGAACACTAAATAGAAGAGATTTTTTAAAGGCTCTAACAGCTATTGGTGGAGCTGCAGTCGTTTCTTCTGGTTGCTCACCTGAACCATTAGATAAATTAGTCTCTTATGCAATTCCTCCGGAGGATGTTATTCCTGGGATACCAAATTACTATTCGACTGTTTTACCTTATTCACCAGTTGGTGCCTCAGTTGTTGTAAAGGTGAGAGAGGGAAGGGCTATATTTATTGAGGGTAATAAGCTTGACCTGGTATCGAACGGTGGTGTTTCTTCAGAATCACAAGCCTCATTGCAAGGTTTGTATGATCCTGATCGAATTAAACAACCATTATTTAAAAATAATAGGGGAGACTTATCTCCAACATCTTGGGGCTCAGCACTCGAGATATTTACTAATAGATTGAATGGAAAAGAAAGTAAGAACAGATATATAATTACAGACAATACAACCGGTACTCTTGATAAACTTTTAACTAATTTTTCGGATAAAATTGGTGCAAAAAGAATTAAATTTGAAACCTTTTCTTTCGAGCATATTGCTGCCGCAAATGAGTTTTCATTTGGAAAAAGATTAATACCTACTTATAAAATTGATGAAACAGATTATCTACTTAGCTTTGGAGTTGATTTCCTTGAGACCTGGTTATCCCCTATGGAATATGGGTCTAGATTTGAGAAGATGCATTCAGTAAAAGGTGATTCTAAAGGTAAATTTGTTCAAGTCGAACCTAAATTAACTTTGACTGGCGCTAAAGCCGACGATTGGGTACCAGCTAAACCAACAACTAATTTATATTTGGCATTAGGGATAATAAATTATATTAAATTAAACAGACTTAATAAAAAACCTGTACCAAATACTTTTACTAATCTTTCTGAATTTACTTTAGAAAGAACAAGTGCCCTGACTGGTATTTCTACTGAATCGATACAAGAGATAGCCAAAGACTTTGCTAGTTCCAAGTCTTCACTGGCAATAGCTGGGGGTATAGCATCTACAGGCGAGGACCAACTTAAAACAGTGGTTGCGGTTAATATTCTAAACTTAATAACTGATAATTTAGATAAATATGATTTTGATAATCACTACATGATATCCAATGCTTCAAGCTATTCAGAAATACTTAAATTTAGGGAAGATGCATTAAGTGGTAATGTAGGGATGCTAATTACATACAACGCAAACCCAGTATTCAATTTGTCAGATTCTCTAGAAATTGAAAGTGCCTTAGATAAAATAGATTATAAAGTAAGCTTCTCTTCTACTCTTGATGAAACATCTGAATTGTCAGACTTGATTTTACCTGATCAACATCCTTTAGAGCAGTGGGGTGATTATCAAGGTAAGAAAGATTCGAGATACTTAATGCAACCTGTAATGAAAGCACTTTATGGTAATTTGTCCATTGGTGACTCTTTAGTATCTATTTATAATAATGTAGAACCGAAAAATCAAAAGATTGAAGAAGACTCTTACCTTCAGTACTTGAAGAATTCATGGATGGCGATTTATTCTCCTTCCTCGTTTACATCCTTTTGGAATCAAGCTCTTAAAGATGGAGGAGTATTTAACGAAGTGCCCGCTAAGGTTGATTTTAGTTTTAATACTAGTAAAAAATTAACAGTTAAAGTTGATAATGATTTAGGAAATAAACTTAAATTATTTATAACTCCTAACTATAGGCTCTATGATGGTAGAGGTGCCAATAAGACTTGGCTTCAAGAATTACCAGACTTGTTAACCACTACTGTTTGGGATTCTTGGGTAGAGATAAATTCTAAACTTGCTGAGAAACTTAATATTATCGAGGGTGACTTTGTTGATATAGAAACTGATTATGGAAAAGTCACAACACAGGCTTATTTATCCAAGGCAATGAGGCCTGATACAATTTCTATCTCTATGGGACAGGGCCATACAGCTTATGGAAGGTATGCGAAAGATAGAGGTATTAATCCCGTAGATTTATTAAATGGGGAAAGTGTTGGTGATGCAGGAAACTTAAACTGGTGTTCTGGAAAAGTATCAATAAATAAAACAGGTAATTGGGAAAAATTAGTAAAAGTTCAACATTCTTATTCGCAAGATAATCGAGATATTGCTCAAACTATAGCTTTGTCTGAGGTTGTTCATCATGACGATCATCATGACGATCACCATGACGAACATCATGCAGAAAGAGATATGTATAGAGAATATGACTATTTCATTCACAAATGGGGAATGAATATAGATTTAGATAAATGTACTGGATGTGGTGCATGTGTTACCGCATGCTATGCGGAAAATAACATTCCAGTTGTTGGAAAGGAACAGGTTGGGAATGGGCGATATATGTCATGGCTAACTTTAGAGAGGTTCCAGACTGAGGAAGATGACTATTTAGATTCTGTAAGAGTTGACACTAGAATAATACCGCAGCTATGTCAACATTGTGAAAATGCTCCATGTGAACCTGTTTGCCCTGTTTTTGCTACTTATCATAACCCCGAAGGAATTAATGTGATGGTTTATAGCAGGTGTGTTGGAACAAGATATTGTTCAAATAACTGTTCTTATAAAGTAAGAAGATTTAATTGGTTTAAATATGAAATGCCAGAACCACTCAATATGCAACTTAACCCAGACGTGACTGTTAGGTCAAGAGGAATTATGGAGAAGTGTAATTTCTGTTTACAGAGGATTACTGCTGCCAAAGATATAGCTAGAGATGAAGACAGAAAACTAAGAGATGGTGAAGTTAAGACTGCATGCCAAAGTGTGTGTGGATGTAATGCAATAGTCTTTGGAGATCTTAATGAACCAAGTTCTAAGATATCAAAAATGGTTGAGGATAAAAGGTCATATAAGCTATTAGCCGAACTTAATACAAGACCTTCAGTATCTTATCTTAAAAAAATCGAGTGGGATAGAACATGAGCCAGATAGCAGAAGCAGATAAGTATTCCAGTCTAAATAAGGCTGTTATGAACATGCTAACCAGACCTTCTTTTGGTTGGTGGGCTATTTTTATTTTTGACCTAATATTTCTTGCTTTTGGAATTTATTGTTTTATTTATCAAGTTTACACTGGTTTGGGAGTAGCAGGATATAGTCATCCAGTACTTTGGGGAGTTTATATAACTGACTTCGTATTTTGGGTCGGTATAGCGCACTCTGGAACCTTAATCTCAGCAGTTTTATTTTTATTCAGGGCGAAGTTTAGAATGTCTATTTATAGAATTGCAGAAGCTATGACGGTTTTTGCGGTAGCAACCGCAGGACTTTTTCCTATAATTCACCTTGGTAGACCTTGGAATTTCTATTGGCTTTTACCTTATCCAAATCAAAGAGGGTTGTGGGTTAACTTTGACTCTCCATTGCTTTGGGATGTTTTTGCTGTTAGTACTTATGCAACAATTAGCTCAGTCTTTTTCTTTATCGGCATGATTCCAGATATCGCTGCCATCAGAGATACAGTTGTAGGAAAAACCAAAAAAATACTTTATTCAGTTTTATCACTCGGATGGAAAGGGTCAAATTGGGAATGGAGTCATTATACCAGAGCATATTTTTATTTTGCTTGCTTTGCTACACCATTAGTTATATCTGTACACAGTGTTGTTTCTTGGGATTTTGCAATGGCAAATACGCCCGGGTGGCATACAACAATTTTCCCACCATATTTTGTTGCTGGTGCTATTTTTTCAGGATTAGCTATGGTTATTACGCTCTGTATTCCACTGAGATTAATTTTTAAATTAGAAGACTATATAACAATGGAAAACTTTGAAGGTATGTCTAAAATGATAATTCTAACCTCTTGTATAGTTTTTTATGCATACTTAATTGAGTTTTTTATTGCTTGGTATAGTGGAAATAAGTACGAATATGATCAGTTCTTATATAGAGCTAATGGTGACTATGCTTTCTTCTATTGGACAATGATGTTTTGTAATGGAATTGTCCCTCATGCATTGTGGTTTAAAAAGATTAGAAACAATCTTGTTATATTATTTATTATATCGCTATTAATTAATGTTGGGATGTGGTTCGAAAGATTTAATATTATAGTTATTTCTCTTTCGAAAGAATTTGAGCCTGGATCATGGGGACTTTATAGGCCTTCGTGGGTTGAGCTTGGAATAACCGTAGGTAGCTTTGCATGGTTCTTTATGTTCTTCCTTATTTTTGTTAGAACTTTGCCTGCTTTATCTATAGCGGAAATTAAAGAAATACTCCCTGTTCCTAAAAAGAATGGAGGATCAAACCATGAATGACAATAGAAAGATTCTTGGAATCTATTCATATGTAGATTTATTGGTTGATTCAATTAAAGAATTGCGAGCTAAAGGATTTGAAGATATTAGAGCTTTTTCTCCAGTTCCTAATCATGAAATTGAAGATGCATTAGATAGAGGATATGAGCCCAGTAAGGTAAAGTATTTTACTTTTTGCGGTGCTCTTCTTGGTGCTTGCGTTGGAGCCGCATTTACAATATTAACTTCTATGGATTGGCCAATAGTAACTAGTGCGAAGCCAATAGTGTCCATACCACCCTATATGATAATAATTTTTGAGTGCATGATTTTAATTGGTGGCTTATCAACCTTCCTAGGCCTAATTATTAATTCAAGATTAAGAAAGAATGTAGATCCAATAGATTATGATGAAAGGTTTAGTAATGATAAGTTTGGCTTATTGGTCACCTGTAATAATGGTGATTTCGAGGAAGTAGAATATATTTTAAGGAATTTTGGCTCTGAAGAATTGAAAGTTAATGGGGAGCTTTTAGTTGAAAAAGTTCCTGAGCCTAAACCAGCTGTAGAAGAAAAACCTGCTGAACCAGTTGTAGAAGAAAAACCTGATGACGAAAAGAAAGAAGGTGATTCATGAGTATATTTAGTAGTTATGCCCTACCAATTTTAATTATTTTCTTTGTTTCA
Source organism: Thermodesulfobacteriota bacterium (assembly GCA_029246845.1). Classification (GTDB taxonomy): domain Bacteria; phylum Desulfobacterota_D; class UBA1144; order UBA1144; family UBA1144; genus TMED58. Next base: position 13,189 of record JAQWMJ010000010.1, read on the forward strand.
ACTACAAGCTCTTTCTCTCTGCCGTGGTCAACAGACTTGTGGGAGCAGCCTAGTATTAAGCCCTATGAAGAAGCTAGAGATTATCCTGATAAGTCGGTTTTTAAAGATAATAAACCAAGAGAACTTGAAAGAGAAGAATATGAATCTATCGTTACCGGTCAGAATAGAGGAGATGATTCTATTGCTAGAGGTAAGGCGCTCTATGAGATAAATTGCTACTCTTGTCATGGTATGACAGGATTAGGTGATGGACCTGTAATTAAAAATGATTTGAGGCCTAACTCTTATTTTTACCCGGTTAATTTAACTCAGGAACAAACAGTTAATAGAACAGATGGATATATATATGCTTATATTCGTTACGGTGGAAAAGTTATGATGCCAGCATATGCAAGAATTACTCCTGATGAAACATGGGATGTAGTTTATTATGTAAGGTATTTGCAAGGAAAAGTTAAATAAAGGAATTTTATTATGAGCATAGATGTTAAAGCTTTATTAGATAGAAAAATTGAGTTTCCCAAGACTGTAGATTATTTCCTCTATGGTGGATTTATTACAGGCCTACTAACGTTTTTATATACTATTTCAAATGGACATGCAGATGTAGCATGGACAGCCTTTCATTTAAATTTTGTTTTTTGGGCAGGAGTTAGTCATGGTGGGGTTCTTTTTGCTTGTGCTATGAGGATTACTAGTTCCAGTTGGGGAAGGTCATTGATGAGAATCTGTGAATCCTTCGCAGCTTTTATGCCAATTGTTTTTATTTTATTGTTAGTATTTCTTTTTGCAGGTGGAGAGCAAACATTGCCATATCTTGCGGAGGAATATAAAAATTACGATGCTGTTACAAGTAAGAAGTGGACTACCTGGCTTAATTTTAATTTTGTATTAACAAGAAGCGTTTTACTTATTGGAACCTTACATATTCTTACATATTACTATTTATATCACTCCATAAAGCAGGATTGTGAAGGTACTGAAAGATTTAAAGGATTTTTCTCTTTCCTTTCTTCTACACCTATTGAAGGAGAAGAGGTTGACCATGATCAGAAACTTTATAAGTACTCAATAGCAATTGCATTTGCTTATTCATTATCTATGACTTTTCTTGCCTTCGATTTTATGATGTCACTTCATCCTCATTTCTATAGCACATTATTTGGTGTTTATTACTTCATGGCTTCTGTTCTAGCTGCCCTAGGATTAGTTGTGATTATTTCATCTATGATGACTATTAAATTCAAATTAGAATCTGTGATTACACAATTTCAATATTATGACGCCGCTAAGTTGATGTTCGGGCTAAGTGTTTTCTGGCTGTATACATTCTTTTCTCAGTTTCTTCCTATATGGTATGCAAATATGCCTGAAGAAACAGGATATATTGCTACTAGAGTATTCGAGGAGCCTTATAAGTCTCTTTCTTGGGTCACACTGACGTGTGTTTTTGTCATTCCTTTTGTTACTCTAATTCCTAGAACTACAAAAATTGTTAAACCTATTTTGGTAACCATAGCTTCTGTTTCATTTTTAGGACTATTTGTAGAAAAGATAGTATTAATTTATCCTTCCGTTATGCATGACCACTTTCACTTTGGTCTAGAAAGCATACTTATATCTTTTGGATTCTTATGCTTGTTTTTAATATGTGTAACAAAATTTTTATCTTATTTTCCTATATTTGGTCTAAGAGATAAGAAGTTAATAAAAAAACTTTCTAATGCAGGGGGACACTGATGGATAAAAATAGCGATAGGCTAGGTACCGCTGGAGCAATAGGATTTGCGCTTGGTGTTTTTGGTTTTATTTCAACCTTATTAATAATTTCATTCTTGGGACCCTTACTTCCAGACTTGATAAGGAAAGTTTTTGGGGTTATAAATTAATTCTTAATGAAGTCTAAAATAACTTATAAAGATGCAGGGGTAAATATAAAAGCAGGCAATGATTTTGTAAGTACTATCCAGCCCTATGTTAAGAAAACTCTAAGTAGCAATGTGATAGGCAAGACTACTTCATTCGCTGCCCTATATTCCATAAACAAAGAGAAAGTTGATAATCCTGTTTTAGTTTCGTGCACAGATGGTGTAGGTACAAAGATTGAAGTTGGTATTAAAACTAACAAGATTCGAGGTTTAGGAATAGATTTAGTCGCAATGTCTGTTAATGATCTTATATGCACTGGAGCAAAGCCATTATTTTTTCTTGATTACCTGGCAACTTCTAAGTTGAAAGTAGATTATCACTCAGAAGTTATAAAAGGTATTGCTCAGGGTTGCAAAATGTCTTCTTGCTCTCTTATTGGTGGTGAGACGGCTGAAATGCCAGGTATGTATAAAGGTAAAGATTTTGATTTAGCTGGTTTTGCAGTTGGAATAGTAGATAAAAGTAAAATAATTAAGCCAGAAAATATAAAAGGTGGAGAGATTCTTGTTGGTATTTCCTCAAGTGGACCCCATTCAAACGGCTATTCTTTGATTAGAAAGCTTTTCTTCGATAAGAGCACTAAGTATAAGAAAGATTCTAAATTTATAAATTCTGTAATGAAGCCAACCAGAATTTATACAGATTTGATCTTAAATATAAAAAAGAAGGTAAATATTAAGGGCATGGCTCATATAACAGGTGGAGGACTTCTAGAGAATATCCCTAGAATTTTACCAAATGGAATGGGGGTAGAGCTGCTAGAATCCAGACTACCAAAAGTAAAACTTTTTAAGCAGATTCAAGAAGCTTCGAATTTGAAATTAAGAGAAATGATTAGTGTATTCAATGTAGGGATAGGTTTTGTTTTGTGTATAAATGAGAAAGATCTAAGCTTGTTAGTTAAAATTCTTAAATCTAAAAAAGAAAGAATGTATATTCTAGGAAAAGTAATTAAGAAGCCAGAATTCAGAGTAGTCTAGTAGTACCAACCTTGAGGTGTGTAGTTAAAATTAATATTAATACTAAGTTTCTTCAGGGTCCATGAAGAAGGAAAAGGGCCAAAAGGGGAAGCTGATAATACTGCACTTTTAGCTTCTTCATCAAGTTCGATAAATCCAGAAGATTTTATTATTTCGATATCTTTTAGTCTTCCAATCTTATCTAAAGTTACACGAAGGCTAACTTGACCTGTCTCACCTCGTTGCAGAGAGGATTTGGGGTAAGACCATGTCATTTCAATCTTTCTCTTTATTCTTAGAAAGTATGAAATATATTTAAATTCCTTTGTATTAAAATCTACAGTTGCTTCATCATTGCTTTCGGGGTCTGTCATTCCGTAGCTAAAAATTCGTTCTTCACTCTGAACTGATTCTCTTTTAGATTTCTTATTTTTTTCTTTTTTGATAGCTTCAAGATCACCAAACTCTTTAATATCTTTCTTTTTATCAGATAATTCTTTTTTTATCCGCTCACTTTTCTTAGAGTTAATATCTTTTCTGTTATTACTTTTAATGGGAGCCTTCTTAATTTTTTCTTTTACTACTTTGTTAGAATTCTTGGCCACTCTTTTAGAATCATTTGGAATTTTATTTGAATCAGGCGAGCTAATTTCTGTTATCTCAAGATATTTCAGAGGCTTTTGGTAAACTTTATTAAAAAGATTATAATTGTGAAAAATCATAAAGATAATTATGTGAATTATGATTGATACAACAAGAAATTTCTGTTTTTTAATCTGTACCACTAGTTTTTTCATTTTATTTTATCTAATAAAATGTATCATTATGTAGTGATTAAATCAGTGTTTTTTTTCTTGATTTTTCTTGGATCTTTCTTTTCCATGCTTGCAATATCCGCTGACAGCTCTCCAAGAGAAAGATGGAATTATCAAAAGAAAGAAGATAGAATTAAGCATCACACAATAAAAATAAAGATTAAGTCTCAAAATAGAAAATTAAACAAAGACCCTTTAAATAAAAAAAGTGAATACATAAATAATGTTAACAAAGAAAATAATAAGATTGAAAGTGTTGAGGGAAGTAGTAATATTGAAAGACCAGGTTCACCAAGAGAAAGATGGTAGGTGTTAATATGATTAAGAGAATCTTTTTGTTTACAATCGTAATGTTTTTTTTCAATTCTTGTTCATGGATTAATAAGGAGTGGAAAGATAGGCCAGATTGGCTTATGCCAGATTCATCCGTGTCTACTTCGCAAACTATGAATAATAGTTCTAATACCTTTTTAGTCTCTGGTTTCAACTTGTTTTCTAGTCCCAGCGAAGCTAAGAAAGATATTGTTTCTGGGGGTCTAAAATATGAAAAATCCAAGAATGATAAAAAAGCAAAGCTATTAAGCTATAGTTTTGGTGGGACTCTTATTAATGCTCCAAGCGCATTTAGTTATAGTTCATCAAATTCAACTATAAATTTCTTTGATGGATCTCTTTTGTCTACAAGAATGACATTCAATGCGAATAGTGACGAAAACTTAGAAGAAATTATCAATTCTTTATATCAAATTCTTGTGAATAGCTACTCTTCGCCAGATTCTGAAAATTCTATATATTCGTTTCAAACCTACAAGTGGAACAACGAGGACGTAGAAGTTTTCTTGTCCGTAGATAAGGAGAATGGAAAAGTCTTTGTAACTGAGATTAATTCTAAATTAGAAGAATCCAGAAGCTTTAAAGAATTCAAAAGAAAGTATATTGATGAGTATCAGACTTACGATGAAGAAGTAAGGTATGGCAAGTCTAAGCGTTAGCGATATCCTGGTCTACGATTCTAGCAAAGTCTTCCATAATTTTATTTAACGAATAGTCTTTGGGAGTGTAGACGGCCCTTACGCCCGAGTCTTTTAATACTTTATGATCTTCGTCTGGTATTATGCCTCCAACAATTATCGGAGTGCCACCGCATCCTTGATTCTTCATTATCTCAACAATCTTAGGTACTACAGTAAGATGAGAGCCAGATAAAATACTCAAGCCAACTAAGTCAACATCCTCTTGCTCTACAGTGCTAACAATTTCTTCTGGCGTCAGCCTTATTCCATGATATATAACTTCCATTCCGACATCTCTTGCTCTTACGGCAATTTGTTCTGCCCCATTTGAATGACCATCGAGTCCTGGTTTGCCTACAAGTATTTTAATTGGCCTTCCAAGTCTAGTGCTTACAACTTTAACCTTATCTCTTACGGTTTCGATTTCTTCATGGTTCATATTGGTAGATATCCCGGTTCCAGTAGGAGGCCTATATTCTCCAAATACTTCACGGAGTGCACCTGCCCACTCTCCAGTAGTTAAACCATTCTTCGCACATTCAATCGATATAGGCATTATATTTTCTGAGCTTATTACAGCATTTTTAAGTTTCTCAATCGACTTACTTATTAATTCGTCATTTCTTTTTTCCTTGTATTGGGACAAGGAGTTAATTTTCGCAGAAACTATTTTATCATCTACTTTTTGAATTGACTCATCTACAGATAATGGAGAGGGCTCTGTTTCTTGAAAAATATTAACACCAATAATTTTTTTAGCACCGCTTTCAATATCATGTGATCTCTTCGCTAGCGAAGCCACTAGTGATTCTTTCATGTAGCCATTTTCAAGAGCTACAGCTGCTCCACCCATCTCATCTATCTTTTTAATTTCATCATATGCTGATTTTTTTAAATCCTTTACTTTACTCTCTATTACCTTAGATCCTTCGAATATATCCGAAGACTCCAATAAATCTGTTTCAAATGCTAAAATTTGTTGAAACCTCAATGACCATTGTTGATCCCAAGGTCTTGGTAATCCCAAAGCCTCATTCCATCCAGGTAGCTGAACAGCACGAGCTCTAGAATTTTTACTTAAAGTTACTGCAAGCATTTCAATTATTATTCTAGCAACATTATTTTCAGGTTGTTGAGCTGTAAGTCCAAGAGAGTTTACTTGAACACCATATCTGAACCTTCTGTATTTGGGTTCATCAACACCGTATCTATCCTGACATATCTCATCCCACATTTCTGTAAAAGCCCTCATCTTGCATAACTCTTCAACAAATCTAATTCCTGCATTTACAAAAAAGGAAATCCTACCAACTACTTTTGGAAAGTCTTCCTCAGGAATCTGGTTGGACTCTTTCACTGTATCTAATATGCAAATTGCATTAGAAAGAGCAAATGCTATTTCTTGAACAGGAGTTGCCCCCGCTTCTTGCAAATGATAGCTACATATGTTTGTAGGGTTCCATTTAGGTATTTCTTTATAGCAAAAGACAATCATATCGGAGATAAGTTTAATCGATTCCTTTGGTGGAAAAATATATGTACCACGTGACAGATATTCTTTTAATATGTCATTTTGTGTTGTGCCCTGAAGCTCAGAGATGTCTACTTTATCCTTCTCAGCTGTGGCACAATAAAGCGACAATAACCATGCAGCCGGTGCATTGATTGTCATAGAAGTATTCATTTGCTCAAGAGGGATGTCTTGAAAAAGCTTATTCATATCTTCTAAGTTTGATATAGGTACGCCCACTTTACCTACCTCACCTTCTGAGAGAACATGATCTGAGTCATAGCCAGTTTGAGTTGGTAGATCAAAGGCCACACTAAGTCCAGTCTGACCTTTGTTTAAATTCATTTTAAAAAGTTTATTGGATTCCTCAGCCGTACTGTGCCCGGCATAAGTTCTCATAATCCAAGGTCTATCTCTCTTTACAGTCATATACTTTTATTCGTTTGATCCCAAAATATCATATCCTGTAATAGACTTACTTTTTTCCGCCATCAAATCTAAGTACTCTTTATCAACTAATCCAGCAAGATAAGCTTTTGAAACTCTCATTAAAGCAATTTTTGCAGTTGCTTCGTCGATCATTTCTCCAGTTTCTGGATTAAACATGGAGCCACCACCCATTTCATGGTAAAAATCTAGTTGTTGTTTTGCTTCTTTGATTTGTTGTTCGTTTGGCGTAAAGGCACTATTTGATATTACAGCTTGTTGCGGATGTATTACCCATGTTCCATCCATACCGATTAGCGCTGAACCTTGTACTTTCTTTCTTAAACCATCTTCAACTTTAGCCACTTGCTCGGGAGTATCGTCTTTTCTCCATAGGCCCAGATAAACGTTATCGATAGCATGAAGACCTGCAGCTTTTGCTGCTGTTATAACAGCCTTTTTTTCATAATAGAAAACTTCATTTTGAATATCTAAGCAAGCACTAGGATCAACCCCTAGTTCCGCAGTATAGTCCGCAATCCCAAAAATTAATCCTGCCATTCTCGGAGATGCTTTAGCCATCTCAAATGCATACTCCAAAGCTCTAGGTCTCTCAATTAAGGCTTCTATGGCTAATTTTGTTTTCCATCCATGCTTTGCTTCTAGTTCATCTAAAGTATCTGACACTAACTTTACATCTTCAGGCCCATTACATTTAGGAATTATTATTCCATGAAATTTATCTACAGCTCCACTTAAAACGGCTTCCATGTCACCTCTAAAAAATTCTGATCTTAGATTGTTAGGTCTGACAGTTATAACTTTTTTACCAAAATCCAATGTATTTAAAGCTTCAACCATTGTAGCCCTACTTTTGTCGCCCTTGAATTCATATGGGCATGCATCTTCTAGGTCAGCCATTACATGGTCGACTGGAGTCTTCTCAGGATTAGCTGCATTAGTATGAAGCTTCATATTATGTCCCGGGTATGTCAATTCTGTTCTTGGTACTACTACTCTTGTTCCTTCGTCTAATATAAACAATATAGTTTCCTCCTAAAAATAAATTTTTTATTTTAAAATAGCTTTGGCTATAACTTCATGTTGTATCTCACTTGTACCTTCAAAGATACTTATTACTCTTCCATCTCTCCAGAATCTTTCAACCGGAAATTCTTTAGAGTATCCGTAACCACCCAGAACCTGCATTGCTTCTCTTGTTATAAATTCTACAGCTTTAGCAGCTTTAACTTTAGCCATCCCAGCTTCAAGGTCACATCTTTTCCCTGAATCCTTCAATGATGCTGCATAATATGTAAGCTGTCTTGCAGCCTCTAGTTCAACTTTCATCTCAGATAGTTTCATTCTGATTGCTTGGTGTTCACATATTGGTACACCAAATTGTTCACGTTCCTTTGAATATTGAAGAGCGAAGTCAAAAGCAGCTTGTGCAACTCCTACTGCTCTTGCCGCAGTTTGAAGTCTTGCGCTTTCGTAACTTACCATTAACTGATAAAAGCCTCTATTTTCTTCACCACCAAGTAGTGAATCTTCAGGGACAAATACATCATCAAAAGCGAGATTGTAAGATCTCATTCCATGGTAACCAACTGTAGGGATAGGCTCACCTTGAATATTTGGATGAACTATTTTTTCGGCTGACTCTTTTTCAACAAAAAACATACTAAGACCTTTGTGCCTTATTGAAGCATCAGGATTTGTTCTAGCTAAAACCATAAGTACATTTGCTCTGTTTGCGTATGTGCACCAAGCTTTAGCACCATTTAATAAGTACCCACCCTCAGTTTTAGTAGCTTTCATTATCATACTTGCAGAATCTGACCCTGAATCAGGCTCAGTAAATGCAGCTGCTGGCAAAATTGTTCCAGTGGCAAGTCCGGGCAAGTATTTCTTTTTTTGTTCTTCAGTGCCATGGGCTTGTAAAAGAGTTCCCATTATAACCCCTCTTGTCATAACGCTTCCAACACTCAACCAGCCTTTACTTAGTTCTTCGGCAACTATAGTCATAGTAATATTATCAAGTCCTAATCCATCATATTCTTCAGGAAATAGAACTCCAAAATAACCCTGTTCAGCCATCTTGGCTATTATTTCCATTGGAATTTCTGCATTTTTAGCATCAAGTTCAGATGCTATAGGTACGATCTCCTCTTCGGTAAATCTTCTTACCGCATTTCTAAATTCTTCGTGATCACTTGTAACAAAAGACATAATTATACACCCTCCAGGTAAAATATCGTTTCAGTTTAAAATTGGGGTTAAACTCCATCTTAATTATACATTGCAAAAATTGAATATAAAGAGTAAAAAAACTTTTATATATTGAAAAAAAATATATATTATTAGTATCAAGAATTAAAGGAGCTTACTATGGCATTTACACATATTGAAATTCAACTTGAGACGGGAAATGTAAAAATAAAACTCAGACCTGACCTTGCGCCTAATCATGTGCAGAGAGTTACTGAATTAGCATCAGAAGGTTTTTATGATGGAGTTGTTTTTCATAGGGTGATTCCAAATTTCATGGCTCAAACTGGTGATCCCACAGGAACAGGTACTGGAGGTTCGGATAAACCAAATTTAAACCAAGAATTCTCTGACGAGAACCATACTCGAGGTTCTGTATCAATGGCAAGGTCTGCCGATCCTAATAGCGCAAATTCTCAATTTTTTATTTGTTTTGGAGATTGCTCTTGGTTAAATAGTCAATATACTATTTGGGGTGAAGTAGAAGAGGGTATGGACTTAGTCGATCAGATAAAAAAAGGTGAAGATGAAAGTGGTGTGGTTATAGAGCCGGATAAGATGATTAAGGTTATCCCTACAGAAGGTTAAGTGAGAGTTAAATGAATATCAGAAAAATACTTGGAAGATTTAGTAAAATTCCTTTTTTTAGAGATAATGGATGGTTATTTATGCCTCTCTTTTATTTGTCCTTAATTGTAATAGTTGTAGGGATTTATTATTCAATCAACAATTCTAATCATTATAGCTCTTATAATAATGGTTCAATTGATGGAGTCCTAATTAATGAAACTCCTTCTATAGATTTGTCAATCTATAAAATTTCACCTGAAGATTCATCTGAATATATAACAGTTTCTAATTTATTGGGAGTCAAAGATTTCAAATTACATATAAGAAAAAGCAAACTACAAGATTTGAAAAATGTTTATTCTTTTTATTCTGAAGGCCCTAATGAAAAAACAAAAGCCGTTGGTTATTTTGGCTATGGGAACCTTGATTGCACAAAAATGAGAGCTATTTCATTAAGTAATCTGGGAAAGCATCACATGGTTACTGTCGATAACGGAATCAGTGAATCCTTGTCTTGGGAATCAGATGAATACAATTTTATTTTTCTAAATAAGTTTTTATCGGATGGGATTGAGTTGAAAAGTTCCTGCACTTATGTAGTCTTTAGTAAGTAAATTGGTGGCTAAGATTTTAGAATATAGAAGTTTTGAATCGTTACAAAGTAGCTATGAGCAACAAGAAAATTCGAATTTTTTCCCACCATCACTAGAAATTGGCTCCTGTTTTTCTAGACATTTGTTGGTCAATAGATTTTTAATTACTAAGAAGCCAAAGTACCTTTTTTGGTCAATTGAGGCTGATTCAAACGTGATGATGGACCCTTTTTGTGCTGAAACGTTAAATTGGTGGAGGAATCTACTAGTTGAATCTAATAAATCAACCGATACAGAGATTCTATCTCAGCTCCTTAAAAATATTGGTCTAGCATTGAGTAGGCATCGGGACTTATCTAATTCTTTTCATTATGACTCAGGATTTGTGCACAATTACAGAAAAGAGGATTCTTATTTTTCATTTGAAATACACCCACCCAGGAGATGCTTCAGACTAATTGAGAATTTTGAAAAAATAGTTAGTAAAATAGAAAAGATAAAGATTCTTGGCGGCGATCTAAGATTGGAGCTTGAGGGCAAATACTCAATATCTGATTTGAACACGGGATTTTCTAATTATAATAATATTGCAGCACAAGTGATATCAAAAATTCACAACATGTTACCCAAGAATAAGAATGACAAAACTGATATTTTTTTAACTCCATTTATTGCCGAGGAAATCTATAAAGATGCGAAGGCCTATTGTTTAAATCTTGAATATATTGTTGACACTCTTCAAGTTGTTGACTATTGGAGCCCGGACAAAAAAAGGTAAAAAAACTTTTTAAACTTGTCCATCCCTAAGTAAATTCCAATATTTACAGTAAACATAATTAACTTACTTAAACCAGTGATTCTATCAAAGTATGTTGAAATAAATATAAACTGACATGCCCACATCCAAACTGTTATGACTAGGTAAGCTCCGAGCTTCATTTCATTGTAATAATCAATATTTAAATTCGTAGTTGCTGATAAAAAAATGAGGCATAATGAACCAAAGATAACAGGTGATAAAGTATAGCTAAAACCTTTAAATATTGAGTTAAATGAAAGTTGTTTCTGTGAGCCATTAAAAAGTCGGCCGAGTATGCACAATGCAATACAAGAGATTATTATTTCACTAAAATAAAATATAGAGCTAAAATTTGATAAAGCATATTTATTGTCAAATATATAATAAGCAAAATCATCTAATAGGGTAGCTAAAAGAACAACAAATAAAGCTCTTGATCCTTGAATATAGTGCCTGTTAAGTGAAGCAGCCATATATATCTTATTGCTCAAAAACAATGATGATATTAAATTTAAAATCATATATAAACCAAAAACTAATTGTAATTCAACAAGCCTTTTAGTATTATATAACAAACCTCTACTTATATTCTATAGTTAATTTTAGTTTGGAGCCACATATTGAATGGAAATGAACCTAAGAAGCCAATAAAAAAGAAAATTATAGAGATTCTAGGATATTTAGTTAGCTTTGCTGCGTTGTATTTCGTATATCGCTATGTTGTAAACATTGATCTTGAAGCTGCAAAACAAAAATTAAGTTATTCATGGATTCCTTTGTTGTTACTTTTTATTTCTATTTATATAGTTCTAATGGGTTTTTTGGCTACCGGTTGGAGATATATGTTGGAACTTCTTCATGGTTCTCCTCTTCCCAAATGGAGAATAATAGGAATATATACTAAAACTCAAATCTATAAATACATACCTTCTAATTTGATGCATGTTATTGCTAGGATATATTTTGCCACTAAGCTGGGACCTTCTAAGGCAAATGTAGTTCAAAGTTATTTCTTGGAAATAGTTTTCATGGTTTTAATAGGACTTATAATTGTACTAACATCAGTCTATACAGGAAGCTTTACGTTGTCTGATGAGTTAATTGCTAAGATAAGAGATTTTTCGGGTGGAAAAGTCAAAGGCTTTTCTTTTGGGATTTTAATATTTGGTGCTTTAGCCATAGCTTTTTATCTAGTCAAGGCTTTAAAAAATTATAAATCAGCCTTTTCCTCGGAAAATTTAATGAGGATAGTTAAACTTTTCTTACTTTTGCTTTGTTTTTTCATTGGGATGGGGTCTGTGGAATATTTTGTTTTCTCGAACTTGCTAGGAATGGATATAGGCTTCTTTTATGTAGTTTCACTTTTTACAATTACATGGCTTGGAATGTTTATTATTCCCGGGGCACCTGGGGGAATTGGCATAAGAGAGTTTATAGTTATTGCTCTACTCTCGCCAATATATGGTCCAGACGACCCTACTATTGGAATATTAATTTTTAGAGTTATAACAGTCCTTGGTGATGCAATTCTATTGCCTATAGGATCTATATTTGTTCCTGAAGAACTTTCAGAAGCAAAAGAAATTTAAAACTATTGACAAAAAGTCTTTTCTTGTGTAATTTATATGCATCAGGTTGAGTTAGAGATAAAATAGTTTGTCTCACGTAGAAAGCTAAGAGATTAGCACTAAAACTCAATCTTTTTTTTCGCCCTTTTTACTTTATCACTCATGCAGCCCACACTCTCTCTTTTCTTCTACTTTGGTAGGGTCATAATAATCAAATTCATTCTTTAGTCTATGTTCTTTCATGTAAAAGTCTAAATCCTTATCAGACCAAAAATAAAAAGGGCTAAGCTTTAATAAACCATCCTTAGTTTTACTTGCAATACCTATGGTATCTCTAAATTTCGTTTGACCTTTTCTAAGATTTGTAATCCAGAGATCAGGACTTATATCCGACATTGCTCTTCTGAATGGCTCTAGTTTAACTTGATCCGTGAATTCTTTATGTTGGGGGTCTATAATATCTGGAATATCGCCCATAAAAACAGACCGATATTCCTTTGTTTGCCTTGGAACATATAAGAGTATGTTAAGTTTTAGCTCCGAGATAATTTTTTCAGCAAAAAGATAAGTTGCTTTTGTGTTGTAACCTGTATCACACCAAACAACTTTAATGTCTGGTTTAGCTTTTATTGCTAGGTGTAATATTGCAGCTTCATAGGGTCTAAAGTTTGTAGTAACAATTGGATTTCGACTTCCTTTTAATCCCCATTTAATTATATCTATAGGAGTCTTATCTTTAAGCTCAGCATTTAAGGAAGTCAGATCTTTAATACTATTCATATTATTTCCCCGATAATAACGTTAGTTATTAGATATGATATTACGATACAGATTATTGGTGCAAGAATCCAAAATGTTATAATTTGTGCAACACCTTTCTTTTTAAATGTCTTTTTGAATCCTGAGGTTGAACAAGAAAATCCAATTATTCCCGAAGTTATTATCTCAGCCATAGAAATAGGGATTCCATAGAATGATGCAAAAGCAAGAAAAAATCCTCCTGTAAAATTAACAGAAATCGCTCTTATTATTGACAAGGATGTTATTTTGGTGGCTATATTTTCAATAATAGCTCCCCCAAATATTAGAGCTCCTAATGCCATAAAGAAGCCAGATATCAGAGCTGCATCTCCTGCTGATATAACATTAAGGCCAACAATAGGGGCTGCAGCATTAGCGGCATTATTTGCTCCTGCAAAGAGAGCTAAGAAGCAGGCAGAAGATATAAGTAAGAATTTTAAAGAGAAGGATATTTTTTGAGTCTTTCTCCCGTCCATACTTATTAACTTGTCGACTATTTCAAAATATACATACTTTCCAATCAGATAATTTAAAAGCCAGATGGCAATTGGAGTAATCAGCCACCATGCAATTATTTCGCTTGCCTTTCCTAAGTTAAGAGAATTTAAACTTAATCCTATTCCAAATATAGTACAAACAACTACGTGCGTGGTTGCAATAGGTATTTTAGACTTATTAGCTACAAATATTGAAACTATTGGAATAATTAGAACTAAATAAATTAAATTGGATTTTAAACTAAGAAAATCAATATCAAGCAAGTTCTTTCCAACAGTGGTCACAACTTTCTCTCCCCCAAGCGAAGCTCCCAGGAAAACAAATATAAAAACCAGTGAGACTGCACCTAGCTTTGAAAGCATTTTTGCGCCATATACTGTTGACATAGATGTTGAAGCGTTGTTTGCGCCTATATTAAATGCCAAGATTAAGCTTAAGAGAGATATAAGAGCAATCTCCATTATTTTATAATTCCTGCAGCAACAGTATTATTTGATTCAATATCGATAATAATAAATGAACCAAGCTCTTTATTTGATTCATATGTATCGTAGACAATATTATTTTGGATTTTTATTTCTACCTGACCAATATCGTTCATTCTAAATGTATCATCAGGCTCCACTTCTTTCAGTGATTCAATTTTTATCTTATTTATCAATTTGTTTATTAAAATTTTAGAACTCTTATTGGAGTGCTTCATTATATATTTTTTTTTTAATTTTAGCTCTTCCTCACCCATCCAGCATATCTGTGACAATATTGTATCGTTAATCTTTAGGGCATAGTTTAAGGATGCTATAACATCACCACGTGAGATTTCTAGCTCATCTTCTAGTAATAATGTTCCCGATCGACCCTTATTTATTTCTTGACCGTATTGACCAGACTCAATTATATTTTTTATTTTTGATTCTTTCTGAGCCGGCAAGATTTTAACTTTATCACCAATTTTAAATCTTCCCGATGTAACCATTCCCATATAACCACGAAAATCTTTAATTTCCTCATTGTCTACCCTAGATATGAGTTGAACGGGAAAGCAGGATTTTCTGTCATCTTCTTCACGATATATTTTAGTATTTTCAAGTATATGAATTAACGTGTCCCCTTTGTACCAAGGAAGATTTATTCCTCTATCAACAACCATGTCCCCATTTAGAGCAGATATAGGTATGAAGTTGATTGAATTGATTGATAAATTGTCGGATAATTCTAAAAAGCTCTTCCTTATATCTATAAATTTTTCTCTATTGTAGTCAATAAGGTCCATTTTATTTACAGCAACAATTATATTTTTAATTCCTAAAAGGTAACTTATATACAGATGACGTCTGGATTGTTTTAATACACCTTTCCGTGAGTCAATTAGTATAATTGCCAAGCTAGAGTTACTAGCACCGGTAAACATATTACGAGTATATTCTTCATGACCAGGAGTATCTGCAATGATAAATTTCCTTTTGGGCGTAGAGAAATACCTATATGCTACATCAATTGTAATTCCTTGTTCTCGCTCATCTTTAAGTCCATCTGTCAGATGAGCAAGATCTATTTCTTTTAGATTCTTAGATTTTGAGTCACTTTCAAGTGTTTCTAATTGATCAAGAAATATACCTTTTGAATCGTACAATAATCTTCCTATAAGTGTTGATTTACCGTCATCGACGCTTCCTGCAGTAGCAAATCTTAAAATCTCAATTGAATCACTCATATTAGAAATAACCTTCTCTTTTTTTATCTTCCATTGAGTTGGAACCGTGATCAATAATCCTAGTCTCACGCTCACTTCTTTTGGCTTTAATAGTCTCTTCAATTATCATATCTACATTAGTTGCATTAGAACGAACCGCACCTGTACATGGCATACAGCCTAGGGATCTAAATCTTGATTCAACCATAGTTGAGCGCTGATTTCCTGAACCCTCAGCAGGTATTAGGCTTTTATCTTGTATTATCATATTTCTATTTTTTGAAAAATATAAAGGGGTAATTTCTATTTTTTCATGTTTAATATAATTCCAAATATCTGTTTCTGTCCAACTAGATAAAGGGAAAATTCTTACAGATTCGTTTTCGTCAATTTCTCCGTTAAAAATGTTCCATAATTCTGGTTTTTGTGACTTAGGATTCCATTGACCAAAGGTGTCACGAAAAGAGAAAATTCTTTCTTTGGCACGTGACTTTTCTTCATCTCTCCTTGCTCCACCTATAGCTGCATTAAAATTGTATTTATCCAGAGCATCTAGTAAGGCTTGAGTTTTTAATGCTCCACAGCATTTTGCAATTCCATTTTTGGAAGGATGGAATCCTTTTTCTATTGCATCTTCATTTCTGTATATAATTAAATTTGCTCCAATTTCTTTAGTAAACGAATCTCTGAATTCATACATCTCTCTAAATTTATATCCTGTATCCACATGAAGTAATGGAAAAGGAATCTTTGACGGAAAGAAAGCTTTCCTGGCTAGATGAAGCATTACACTTGAGTCCTTACCTACAGAATATAGCATTACAGGTTTTTTAAATTCTGCGACAACCTCTCTAAGAATGAATATTGCTTCACTTTCTAATTCTTTTAGATATAACTTTTTTTTCATTTATACGACAACATTCCTTAGAACTTCGAAGTCCTCAATATTGCAGAAATCGCCGAAGGCTTGTTCTTGATCTTTTCTATTTGCCTTCCAATAGCTTATTAATTTCGATATTTTATCTGCTAGTTCCTTATCATCTACAAGTTCTAAAAATAATCTATTAAGCCTCGTCCCATAAAAATCGCCACCTAAATAAATGTTATATTTGTTAGCTGTTGCGCCAATTAAGCCAATTTCTGATACTGGTGGTCTAGAGCAAGAGTTAGGACATCCACTCATTCTAATTTTTATTTTTTCATTACCAAAACCTCTAAGATCTAATTGGTCTATGAGAGAAGGAAGGAATCTTTCAGCTTCTGCAACCGCAAGACTACATGTTGGGAGTGCCGGGCAGGCCATCGATGCCAATCTTAGATTAGAGTATCTCTCGTTTGTATCAATATTATTCTTCTCTAATAGGCTATTAATATCCTCTATGTTTTCTTTATCAATATTGACTAGAATCAAGTCCTGTGTAGCAGTAAGCCTAGTTTCCACATTATGCTTTTTAATGATTTCAGCTAAACCAGATTTCAGCTTAACTGTTTCAGTATCTTTTATACGACCGTTTTCAATAAAAATTCCACAATAGAATTTATTTTCTTGTTTTTGTTTATGCCATCCATAGTAGTTTTCTATTCTGGCTACTGATTTCTTAATATATTTTTCTAATTTAAAGTTTATTCTTGATTCCAGCTCGATTTTAAACTTTTCTATTCCCCAGTCTTCTAGTAGGTACTTCATCCTTGCTTGTTTTCTGTCGGTCCTTACACCGTAGTCTCTCTGAATTGCTATTATACCCTTTACAACTTCTATAACTTCACTTTCCTTACACATGCCAAGCTCATCAGCGAGCCTAGGAAAGGTTTGAGTCTGCCTGTGATGACTGCCTAGTCCACCACCCACCAGGATATTAAAGTACTTATTTTTTCCCTCTATGATGGGTAATATTCCAATATCTTGTGTATATATATCAATAGAGTTGTCTAATTGATGCCCTATGCCTATTTTAAACTTTCTTGGTAAATAAGTTTTTTTATAGAGAGAATCTTCTTCGATTTTGTCTCTATTTGCCTTAGTTGAAACCTTTTCTCCATCAACCCATATCTCATAATATCCTTTTGATTTAGCTAATGTAGCCTGGTCAATTTCCTTAGCTAGAGACTGTGAGTCATAGCTGAGGTCTTCTCTAATATCAGATATAGGCGATGCAACAGTATTCCTAACTATATCTCCACAAGCTCCATAAGAAGTTATAAGATTTTCGTTTAAAGTTTTAACTAATTGCTTTAGATTCTTTTTGCCAATTCCATGAAATTGAAAGCACTCCCTGGTTGTAATTCTAAGGGTGGGATTTGACCATTTATTTGTAATATCATCCATTATGAGCCATTGCTGTGGAGTTATATTTCCTCCACCTGGATTTTTTGTTCTAATCATAAAGCTATAATCTTTCTCTAAGCGAGCTTTCATTAAAGCTTTTCTTTTGTCTCGATCATCTTGTTGATAAATTCCATGAAACTTTAGTACTTGTTCGTTGTCGCCTGAAAATTTAATAGAATCTTGACTAGATAGCTCTTCTTCAATTGTTCCTCTCAGCCCATCACTAGACTCTTTTATTCCTTCGTTTTTAACTAATTTTACTTCTTTTTTCATTTTACCTCTCCTAAATTTAAAAATTAATATGTGAATCCAATTGGTAACAACCTCAAAGAAAATTATCGATTTTGATAAAATTTTTAACTAAAAGTGTTAAATTGGATTTTTTGCTAGCTACAACAGCAAGAGTTTGTAAAGTTAGGAGAACATAAATCTTTTCCTTTTAAAAATAAAAGAATATTTAGATTAACCATAACGAAACTCCTGAAATTAATTTTTTAACCCTAAGAGGAAAAGAACTTACAAGTTCCCTTGCTCGGCTTAGCAGTTATTTAAAGTCGTTGCAAGTAGAGTTAAATGACGACAATTTGATTATAGCACTATATGTTCTTAAACAGCAAGTTTTTTTAAAAAAATTAATATGATATTATTATTTTTCGATGGATAAAATTAATTTCGAGTTAATTAGCTTTTATAAATTTCTCCCTATTAAGGACCCTGATAAATTAAAAGATATGCTTTTTGTCTTATGTAAAAAATCTAAAATTCTTGGAACTATAATTGTATCAAAAGAGGGTGTAAATGGTATGCTAGCTGGGAGCAGCACTTCTTTAAATACTGCAATTTCTTTTTTTAGCAAACTAGGTTTTTCTATTGAGGATTTTAAATTCTCTAGAACTAATATTAAGCCTTTTAAAAGACTAAGGATAAAGATAAGAGAAGAACTCATTAGCTTAGGTTATGTAAAACTATCAAATCCAAATGAAGCTGTAGGTAAGTATGTTGATCCGGAGGATTGGAATAATTTAATAAGCAAGAAAGACCTAGTGTTAATTGATACTAGAAATAAGTATGAAACTTCTATTGGAACTTTTAATGGAGCAATCTTGCCACCTATGAAAAATTTCAAAGAATTTCCTGATTTTATAAAGAACAATAATATCTCAAAAGATGCCAGTATTGCGATGTTCTGTACTGGTGGGATTAGATGTGAGAAAGCCAGTGCTTATTTGTTGAAGATTGGATTTAAAGATGTTTCGCACTTGAAAGGTGGAATAATAAAGTATTTGGAAAAAGTATCAAAAGAGGATTCAAAATGGGAAGGTGAATGTTTTGTTTTTGACAATAGAGTATCAATTGAACAAGATTTAACACAAGGAAACTATTTAAACTGCAATGGTTGCGGAAAGCCTTTAAGAAAGGAGGAGGTTACCCACCCTAAATACAAAAAAGGCGTTTCATGCCCTAAATGTTATGATAATTTAACTAAAGAGAAAATAGAAAGTTCATCTGAAAGACAGAAGCAGGTTGAACTTTCAGAAAAAAGAGGTGAAGTGCATATTGGAGAGTAAGAAGTTCTTATTAATTATACTTTTAACTTTGTTTTCTTGTAATTCAAGCGATCAAGTGTATCAAGCAGAAGGTGTTTTTGTTAATTCCGCAAATGTTAAAATAGGAACAGTTGAGATAGTTCAGCAAGGAGATGGATCAAACTTTAGGATTCATATTGATACTTTAAAGCCAGGTTTTTATGCAATGCATATCCACGAGAAAGGTGAGTGTGCTTACCCTAGCTTTCTAACCTCTGGCGGTCACCATGGAATAAAAAAAGATGGTACTTTCTATGGCGACTTCCATCCTATTAATGTAAAAAATGAAGTAAGTAAGTACACTGGAAAATTGAAGAAGTTTAGTCAAATAATTTTCCTTAAAGATGTTCACCTAAATCCCGATTCCAAATTTACCATTATGGACAATGACAGATCTTCAATAATTATTCATGAGAGTGCTCAAGGTGGAAAAAGAATAGCCTGTGCTGATTTGTATAAGAAGTACTAATCCAAGCCACCATCTGAGTTAAGCTTGTTTAAATCATCAAACCCACCAATAAGTTTATCGTCTATTATAACAATAGGAACAGTTCTCCAATTATGCTTAGTTGACACTTCAAGCCTTAGCTCTAAGTCAGATGTTAAATCAATTTCTGTAAACTCTAAGTTCTTACTTATTAGAAGATTTTTAGCCGCAACACAGAATGGACAAGATGTTGTTGTATAAAGTTTAATTTCCAATTTATATTCTCCTATAAATTAAAGATAATGTTAAATAAAAAATAATTAATGCAATTAAATCCTGTAAAACATATATCTGCATATAATTTAACCTATCTAAACCAAAGATGATAAAAAGTATTAAGATATATATTGCAAAAACAATTAGAGATACTATGAGTCCTTTAAGTAGCACACCCACCTTGATTTGTTGAAAAAAGAAGTAGTATATTGATGCAAAAAATAATGAAATTACATATAAGAGCAGATAGGGATTTAATTTATTATTTGTTAAATAGTGATTTATATATTCAATATAATAAATAATATTAGTTGCTTCAAAGGGATAAAAGGTGTTTGCATAGAATAGATAAACAAAAAAAATGCCCAAAAAAGAACCGATTAAAAAATTAATATTAAAAAGTGACATATTGGATTATACGATATTAGATAGATTTTAAGAAATTAGAAAATGACCAGTTAAAGGAACGCTTTCTCTGGTCATTTCTATAAAATTAGTCCTATTGATTTACAGCTCTTCTATGTCTTGACTGACCTTCAGGTCGTCCAAAGTCTGTACCTACTTTCGCAGCCCAGTTTTGGAAACCACTTACGTGTCCTGCATATCCAAGTGCTTTTTGAGGGTCATGAGCAGAAACAGCAGTATCTTTACTTACCTGTCTAGCCCAATTTCTCATTGGTGAATTTTGTTGATCTGGCATATTGCACCTCCATTATTGATATATCAATTGTAGCAAAACAAAATTTTAAATTCAACAACTTAATATTATTCAGGACATGGGCTAATTGTTAGGTCAGTTAAAGGAGTAGTAATACATAGTAAAACATGGTTATTCTTGATTTCGTCTTCGGTTAGAGTGTTAGGTTCGGGTTCTTCTAAGTATTCGAAGTCACCATGGATAATCTTGGCAACACAGGTTGTACACATGCCTTGCATGCAGCCAAAAGGAAGAGATGCTCCTTTGCTGTTAGAGCTAGTTACTATTGAATCCCCCTGTGTAATATCGTAGGACTTACCTGTGTCAGTGAATGTTACTTTGTGAACCTTGTCCATTTTAAAAATCAAATCTCCTTATCAAAATCATACCTTGTGTATATAATAATTTAAATGTTAAATGTAATCGATAATAAGTTATTTGTTGAAGATGTAAGTTTTGATTATCTTGCAGACTTTTATGGAACTCCTTGTTATGTCTACAGTAAAGCATCATTGGTTAATGAATTCCTTGAGTACCAGGATGCCTTTAAGGGATACCCTAAGACAACTATTTGTTATTCAGTTAAAGCTAATTCTAATCTATCGATTTTAAAAATTTTCAACTCTCTTGGATCAGGTTTTGATATTGTCTCAGAAGGGGAACTGGATAGAATAATAAAAGTTGGAGCAGATCCTAAGAAGGTAGTTTTTTCAGGTGTTGCGAAGTCAGATTCAGAGATCACTAAGGCTTTGGAGTTTGGAATATGCTTTTTTAATGTTGAGTCTTTTGATGAATTATTAGCAATTAATAGGATATCTGAGAAATTTGGAACTAATGCTAGAGTTTCTATTCGAGTAAATCCAGATATTGACCCTAAAACACATCCCTATATATCCACAGGTTTAAAGACTAGCAAGTTTGGCATAGCCATTGAAGATTCACTTGATGCGTATATAGAAGCATCTAAAATGAAAAATATTAAAGTCGTTGGAATTGATGCACACATAGGATCTCAAATTTTTGATTTGCAACCTTTTGAAGACTCTCTTGTAAGATTAGAAAATCTCTATTATAAGCTGAATGATTTGGGAATTAACATCGAATATATTGATATAGGCGGAGGACTTGGAATTAAGTATAAGGAAGATGATGCCCCGCCAACCAAGGCAGATTTTTCATCAAAAATAATTAAAATAATGAAAAATATTAATTGCAATTTAATACTAGAGCCTGGGAGGTCATTGGTTGGGAATGCAGGATATTTAATTACTAAAGTTGTGTATGAAAAGAAAAGTAATAAAAAAAACTTTCTAATAGTTGATGCGGGGATGAATGATATTCTTAGACCCTCACTTTATGGTGCTTACCATAAAATTTCAAAATCTATACCATCTTCAGATAACAAGAAGATTTACGATATTGTAGGGCCAATATGTGAAACTGGTGATGTTTTATCTTATGATGCAGCATTGAATGATATAAAGTTAGGGGAAAATTTGGTAATACATTCTGCAGGTGCCTATGGTTCTGTAATGTCTTCAAACTATAATTCAAGACCCAAGGTCCCCGAAGTTTTAGTGTCAGGGAAGAATGCAAATATAATAAGAAAAAAAGAAACCATTGATCAAATTCTACAGAACGAGGTTGTCATAGATGACTAATGAACCATTTATTGTCTCAATACTCTCTAAGGGTGGATTTTTTGTATATCCCATCTTGGCCTGTTCTATAGTTGCCTTGGCAATTTTTCTAAAAAAACTTTTTTTAACAAAAAATAGTAATATATTGCCTAATGTATTTTTAAATAAATTAAATAGTCTTGTATCTGTCGGTAAAATTTCTGAAGCAATTAGTCTATGTAAGAATAGCAGTAATGTTTATTCAAACATCGCGGAGTCTATTCTTTCATCTCAAAGTAAGACAAGAAGGGAAATAGAAAAAATCGCTGAGGATGAAGGAGCAAGACAAGTTTTTCGACTATCCCAATCAAATGAGCTGCTAGGGTCATTAAGTAATATTAGCACCCTGCTTGGTCTTTTAGGGACAATCTCAGGAATGATTACTGTTTTTCAGGTTATTTCAACTCAGACTGTAGTAGACCCTCCAAGCTTAGCAGGTGGTATTTCTGAAGCACTTTATACTACAGCACTAGGTCTTATAGTAGCTATACCTATTTTCGTTGGATATAAGTTTATAAATAATAAAGTTAGTGAGATTTCTAACAAGCTCCAAGAAGAAGCGTTAAAATTAATTTCAGAGCTAGTAAGATCTACAGAATCTAAATGAACTTTAACAAAAGGATTAATACCGAAGAGACATTAATGGACTTAACTCCTATAGTCGACGTGGTATTTAACCTATTAATCTTCTTTGCCCTATCATTAAATTTTTCTCAAATTACATCTAGTATTAATATTAAACTACCAAAAGCTAAAAGCTCTGAGATAGTAACAGAGAAGCAAGTAGTTGTGAGTATAGAGAAAGGAAATAAGATTTATATTAATGATAGAAAATTATTTATTGATCAAATTCCAAATTATCTTGATGATATAAGCAAGGATAAAGTAGTAGTAATTAAGGCAGATGAAGGAATTGACCATGGGTTTGTGGTCCAGGTTATGGACTTAATTAAAAGATCTGGATTTAATAAGCTAGGAATAGCAGTCAAGAAGCAAAACTAACTCATACCACTGATAATAATAGAAATTCCAAAAGGAGCAGATAGTTTGAAGATTAATTTATTCAAAGAAAAATCTAATATATTGTTTGGATATATCCTGGTTACTGGAACTGCCTTTTTTACAGCTTTCTCATATATCTTTGGAAAAAAAGTTTCTGAAGAATTATATCCAGAAACAGTAGCATTTTATTGGTTTTTTGGTGCCTTTTTATTTGCCCTACTAAAAAGGCTACTTTTTGGATTATTTGGAACGAAATTTAGGGTTTCCATTTCAGATCTTTGGAAGTACAAAGAGCTTATGATTATGTCATCTATTGTTACAGTATTTGGAGTAGCATTCTGGGTTATAGCGCTTAGATCTGCAGGCCCACCAGTTACTTCTTTCTTGATGAAATTCCAAGTTGTCTTCTCAGTAATGCTTGGTGCAATCTTTTTGAAGGAAAGACTTAAGAAATTGGAAATCTTTGGAATTCTACTTACAATTTTTGGGGGTTTAGTAATTACATATGACACATCATTCTTTGAGCTACGTGGAGCATTTTATGCAGTCATGGCTGCATTTTGCTATTCATGTCTTTTTATAATTGTAAAAAAGAAAGGGTCAAATTTAAACATGATGATGGTTGCAACCTTAAGATCTTTAGGAGTTTCAATTATTGGAATACTCTACTTGATGTTTAGTGGTAGATTCCAACTTCCAAATAATGTTGATTTGGTCTACATGATAATTGGAGGAACATGTGGAGCATATATCGGCAAGGCATTGCAATTCCAGGCAATCAAATTGGTAGATGTTTCAAGAACAACAGCTGTTACACCCTTAGAGGCCGTTTTCGTTGTATTGCTAACCTTTCTGTTCTTTGATACCGTCCCTAGTTCATTGAAGCTGATAGGGGGGTTCTTGATAATAATAGGAGTTATCTTCCTCCTAGTTTTTAGAAAAGAAAAAGGTAATTAACAGTAATCCGTAGTTAGCTTATCTTTTTTCTTAAATTTAACTTCAGCTGACCTAATTAATAAATCAATAATTTTTTTTAATTTTATACCATCATTACTAAGAAGTTTTGGAAACATGCTAATCTCAGTAAAACCTGGAATTGTATTAACTTCACTTAAATAAAGCTTTGCTTTTTTCTCGCTTTTTGTTGATCCAAATAAGAAATCAACTCGAGCCATCCCTGAACATAGAAGAACTTGAAACACTTTCTTTGACGTTACCTTCAGCTCATGCATTAGGGATGGACTATTCATTGCCCTCTTGTAAGGTATTTCTATTATTGATTCTCCATCTAAATACTTGGCGTTGTAGCTATAAAAGTCATCAGATGGAAGAATTCTACCTGGAGTAGATACAATAATTTTTTTGTCCTCAAGAACACTTACTTCTATTTCCTCTGGGTTTAGCACTGCTTGCTCAACCAGGATTCTTTCTGAAAACTTAAAAGCATCGCTGACTTTATTCTTCAATTCTTTTTTATTCTTAACCTTGAAGACTCCAACACTAGACCCTAAATTAGAAGCTTTTACAAAGCAAGGAAAAGCAATTTTTTTTACAACCTCTTTTGTAATAGATGACTCATCGTCTTTCCATTCATCTTTTGAAAAATGTAGAAATTCTGTAGTAGGAATTAATTTATTGGATAGTATTTCTTTTGTTAATATTTTATCCATACATATTGACGAACTCTCTACATCACATCCAACGTAAGGTTTATTAAGAAGCTCAAGAAGTCCTTGGATTTTTCCATCCTCTCCTCCTGTCCCATGAATTATTGGAAAGAATATGTCAATTTTGGTTCTAGATTTAATTTGGTTTTTGTTCATTATTATTACATTTTTATTTGAATCTCCAGAAAACAGGACTTTATTTTGTTTTTTGATTATAAAATCGTACTTTAGTGATTTATTGATTCTATATACGGCCTCGTGAAATTCACCTTTTTTGGAAATAAAAATTCCAAAAACCTTATATTTCCTCATATCCATATTGTTTAGAATTGAATTAGCGGAAATTATTGATATTTCATGTTCAACCGATTTTCCACCAAAAATAATACATACTTTTTTATTCATTAAATGAATAATACTATCAATTTAATTAAAAGTTTATTATTTCTTTATATTTTGGTACAATATTTAAATTAAAATTTTTATAATTTCTAATTAAAAGTTAAAGAAAAAGGGGGAATAAATAATGTCTACAAAAGTAGTATTAAGTGAGCCTTTAAGAACGGCTATCGGAACATTCGGGGGAACTCTCCAGGATACTCCAGCTGTTGAACTTGGTGTCACAGTAGTAAAAGAAATTTTAAGCAGAACTGGTATAGATCCAACTCATATTGATGAAGTTGTTACCGGTAATATTTTAGGTGCCGGACAAGGTCAAAACCCTTCTAGGCAAGTAGCACTAGGAGCTGGTCTTGATTACGATACTCCTGCATATAGTTTAAATAGAGTTTGTGCATCTGGTGTCCAATCAATAGCAAATGCCGCTCAAGCTATTAAAGCTGGAGATGCTGGCGTTGTATTAGCTGGTGGTATCGAGAATATGAACTTAGCTCCGTTTATAATGCCAAAAGCCAGATACGGTTATAGAATGGCTTTAGAAGCTAAAGATACCGTGCTGGACGGAATGGTATATGATGGATTATGGGATATCTTCAATAACTACCATATGGGTATGACAGCTGAAAATTTGGCAGAAAAATATAATATTTCTAGAGAAGAGCAAGATAAATTTGCTATTGAAAGCCAAGGTAAGGCTAAAAAAGCGCAAAGAGCTGGAACATTTAAAAAAGAAATTGTTCCTGTACAGTTAAAAAAAGGTGTATTTGACATTGACGAACATCCAAGAGAAGTTTCAATGGCAGCTTTAAGCAGACTTAAACCAGTGTTTACTCCAGAAGGTTCAGTTACAGCAGGAAACGCATCCGGTATTAATGATGGAGCCGCTTACATGGTTGTATCTTCTGAGGAAAAAGCTAAAGAGTTAGGTTTAGATCCAGTTGGTGAAGTTATTTCTTATGCAGTTGCAGGTGTTGAGCCGTCAGTTATGGGCATAGGTCCAGTTCCTGCCATGAATAAAGCTTTGGCTAAAGCTGGATTAACAATTGATGATATTGATTTAGTTGAATTAAACGAAGCTTTTGCGGTTCAATCTTTAGCAGTTTTAAGCGATTTCCCTATACCTGCCGAAAAATTAAATGTTAATGGTGGAGCAGTTGCTCTTGGACATCCAATTGGAGCTTCAGGAACTGTTTTAGTTGTTAAACTTCTTCATGAAATGCAAAGACGTAAAGTAAAAAGAGGTTTAGTTTCATTATGTGTTGGCGGTGGTATGGGTATTGCTATGGTTATAGAAAACCCCAAAGTGTAGTGGACAGTTAATGACAATTGAAAAAAATAATCAATCGAAAGATTTATATAGTTCTCAAGTAGATATCCAAACTAAAAGATTCTTCTTTGATATTAAGGAGAATCATAAGGGTAGATACTTGAGGATTACAGAGCAAAGTGGGGGTAGGTCGAGTATTGTTGTTCCAATAGAAGGACTAGATGAATTTGAAAATCAGATTAAATTAGCCATAGATAAGTCTGCTGAATAGAAATTATTCTTCCAGTAACTTCATATTTTCTTTCATATGTGAATTTATTATTACTTTGCCCTTCAAATTACCGATTTTGACTTCATTGCCAACAAAATTTTCTTCAGTTTTTATAAAACCTATCGCAAAAGTCACAGTCCTCTCTTCTGAGTGAAAATAGCTAGTAATAAAGCCAACCTTATTGCTTGCTATATTTTGGACTTCTCTTTCATATTTCACTAATCCGTCTATCTCAAAGCAACCAAGAGTTTTTATTACTTTCCCTCTATATTTTATTCTTGCTATTGTTTCCTGTCCGATATAGCATCCCTTTGTAAAAGATATTGATGACCACATGTCTGCTTCTATAGGGATTAATTTAGTATTCAGTTCATTAGGGAAGCTCGGGGATCCAGATAGAATTTTCCATTTTTTATAATCAAGCTCACTAACTTCAAATACTTTAGTTTGCTGAATGTTTTCATTATTTAGGAAATAGTTCATAAAATCTCTCTCGAGTGTCAATGCTGAAGGGAATTTATTCTCCTTTTCTGGGATAGTAACATTCATTCCCTTGAATGGGTAAAGCTTGCCGTTACAGTCATTAATATCAACTTTATAGGACATTCTATAGTTTTCTAGATATTTTATTAGTTCGTCTTTTTGCAAGCGATTACACAAAATAAACAATGCGTCAGTAGTATTTGAGTAAACCTCAACATCAAAGATTAGTCTGCCTTTATTGTTTAACATTAGGGTACTAACAGAGAGGCTGCCTTTAGTATTAGTAACTTCGTTTGAAGAAATACTATTGATAAATTTAAATGAGTCAGAACCATTCAGAAGCAACAAGGATTTACTTTCTTGAAGAAAGATAAACTCTCCATTTACAAATATATCATGCAAACTTTTTACTTGTACCGAACCCATCTTGATTAAAAAAATTCCTCTCTTTACCTTATGCGTATAAAGTACATAATAATTAACACAACTGGTAACATATATAAAATTTGTTATTAAATTTATATTTAAAAGAGGTCATGATGGATTACTCTAAAAAAAATAAAGTTGTAATTATTGGCTCGGGACCTGCAGGTCTTACGGCAGCAATTTATTGCGCAAGGGCTAATCTTGAACCAATTGTATTTGAAGGATTTCAGGCTGGCGGTCAATTAACAATGACTACGGATGTTGAAAATTTTCCTGGTTTTCCAGATGGCGTGATGGGGCCAAATTTGATGGACTTATTGAGGACGCAAGCGCAAAAATTCGGGGCAAAATGTATTATGAAACAGATTGACAAAGTAGACTTTGAAACTTATCCCTTCAAGTTAGAGACTGACAATGAAATAATAGAGTCAGATTCAGTGATAATATCAACAGGAGCTTCAGCAAAACTATTAGGTATAAAAGGTGAAGATGAATTTGTTGGAAGAGGTCTTTCAACATGTGCAACTTGTGATGGGTTCTTTTATAAGGATAAGTCTATACATGTAATTGGCGGAGGGGATAGTGCTATGGAAGAAGCAATTTTCTTAACAAAATTTGCATCTAAAGTAACCATTGTTCACAGGAGAGATTTACTACGAGCATCTAAAATAATGGTTGATAGGGCGATAAGTAATAAAAAAATCGATTTCTTATGGAATGCTGAACCAATTGAATTTATAGGTGACAAGGAAAAGGGTGTATATGCTATGGCCTACAAAGATACTAAAACTAAGGAGCTCACTCAAGTGAATACTGACGGCGTATTTATAGCTATTGGTCACAATCCAAACACAAACCTTTTTAAGGATACATTAAACATAGACTCAAATGGATATTTGATAACTGAGGATAAGTCATCTCGAACAAATATAAAAGGTGTTTTTGCTTCTGGAGATGTTCAAGATAGTATTTATAGACAGGCTATAACAGCCGCAGGCTCTGGTTGCATGGCGGCGATTGATGCAGAAAGATTTTTGGAGGAAAACCATGAACTATAGAACTTTTCCTAAGAATAAAGACCTAAAAGTTTCGGAAGTAGGATTTGGTGTATGGTCCGTAGCAACGAAGTGGTGGGGAGTAACTGAAGAGAAATTATCACTATCTTTATTACATCATGCTTTTGACAGAGGAATAAATTTTTATGATACTGCAGATATTTACGGAAATGGTTACGGAGAAGAAATATTAGCTAAAGCTTTTCCTAAATCCAGAGATAAAAGAATATATGCAACCAAATTTGGGTACGATATATATTCAAATGCTGGTGAAAGAAAGGGCCATACCGAAATGGCTCAAAAATTTTCCGCAAAAGATATAAAGTTTTCCTGCGAGCAGAGTTTAAAACGACTAGGAACTGATTATATAGATATTTATCAGATGCATAATCCTCGAATGGATTTTATTAATAATGATGAAGTTCTAGAGGCTCTGGAAAAGTTAATCGAAGAAGGAAAGATTAGATCCTATGCTATGGCTTTAGGCCCAGATATCGGATGGTTAGATGAAGGGTTAGATTCTATGAATCACTCACCTGTAGGGTTGCAAATTATTTACAATCTCTTAGAGCAAGAACCATCAAAATCCTTGTTTAATAAAGCCTCAAAAACCCAAACTGGTTTAATTTCTAGGGTCCCACATGCTTCTGGTATCATGGATGGAAGCTTTACTAAAGACAAGGTTTACTCTAAGGATGATCATAGAAGTCATAGACGACAAAAGTGGATGGAAGCTGGTTTAGATGCCCGAGATGATTTTGGATTTTTATATGATGAAGAAGACAGAACAATCGGTCAGGCTGCTATTCTTTTTCCTTTGTCAGTTGCAAATATCTGTACCGTTCTCCCTAATTTTACAACTCACGAAGAGATAGATGAGTATACTGCTGTTTCAGAATTGCCCCCTTTGTCGAATGAAGAAATTAGCAAAATAGATTCCTTATGGCAAGAAAAGCACTCAACTTCTTTAGATCAACCTTTTTCAAATACTCAAACAAAGCCTACGCCATCTTAGATTTTATTTTTTAAAAATTTAAAATAAAATAAGATGCCTAGTAATAAAGTTGATAAATTCTTAATTAACAATGCAATTGCTGCACCTTCATGGCTTGCTTGTTGAATGAAATAGGAAAGTGAAATGCAATAAATAACAGTTGTAATTATAGTGCTAATTGTTAAGAATTTAGCATTTCCAGACGATAAAATGGTAGGGTTTACCCAATAAGCAAGATTGTGAATTATCATTGCCCCTATTAAAATTCTCAATGCAAGAACTGCCTCAATATATTCCTCACCAAAAAATATTACAATTAAGCTATTTGAAAAATAGAAAATTACCCCACCCATTGCAAGCGAAACCAGTAAGACAAGTTTTGTTGAGTCGTAAATAATTTTTTTATATAATGTGAATTTTTTTTCAGAATATAATTTAACCAATTCAGGGAATATTATCTCAAGTAAAGGGTCCATTATTCGTCTAATTATTTTAACTATAGCTCTCGCAGCTCTGTAGAGGCCAGCATAGTAAGGAGTTGTTAAGTATCCAACAGCTATGACACCTAAGTTTTTATCATTAGCAATATTTAATATATTTGAAAAATGTGCATTCAGCATAAACTTTATAAATTCTAGCGATAATTTTAAGTCAGGAAAGTCCAGTGATTTAACACTTATATTGTTTAACTTTAGAGTCCTTCTCAAATAAAAAAGTCTTAGAAAAAAGCCGACTATATAACTAAAAACAAAACAATTTATTACATTCTGAATACTAAGACCGACTAATATTAAGCAAATTCCAACAAGTAAGAACCTAAGTAGATTTTGATAAATATTAATTTTCAGCATTGAAGTATAATTGTCAAAAACTCTTAAAATCCCATCCATTATTTCATTTAAGGTTATAAACAAAACTACGAAAGAATAAGCAAAGATTAAATGCTTAGGGCTCACTATAGAAGTAAAGAGTTTCTCAGCATAGAAATTTGCAATAAGATATATTGCCAAGAAAGATATTGTTGAAGAAGCAAGACTAAGATAGAAGCTTAATGTTAAATATTTAGATACAACATTTTTTTCTTGGAGATTCTGACCCACGAATTTAACAGTAGTATCCCAGATTCTGAAACTTAGAAGTATATTGCAAATTTCTACTGCTGATATCACCATAGAAAATATTCCAAACTTTTCTACACCAAGAGATCTACCTA
This sequence comes from Thermodesulfobacteriota bacterium, assembly GCA_029246845.1. Taxonomy (GTDB): domain Bacteria; phylum Desulfobacterota_D; class UBA1144; order UBA1144; family UBA1144; genus TMED58. The sequence continues at coordinate 44,402 of JAQWMJ010000010.1, forward strand.
TTAAAAGTAGAGTCAAGGCGGAGAATACCCCCCCAGCAATTTTTGCTACACTAAGAATTTTGAAATTCTTTTTGATTCTATCGGTTAACTCTTTATAGCTCATTTAATCTCACTTGTTCTATGTAGACCAAGATTCTTATTGCTTTTAACATAGTCCATAATCTGATTATCGAAAAAGTGAATCTTTTTGTTGGGAGATATACAGTTCAAATCTCTATCACCGGATAAAGTTTGATATGGTTTTTTACATATCTTAGGAATATTAAAAAATATTGAATTAGATTTACTGATTCTTTTGTTGAAGTCACGTAAGGATTCACTCTCAGCAAACAAAGGAAGATAGTAAGGTTTCAATGGAACAAGGTCAGTCCTTAAATAGTCTATTTGACGCTCCCCAAAAATAATTGAACTTCCACTTTCAATAGCACTGTATTTCTTTTTTAATTGTTTTATATTTTCTGTATAAGTTATGCCTTCAAAGGTGATTTGCTTATATAGAACATTATATCCAATTGACAAAGAACCGATAAGTACTAGTGCCAGGTATATGTTCTTTATACCGTCGAAATGTATATTTGTTCTAGACAATACTTTATAAGCGAAGCCTATCATTATAAGAATTGATGCAGGGAATAATATTCTGTAGGAGAAAGGAGAAAACCAGATTGTGAGTCTCCAAAATAAAACTATAGTTATATAAAATAATGACATATATATAAAGTTAGTAGCTAAACTGTTAAGCTTCTCGTCTTTGATAGAAGTTTTTTTACAGTATAAGGCAACTAGTGAAATGAGGATGGCCGAAAAGAATGATGAGAATATTGAGAACATAGGACTGATTTTAAATCTAACACTGGCCATAATGAGATTAAGTTCCTCAAAAACTTTCTTTACAAAGTGAAGAATTATTTCACTTGATGATTCATAAGTAATGTATGCATGAGGATAGGTTAAGGATCCTGTAAAATACTTATTCATGTAAAGGTATCCAAGCATATATGTTCCCGACGCCACTAGAAGAATAATAAGTCCCCTGGTATTAGATTGATTATTCTTTAATGATCTAAGGATTAAGAAAAAGTTAAATATTAATAGATAGCCACCTATGTATCTTGAAGAAAATGTTAGGACAAAAGAGAGTATGGCTATTAATATATTTTTTTTGCTAGCTCTTACTGTTAAGTTGTGAGTTGAATAAGCATAGGAGACTAGACCAACTATAAATAAATTTTCTGTTAATGTATACGAAAATATATTAATGAAGCTACCAGAAAGGAACAATAGAGCAATTAATGAATATCCAAATAATGTATTTTTGTAAATCATTAAAAATATTAATAGGACTGATAAAATATTTAGTAACTTTGAAGACCAAAAGACATCAAGAAAAGTTAGTTTTGATATTAACGATATTAGGAGTGGATAACCTAAGGGCCACATGCTAAAGAAATTGATCTCCCCGCTATTAGT
>JAQWMJ010000018.1:0-2867 GCA_029246845.1 Thermodesulfobacteriota bacterium
AATTGAAAGCCCAAGAGCGGGGTTGAACCGCCGACCTCATCCTTACCAAGGATGTGCTCTACCACTGAGCTACCTGGGCAAAAAAGCGGGAAACGAGACTCGAACTCGCGACCCTCTGCTTGGAAGGCAGATGCTCTAGCCAACTGAGCTACTCCCGCATGCTTTCTTTTGGGGATAGATGGATTCGAACCACCGTACGCTTGCGCGGTCAGATTTACAGTCTGATGCATTTGTCCACTCTGCCATATCCCCATATATAAGCTGGCGAAGGGATTTGAACCCCCGACCGGCTGATTACAAATCAGCTGCTCTACCCCTGAGCTACACCAGCATAAAATATAAAGCCCTATATTAACATGATAGATTATTTGTTTCAATTTTCTTAAGAGTTGCTACTTAGACATTATGGTTGCAGTTATATCTGCTTGAACTACTAGCTTGTCATTATTGAAAGCTTTAGCTGATAGCTTGAATATATTCAACTTGCTTTTTACCAAGATTGTTTCAATTCTCAACTTATCTCCAGGTAAGGTTGGTAATTTAAATTTAACATTATTTATACCTACCAAAGCAGGAGTCAAACCAAGAAGCTTATCTTCATAAGATTTATATATAAGAACACCTCCGGCTTGGGCCATTGCCTCAACAATAATAACACCTGGAACTACAGGGTTACCAGGGAAATGACCTTTGAAAAAGAAATTATCCTCACTAAAAGTGACATTAGCAGTGATAGATTTTTCAGGAATCAACTCAACTACTTCATCTACAAAAAGAAAGGGTTCTCTGTGTGGAATATAGTTCTTAATTTCTTCTTTATCAAGAATCATAATTCTATCTATTCATTCTGTCTAAAACTTTTGAAGTTATATCCATTGATTCACTTACGTACATCAAACCAGGAGAGGCTTTAGATATTACTATATCGTAACCTAGCTGTTCAGCTACAGACTTAACTTCTTTCATTAGAACACTTAAGATGTCTCTTTGAAATTTTCCATCAGCTATTTTAACTTCAGCTTGGAAATCTTCGCTTTTTCGTTGCAGTTCCTTCATTTTATATGAAAGCTCTTCTGCTTTTTGATCTCTAACTTTTTCGTCTAGAACTAATTTCTGTTCATTAAACTTGTCTCTCATCGCTCTAACTTGATCTTCAAGCTTTGCAAGAAGTGCTTGCTTTTTTTCAATATTTTTCTTGGCACCTTTAATATAGTCTTTACCTAAAGTTGACTCCATTAAAACTCTTTGAAAATCTACAACAGCAATTTTAACACTAGCACTATGTGCAATCCCAGACTCCTCATGACCTTCGCTAAATGAATTTGGTGAAGATAAAAATAAAACTAGTAAGATAATAAAAAATTTATTCATGATATTTCTCCATATTCTAAATTATATTAAAAAAGTGATCCGATAGAAAATTGAACTTCATATTTACTCTCACCTGATTTTCTGTTTCCCAAAGGAAAACCAAAATCAAGCTTTAAAGGACCCATGGGTGACAACCATCTAAAGCCAAAACCCACATCTTTCTTCATACGATAGGGATTATAATCTATATTTTTGCTTTCGTCATATGTATTTCCTGCATCAACAAAAAGTATTCCTCTAAGTCCTGTTTCTAAAGCTATAGGAAACAAGTATTCAAGTGTATTGAATACAAACTTATTTCCACCAATTCTAACGAAATTACCTGTAGAAAGTAGCCTTCTAGGAGATACTCGAGAAGCCTTGTAGCCTCTTAGATTGTTTGGTCCTCCCATATAATATCTTTCTCCAACTATGATCCTATTTCCAGTCTCCCTAAAATCAACAAAAGCTCCTTCAAGTTTATATGCCAAAGTATGATTTCTTTTTATTGAATAGTACTTTTTAAAACTCGAACTATATTTTGTATAATATAAATTTGCACCAAAAACTTCATTGGACTCTTCTACGTTGAAATTTGTACTAATGCCTCTACTAGGATTAACAAAGTTATCTCTAGTATCATAAGTGATTCCTACACCTATGGAACTTATTTCATCAGTACCTTCCTCAAAAACTTCACTAGCAGCAAGTTTCAAATCATCAATTTTTATATTTTCATATCTATAACGTAAATTTATAAAACTCCAATTACTAATCGCCTTACCAAATCTAAGCCCTCCACCATATGAATTTCGATCAAAGTCTACATATTGATATTCCTGATTAAAGACTTTAAATCCAAAAGTATAAGTTGTGTCCAAAAAGTAAGGATCAGTATAATCTACAGAGAAATTTTTACTTAAACCACCAACTGTAGCCGAAGTGCTTAACTGCTTTCCATACCCAAAAAGGTTAGATTCTTGAATCTGTATTCCGAGCAGTAAATTTTCCGTGGAACTATAGCCACCAGCGATACTAAAGAAGCCAGTAGCTTTTTCGACTACCTCTATATCTAAATCTAAGTAATTTTCTTTATTTTTAACAGGTACCTCTGAAATTTCGACTGTTTCAAAGAAACCTCGTCGGTTAATTCGTTGCTTAGAAAGTTTTATTTTTGTTGCTGAATAGTCATCGTTTTCATTTACTAAAACTTGTCTTCTTATTACTTTATCTCGAGTTCTAGTGTTTCCGGAGATATTTATTAAGTTAACCTTAAATTTCTCGCCTTTTTCAATGACAAATTCAATTTTAACCTTATCATTCGATGTATCTTTTATAACATTAGGACTAACATTTGCAAAAGCATACGATTTGTCACCATAAATTGTATTTAACTTTTCAATATCTTTTGTTAATTTACCAGTACTGAAAAAATCATCTTGCTTTAGAAGCAAAGAGTCCTTTAAAGTCATTTCGTCTTCAATCAAATCACCTTTGATGGATATAGATTTTGTTCT
>JAQWMJ010000026.1:0-20260 GCA_029246845.1 Thermodesulfobacteriota bacterium
TTTAAACATTGACGATAATGTTGAAATAAATAGAAAAGCTATTAGTCAGGTTGTAAAATGGCAGCTTTCAAAAAGAAGATCAGGAACAGCAGCAACCAAAAATCGTGCAATGGTTAATGCAAGTAATAAGAAGCCATTTAAGCAAAAAGGTACAGGAAATGCTAGAGCAGGCTCAAGAACATCTCCTATTTGGCGTGGCGGTGGTGTAATTTTTGGACCTTCACCTAAAGATTGGTCCATTAACGTACCAAAAAAAATAAAAAAATTAGCATTGCTTCATAGTGTTTTATACAAAATAAAGCAAGAAACTATTACAGTAGTTGATACGATAGAACTTAAAACTCATAAAACTAAAGATTTAATTACTCTTTTAAAACCGTTTAAATTGTCAGATAAATTATTAATTATTTCTGATATAGAGAGTGAGAATATTAACCTTGCTTCAAGAAATATTGAAAAGTTAAAATTAATTAAATCAGAAGGCGTTAATGTCTATGACTTGCTAAATTACAAGTCAATCTTAATTGATAAGGCAACACTCGCAACTTTAGTAGAGAGGCTAAAATAATGAAAAAATATGTTTCTGATATAATAATTAAGCCTTTAGTAACGGAGAAGACTCAAGCTATGAGTCAAGAAGAATGCTATGTCTTTGAAGTTAATCCAAAATCTACTAAAAATGAGATAAGGGATGCAATTCAGAAATTTTTTGATGTTAAAGTTAAAGATATTAGAACAGCAATCAAACCTGGGAAGAAAGTTATGAAGGGTGGTAGGCCTATCGGAAAACGATCAAAACAAAAAAAAGCTTTTATAACGCTTAAAGAAGGAAAAATAGAAATAGTTCAAGGAGTTTAGTATGGGAATTAGAAAATATAAACCTACTAGTGCTGGTCGAAGATTCATGACATCAGCTGATTATGATGAGATAACAACCAAGTCCCCTCATAAGCCTCTACTGTCATATTCTCATAATAAAAAAGGCAGAAATAATCTAGGGAGAATTACCTCAAAAAGTAGAGGTGGTGGCCATAAGCAACTTTATAGAATTATTGATTTTAAAAGAGATAAATTTGATGTACCTGGGGTAGTGAAAACTATAGAGTATGATCCTAATAGGACTTCCAGAATAGCACTTATAAACTATTTAGATGGAGAAAAGAGATACATTCTAGCTCCATTGGGAATTAAAGTTGGGGATAAAATAATTGCTTCTTCAAAAACAGAAATTGTTATTGGTAATTCTTTAGAGTTAAAGAACATTCCTGAAGGAACGATCGTGCATAATATTGAACTGTCACCTGGAAATGGTGGTAAGTTGGCAAGATCTGCAGGTGCTTATGCCCAAGTATTAGGAAACGAAAAGGATTTGACTATGATTAAATTAAGCTCCGGTGAAACTAGATATGTTCGTTCTATTTGTAGAGCAACTATCGGCAAGTTGGGGAACGATAAACATAATCAGATTGTAATTGGTAAAGCTGGAAGAAATCGACATCTTGGTAGAAGACCTAAGGTTAGAGGTGTTGCGATGAATCCTGTTGATCATCCTCATGGTGGTGGCGAAGGTAAAGCAGCTAGGGGAAACCCACATCCAGTATCTAAGTGGGGCTGGATAACTATAGGTAAGAAAACAAGACATAATCCAAGAACTGATAAGTTAATTGTCAAAAGAAGACGTATTGGTTATGGAATGGACAAGAGGTGATTATAGAAAATGGGTAGATCGATTAAAAAAGGACCCTTCGTTGATGACAAGTTGATGAAGAAGGTTGTAAAAGCAAAAGAAACAGATAGCCAAAAAATAATCAAAACTTGGTCAAGAAGATCGATGATTGTTCCTGATATGTTGGGACTTACTTTTGCTGTTTACAATGGAAAGAAATTTATACCTGTTTATGCCACAGAGTATATGTTGGGTCACAAACTAGGAGAATTTTCTCCAACTAGAACATTTAACTCTCATGCAGGTGGAGACAAAAAGAAGGGTGGTAGATAATGATAGCAAAAGCGATTCTTAAATATGCCAGAAGAACACCTAGGAAAGTTAATTTAGTTTTAGAAACTATTAGAGGTAGGAATGTAGATTATGCATTTATGCTTTTAAAAACCTTAAAGCAAGGTTCTAAAGAAGAAGTATCTAAAACATTAAAGTCTGCAGTCTCAAATGCATATGAAAAAGGTTTTACAGATTCCGAAAAAATTTTTGTATCTGAGGCTTATGCCACAGAAGGAACAACTTTGAAAAGATTTACACCAAGAGCTATGGGCAGAGCAACAAGGAAGCTAAAAAGATTAAGTCATATTACGATAGTATTAGAAGAGAAGGTGAAATAATGGGACAAAAAGTAAATCCAGTATCAATAAGAGTAGGAATAACAAGAACATGGAACTCTAATTGGTTTGTTGCTAATAAAAATACTTATAAAGCTTTTTTACATGAAGACTTAAAGATTAGAACTTTTATAAAAAAGAATTTCTTTCAGTCAGGAATATCTAAAATTGAAATAGAAAGATCGTCAATTGAAAAAATTAGAATAATTATATTCTGCTCTAAGCCTGGACTGTTAATCGGCAGAAAAGGGGTAGACATCGACTTATTGAGGAAAAACTTATCAAAAATGGTTAGCAAAGAAATATTTATTGATATAAAGGAAATTAAAAGACCAGAGATTGATTCCCAGTTAGTTGCTGAAAACATTGGACTACAACTAGAAAGAAGAGTTGCCTATAGAAGAGCAATGAAGAGAAGTCTAACCTCTGCTTTGAGATTAGGGGCTATTGGTATAAAAATTATGGTTTCTGGAAGACTAAATGGTGCAGAGATTGCTAGGAGTGAGTGGTACAGAGAAGGAAGGGTTCCTTTGAGTACACTTAGAGCTGATATTGATTATGGTTTCGCTGAAGCTCTTACTACTTACGGTAAAATAGGAATTAAAGTTTGGATCTTCAAGGGTGAAGTATTAAGAAAAAAACAACCTAAAGGAGAAGCAAATGCTGCAGCCTAAGAAAAGCAAATATAGAAAGCAACATAAAGGAAGAGTCAGAGGCGTGGCAACAAAATGCAATAAAGTTTCATTTGGTGAGTTTGGTTTGCAGTCATTAGATTTTGCCAGAATCACTGGAAGACAAATAGAAGCTGCAAGGATTGCAATTAATAGAAGTGTGAAACGTGGAGCTAAATTATGGATAAGAATTTTTCCACATAAGCCCGTTTCAAAGAAACCCGCAGAGGTCAGGATGGGTAAAGGTAAGGGTGATATCGACAGGTACGTTGCACCTATTAAGAAAGGAACAATGATCTATGAAATAGCTGGCGTAGATGAAGAATTAGCAAGAGAAGCTCTTAGGCTAGCTTCAAACAAGCTGCCTGTGAGAACCAGGTTCGTTGTTAGAACAAGGGGACAATTGATATGATCTTCACTAAAGATATTAAAAAATTGGATACAGTTGAGATTGAGAATAAAATTCAAGAATTAAAAGATTCCTTGCTTAAAGCTAAAATTAACAAGCTTAATCAAGGTGATTTTGATACTAATAGCTATAAGAAAATAAAAAAAGATATAGCCAGATGTATGACAGAAGTAAATTCAAGAGGAAAGGAATAAATTATGTCTAGAGGAAGAATGAGAACAGTTAAAGGACTTGTAGTTAAAAACTCATCTTTAAAAACATTGATGGTTCAAATTGAGACTAGAAGCAAGAATAAAAAATATAATAAGGTTTCTATTCTTAAAAAGAAGTTTCCTGTTCATGATGAAAAAATGGTTGCGGAAGTCGGAGATATAATTGAGGCTGTAGAAACAAAGCCTATTAGTAAAACAAAAAGATGGAATTTAATTAAAGTTGTAGAGAAAGGAGCTAGTCAATGATTCAACCAGAAACTCAATTAATTTCTGCTGATAATTCAGGCGCAAAAAAATTGAATGTTATAAGGCTCAAAGGTGGTTCATATAGACGTTATGCGAGCATAGGAGATGTTGTAACAGTTTCTATAAGAGCAGCTATTCCTAATTCAAAAGTTGAAAAAGGAAAAATATTCCAAGCAGTCATTGTTAGGACTAAAAAAGAAATAAGAAGAGCAGATGGGTCATACATTAGATTTGATGATAATGCAGCTGTCTTAATCAACAAAGATAACCAGCCTGTTGGAACTAGGATCTTTGGTCCTGTTGCGAGAGAGTTAAGAAATAGAGGATTTATGAAGATTATATCCTTAGCTCCGGAGGTTATTTAGATGTCAGAATTAAAACTTAAACCCAAAAAAGGGCTAAATGCTAAAATTATAGCTGGCAAATATAAAGGACAAGTTGGTAAAATAACAAGTGTATCAACTAAGCTTGATAGAGTGACCATAGAGAATATAAATATTGCAAAGAAGCATGTAAAGCCAACACAACAGAATCCAAGTGGTGGAATTGTTAATATTGAAAAAGGTATTCATATATCAAACATAAAGGTGATAGGAAATGTCTAGTATTAAAGAATTGTATATAGAGTCCATACCTTCGATTATGACCTCTTTAAAATTAAAGAATAAGATGGAAGTTCCTAAGATAGTAAAGGTTGTGTTAAATATGGGACTTGGAAAGATATCAGATGCTGGTAAGGATACTAAGATAATTGATGAAGCGTGTAATGAGCTAACTTTAATTGCAGGCCAAAAAGCAGTTGTAACAAAAGCAAAAAAATCAGAAGCTGGTTTCAAACTAAGAGAAGGTTATCCAATTGGGTCTAGAGTTACACTAAGAGGTGATAGAATGTATGAATTTTTATCAAAACTTGTGAACTTGGCCTTACCAAGAGTTAGAGACTTCAGAGGAATATCCAATAAGGCTTTTGATAAAAGTGGGAATTATAACTTAGGTATTCAAGACCATTTAGTCTTTCCTGAAATTGATCCAACTAAGTCAACAAAGGTTAAGGGACTTAATGTGACCATAGTAACAACTGCCGAGGACGACTCGAAGTCTAAAATTTTATTAGAAAAGTTAGGGTTTCCCTTTAAGCGTTAGGAGAGTATTTAGATGGCAAAAAAATCAATGATTGTGAAAGCAAAAAAGAAGCAGAAATTTAAGGTAAGAGAATACAATAGGTGTCCAATAACAGGAAGAGCTAGGGGATTTATTAGAAAGTTTGGTATGAGTAGGAATGCATTTAGGAAACTTGCAAGTGAAGGCTTAATACCAGGAGTTAGAAAGGCTAGTTTATAGTCAGAGGATAAAATTATGGTTACAGACCCAATTTCAGATATGTTAACAAGAATTAGAAATGCAATAAATGCAAGGCATAAAGCTGTAGAAATACCTAATTCAAAGTTTAAGCTTCAAATTGCAAAGATTCTCGAAGAGGAGGGATTTATACAATCGTTTGATAAAGTTTCAAAAGATAAATTCTCCTTTATTAAAATTAATTTAAAATACAGTAAGGACAAAAGAACATCGGTTATAAAAGAACTTAAAAGAATAAGTAAACCAGGTCTAAGAGTTTATGTTAACAAAACAGAGATTCCTAGAATTTTAGGTGGACTAGGTACTTCGATTATATCAACATCAAAAGGTGTTATGACTGGTAGTAAAGCTAGGGAAATAGGAGTCGGTGGAGAAATACTCTGTAGTATTATATAGGTGTAGTTATGTCAAGAATAGGGAATAAAGAAATTGTTTTTAGTGAAGATGTTCAAGTAGTCTTGGAGGATAATATAGTAAAAGTCTCAGGACCAAAAGGTGTTCTTCAAAGGTCTATACCTGAAGGAATAACTCTTAATATAGAATCAGGAAAAATTAATGTTAATAGAAATAGTGAGGAGAAAAGAATAAAAGCTTTTCATGGTCTAACAAGATCTTTAGTTAACAATATGGTCATAGGTGTTAAGGAAGGTTTTCAAAAATCTTTAGATATAATAGGGACAGGGTATAAATGTGATATTAAATCCAAAAATGAATTAGTTTTAAATCTTGGATACTCAAATCCTGTTAATTTTGACTTACCAGAATCTATAAATGCTGAAGTTGAAAATAAAGGAACTTTGTTAAAGATTTCAGGAGTTGACAAAGAATTAGTGGGCGAAGTAACTGCAAGAATTCGAAAGCTAAGAAAACCAGAAAGATATAAAGGTAAAGGTGTTAGATATACCGGAGAAGTAGTAAAATTAAAGGCAGGAAAAGCCGCTGGCGGAAAAGGTGCTAAGTAATGATAAAACCAATAGATAAAAATAAATTAAGAATTACTCGCCACAAAAGAAATAGAAAAAATATTTCAGGGACAAGCTCTGGTCCCAGGTTATATATATTCAAGTCTTTAAAAAACTTGTATGTAAACTTGGTAGATGATAAAAGTGGGAATACATTGATTTCAGTTTCAACATTAAAAACTGATAGATCTGATATAGTAAATGAAATAGCTAAGAAAGCTGAAACATTAGGAATAAAAAAGTTAGTTTTTGATAAAAGTGGATATAAGTTCCATGGAAGAATAAAAATAATTGCTGACGAACTAAGAAGTAAAGGATTAAATTTTTAATTTGGAGTGTAATTTTGAAAAATAATAATTCGAGGAATAGTTTAGATAAAGATTTTGCAGAAAAAATTGTCCATATAAGAAGAGTTGCAAAAACAACAAAAGGTGGAAAGAATTTCCATTTTACCGCATTAGTGGTGATTGGAAATAATAAGGATAAAGTTGGTGCAGGTCTGGGCAAGTCCAACGAGGTCCCTGACGCTATACGGAAAGGCATAGACAAAGCAAAAAAAAATCTAATTGAAATAAGTTTAAACGGAAGAACTATTAGTCATGAAGTCTACGCTAAACACTTAACAAGTCAGGTAATGATAAGACCCGCAAGTTCAGGTACTGGGGTTATAGCTGGTGGAGCGGTAAGGTCAGTTTTAGAGTTAGCTGGAATTAAAGATGTTTTAACAAAGTCATTAGGATCAAGGAATCCTATTAATGTTGTCAATGCAACAATTGAATGTTTGAAGCAATTAAATGATCCTGCAAAAACTGCAGATGATCATGGTAAGAAGCAAGAAGATTTAGATTTACCAAAACAGTATTATAGAAATAAGGCAGAAGGTGAAGTTAATGCTTAATGAATTGGTTAAAACTAAGAATAAAAAGAATAGAACCAGGGTTGGAAGAGGACCAGGGTCTAAAGGTAAGACAGCTGGTAGAGGACATAAAGGTCAGAATTCAAGATCTGGTGGAGGTGTTCCAATCCTTTTTGAAGGTGGGCAATCAAGCTTTGTTTTAAGAACCCCTAAGAGAGGTTTTACTAATTATAATAGAAAAGTATATGATGTAATTAATGTTGGTACTTTGAATAAAATCGAAAATCTTGAAAAAATAGATGTTGAATCATTAATTAAGATAGGTCTAATAGACGGAAACAAGCCCGTGAAGATTTTAGGTAATGGTGATTTTGATAAAAAGTATGAAATCTCAGCAAATCATTTTTCAAAATCAGCTACGGAAAAAATCAAATCTGCAGGTGGCAGTATCAAGATAGTCTAATAATATGGATACTGTACCTAAGATTCCTGAACTAAATAAAAGAATTCTATATACATTATTAATACTTATTATTTATAGGTTCGGAGTTTTTGTTCCGATACCTGGCGTTGATTCTCAAGAAATACTCAAGGTTTTTACGAGTCAAGGTAAGTCTTTTTTTGATATTATCAATTTATTCTCGGGTGGAGCATTTGAAAGAGCTTCAATATTTGCCCTTGGTGTTATGCCATATATCACAGCATCAATCGTTATGTCTTTAGTAACCAAAACTTTTCCTAAATTAGATGAAATGCAAAAAGATCAACTAGGTAAAAAGAAGATTGCTCAATATTCGCGTTATTTAACAATATTAATTTGTTTTTTTCAAGGATCACTTCTTGTTACAGCGCTACAGACTGGCCTAGGTACAGGTGCAGAAATCGTATTTAATCCAGGAACGAGTTTCTTTATTCTTACTATTATTACACTTACAGCTGGAACTTTCTTTGTAATGTGGTTGGGCGAGCAAATAACAAATAATGGTATTGGCAATGGATTGTCATTAATAATTGCTACTTCTATTATTGCAGGAATACCAAGTGCAACAGGTAACTTATTTAATTTTGTAAAAATTGGGCAGCTTAACGTTTTAACTGTAATTCTGTTTCTTATAATAATGCTTTTTATTCTCTATTCTATAGTTTTTGTTGAAAGATCTTTTAGAAAAATACCTATTCAGTACCCACAAAAAACTAAAGGTAGAAAAATCTTTTCCGGTCAATCTTCGCACTTACCATTAAAGATAAACCCTGCTGGAGTTATCCCTCCAATATTTGCTTCATCAATCTTACTTCTTCCACTAACAGTTTTTAATTATGTTGATGTACCAAGTGTAAATAATTTTGCTCAGACATTTCTGAATAGTAGTTTCTTATATAATTCAGTCTTTGCTATATTAGTTATATTCTTTACTTTTTTTTATACAGGGATGGTTATCAAGCCTGATGAGATGTCTGAAAATCTTAAAAAAGGTGGAGCTTTTATACCTGGAATTAGACCTGGGAAAAATACAACAGATTATATTAAGCTAATAATGTCTAAACTTACAGTTATTGGAGCTATTTACCTTGCAATTGTTTGTATAATTCCTGCAATATTAAACGCTAAACCTTTTAGCTTGCCTTTCTATTTCGGTGGCACATCTCTTTTAATCGTTATAGGTGTTACTTTAGATACAATTCAGCAGATCGAATCTTTCTTAATTTCATCCAACTATGATCAGATGAACGGAAAGAAAACAAAAAAAGAACCTAGTAGGTTTAATTTGAGGTGAAAAGATGATTTTAGTTTTATTTGGACCCCCAGGAGCGGGAAAAGGAACTCAGGCTGATGCCTTAAAGGATAAGTTGAATCTTTTACATCTTTCAACTGGTGATATATTGCGAGAGGAAGTAGCTAAAGAATCAGAGTTAGGATTAATGGCTAAACAATTTATGGAAGCTGGAGAATTAGTTACTGATGAGCTAATTATTGGGATGATTAAGAATAAAATTACTTCCGAATCTTCTGGTAAAGGGTTCCTTCTGGATGGATTTCCACGAACAATATCTCAAGCTCATGCATTAGATGAAATGCTTAAAGCTAATAGCCTAAAAGTAGATAATGTTGTTTCCTTAGAGGTTGACGACTCTGCTCTTATAGAAAGGCTACTTTTAAGAGGCCGAAGCGATGATAATGAGGAAACTATTAAGAATCGATTAGAAGTTTACAAGAATCAGACCTTGCCTATAAAAGAATATTATAGAAATTTAGATATATTAGTTGAAATAAAGGGTGATGATTCCGTCAAAATTGTTTCGGAAAACATATTCAAAGCTTTAAATTAGAGATTATGGCAATACAATTAAAAAATAATAAAAATATCGAACGAATGAATAGTTGTGGTGCAATTATTTCACAAGTTCATGAAGTTCTATTTAAACTAGTCGAGCCAGGTGTATCAACATGGGAGCTGGATAAGGTTGCAGAAGAATATACGCTTTCTAAAGGTTTCAAACCAGCATTTAAAGGATACCAAGATTTCCCGGGATCAATCTGTGCATCAATTAATGATGAAGTTGTTCATGGTATTCCTTCAAAAAATAGAATTTTGAAAAAGGGTGATATAATAGGAATTGATTTTGGTGTCTTTAAGGACGGTTTTTATGCTGATTCTGCTTTTACCTTTGGTGTTGGTGACCTTGATAATCCGACCCAAAAGCTTATTGATGTAACAAAGAAATCGTTAGAGAAAGGAATTGAGAAAGCAGTTGTAGGTAACAAGCTTTATGATATTTCTAAAGTAATCCAGGATTATGTTGAAGAAAACAATTTCTCTATAGTTAGGTCATATGTTGGACATGGGATTGGAAGAAATCTTCACGAAGATCCTCAGGTGCCTAATTTTGTTTTAGAATCTGAGAATAGAGAAAAGTCCCTTGATCTTGTCGAAGGGTTGGTGATAGCAATAGAGCCTATGGTTAATGTTGGAAAACCAGATGTTAAAGTATCTGATGACAATTGGACTGTTGTTACTAAAGATGGTAGCCTATCTGCACATTTCGAACACACAATCGCAATAACTAAAAAAGGACCAGTTAATTTAACTAAATAAATATGGCAAAAGAAGATAGAATAGAGTTAGAAGGAACAATTTTAGAGGCATTACCTAATGCTATGTTTAAAGTTGAACTTGAAAATGAACACAAAATACTTGCATATGTTTCAGGTAAGATGAGAACACATTTTATTAGAATACTACCTGGTGATAAGGTCAAAGTTGAGGTTTCTCCTTATGATTTGACAAAAGGAAGAATAACCTATAGATTGAAGTGAGTTTATAAGATATAATATAAGCTTTTTATTGGAGAGATTATGCCTAGAATTGCAGGAGTAGATATACCGGATAATAAGAGAGTCGATGTCTCTTTAACTTACATATATGGTGTAGGTCCTAAAGTATCAAAAGATATACTAACAAGTGCAAATATTGATCCAACTACTAAAACAAAAGACCTTACAGACTCTGATGTTTCTAAAATTAGACAATATATTGAAAGTGATTGTTTAGTTGAAGGTGAACTAAGAGTTGAAGTTCAAAATAATATTAAAAGACTATCTGATATTAATTCATATAGAGGAATCAGACATAGAAAAAAGCTACCTTCTAGGGGCCAAAGAACTAAATCTAATGCTAGAACTAGAAGAGGAAAGAAAGGCCTTGCTATTGCCAAGAAAAAGCTAGCAGCTAAATAATTTTGGAGCATTTATAAATTGAAAAAAGTTAAAAAAACTAAAAAAGTAAAAAAATTTGTTGAGTCAGGACAGGCTCATATTCAAGCCACTTTTAACAATACAATAATTACTATCACCGATGAATCAGGAAATGTTTTATCGTGGGGAGCTGCTGGAAAAAAAGGTTTTAAAGGTACGAGAAAAGGAACACCTTTTGCGGCCCAAATGGCCGCAGAAGATGCAGCAAAAAAAGCACTAGAATTTGGTATGAAAACCATATCAGTTTTTGTTAAAGGACCAGGACCTGGGCGTGAAACGGCTATAAGATCAATACAAAATGTAGGAATTAAAGTAAGTTCAATAAAAGATATTACTCCTTTGCCACATAATGGTTGTAGACCACCGGCAAAGAGAAGAGTTTAAGAGGTATAAATTGTCTAGATATACAGGACCAACAACAAAACTATCAAGAAGGGAAGGCCAAGAGCTTTTCTTAAAAGGCGATAGATCTTATACTGATAAGGCTGCTAGACGTCTTGATGTTAAACCAGGACAGTCACAGTCTAATTTTAGACAAAAATATTCTGAATATTCGGTCAGACTAAGAGAAAAGCAAAAATTAAAAAGGATTTTTGGACTAACAGAGAAGCAATTTAGGAATAATTACATAAAAGCTGCCAAGGAAAATGGTGTTACAGGTCATAACTTAATTTCTAATCTTGAGAGAAGACTTGATAATGTTGTTTATAGACTTGGAATGCTTAGCTCAAGAAGTGAAGCAAGGCAGTATGTTAATCATGGTCATATATTGGTTAATGGTAAAAAGGTGGATATTCCTTCATTTATAGTTTCTTTAAACGACCGTATCGAGCTAAAAGAAAAAATTAGAGATAATATAAGAGTTAAAAGTTCGATTGAATCAGTTGCAAGAAGAGGCGTAGCTGATTGGTTAGAGCTAAATTCTGAAAAATTAGAAGGCATTATTAAAAGATTACCAAACAGAGAGGATTTTAAACAGCCTGTCGATGAGCAATTAATTATTGAGTTTTACTCAAAATTATAGGAGAAATAAATGGAATTTCAGAAAAACTGGCTTGGTCTCCATAGACCTAAATCTATTCAGGTTGACCAAAAGTCAAAAGCTGATAATTACGCTAAATTTACATGTCAACCATTAGAAAAGGGGTATGGCGTTACTATTGGTAATACATTAAGAAGGGTTCTGCTGTCATCGATTCAAGGGCCAGCAATAACAAGAGTTAAGATAGATGGTGTTATGCACGAGTTCTCTACTATCCCGGGAGTAACAGAAGATGTTACTGAGATAATATTAAATCTTAAACAATTAAAATTAAAAATGCATACTTATGAAAAACAAGAAGTTTCCTTAAGTGTTTCAGGTGAAGGTCAAATTAAAGCTTCTGATATTGAAGTTAATCAAAATGTTGAAATTGTTGATCCTAATCAGTATATTGCCACATTGTCTGAAGGTGCCAAGTTAGATATGCACTTAACTGTAGAAATGGGGAGAGGTTACGTACCCGTAGAAGCTAGAGAAGAAACAGTGGATCATACAATTGGTGAAGTTCAGTTAGATGCAATATATTCACCTATAGTTAAAGTTAACTATGGAGTAACAAGTGCTAGAGTTGGAAGAAGAACAGACTTTGAAAAACTAACTTTTGAAGTTTGGACGAATGGAACAATCACACCAGAAGATGCAGTTGCTTATTCCTCAAAGATAATAAAAGAACAAATATCAGTATTTATTAATTTTAACGAAGAAGAAATTGATGCCATACCAGTAATAGAAGATATTAAAGAAGAAATCACAGGTGGAGAGGATGTGTTATTTACAAAAGTAGAAGATTTAGACTTTTCAGCACGTTCTTTGAATTGTTTAAGTAAAGCCAATATTAAATTCTTAGGAGACCTGATTCAATTAAGTGAAGACGATTTATTAAATCTAGAAAATTTTGGTAAACGTTCTTTATATGAAGTAAGAGATGTAGTTGCTTCATTTTCTTTAAAATTAGGCGAGGATATTAATAGAGATTTGTATTTTGAGCAAAGAAAGAAGAAAGAGGAAACAGAAGTAAGTGAAGATGTAGGTTAATTTTATGCGACATAGAGTTAGAAAAGGAAAATTAGGATTAAAGACAGAACACAGATTATCAGTATTGAGAAATCTTTGTACAGAATTGTTTAGGCATGGAAGAATAACTTCAACAGATGTTAAGATTAAAGAGCTAAAAAGGTTTAGTGAGAAAATTATCACAACAGCTAAAACAGACTCTGTACACTCTAGAAGATTGGTAAATACAAAAATAAAAGATAAGGATATCCTAAAAAAATTATTTGAAGAAATAGCTCCTTCTTTCTCTGAAAGACCCGGTGGCTACACTAGAATAGTTAAGCTTAATTTCAGAAGAGGTGACGCTGCACCTATTTCTTTGATTGAGTTAGTTGGAATGCAAGTCCCATTCCAAGATAAGTCTAAAATTGATTCCCCCGAATTAGTTGATGAAAAAGTAGTTGATTCAAAAAAGGTGGAATAAATGACAAATAATATTGGGTTAATTTTAGACCCGAGTTCTTTCGACAATTTGAAATATGTATCTCAAAAAGCAGAGAAAAACGGTTTCCATTCTCTTTGGGTTACAGAGCTATATAGAAGTTCTTTCGAGCAACTAAGCTATCTTTCATCTATAACAAGCACTATAAACTTGGGATCAGCCGTTACGCTTGCTTTTACTAGAAGTCCTCTTGTGACAGTTATATCAGCTCACGATATAGATGAAATATCAAATGGAAGACTAGTCTTAGGGTTAGGTTCCGGAGCTATTAATACAAATCGTAAGTGGCATAACTCACCCCTCTTTGACAAACCTACAGAGAGAATGGGAAGTTTTCATCAATTATTTAGAAAAATAGAGGAGTCTCTATTTAATCGTTCAGATTTGATATATAAAGATGAATTCTATGATTTATCAATTAAATCCTTTAGAAGACCCTTTGAACCTTTTAGAAAGCAAATACCGCTATATTTAGGAGGCATTGGTCCAAAGATGACTAATTTATCAAGTGAAATCTTTGACGGCTATATTGGGCATGTTGTATGCTCTATGGATTATCTAAAGAATGATATAGTTCCATATTTTAAAAAGAATGATTCAAAAGCAAAAATAACGTCAATTGTATTATGTTCAATAAATGAGGATAAGAAGAAAGCAATTGAAGATGCTAAGGGTACGATTGCCTTCTATGCAACGGTTAAAGCTTACTCTAAACCTTTTGTAGATTTGGGTTATGAAAAAAATGTAGAGAAGATTAGGGATGCTTTCTTTGTTTCTAACAATAAAAAGAAATATAATAATAACAAAGAAGAAATTATAAAGAATGTGCCGGATGAAATGGTTACTGACTTTGCTATTTGTGGTTCAAGAGAAGAAGCAAAAGAAAAGATTATGGAATATCAAAAGCTTTTATCTTTTCCAATTCTAACTGCTCCTCATTACTACTTAGAGGAAGCTACTGTGAGACATTATCAAGATCAAATCCTAGAGACTTTTAAGATTTAACTTTTAGTAGCAATATAGATAGTTACTAATCCAAAATTGTATTGAACATTCTTATTAACAGTGAAACCGTTTTTACTTAAAACCTGGTTCATTTCATCTTTAGAATAAAAAGACTCTATTGAATTGGCGAGATATTTATACTCATCATATTTAGAGAACAAGAAGCCTATAAAAGGAATTATATAATTTAAATATATGTTATATAGATTTTTTATTAAAAAGTTCTCAGATTTTGAAAATTCCATAATCATAAGGACTCCATCTTCTTTTAATACTCTTTTTATTTCACTTAAACTATTAGCTATAGACTTTGTATTTCTAATACCAAAAGTTATTGTGGCAAAGTTAAAACTTGAATCTAGAAAAGGCATTTCTTCACAAAAACCTTTTTTAAAGAGTATTGTATTATCTGAATTTTTCTTCTTAGCAATCTCAAGCATCATACTACTTGGATCATATCCTACAACTTTAACATCTGGGAATTTTTCTTTAATTGATATGGCAATGTCACCGGTTCCTGTAGCTAAGTCAACGACCTCACCATGAAAATTAATTAAATTTATAAAATCATTTTTCCATTTTTTATGAAGACCAAAGCTTATAAGTTGATTAATAAGATCATAATTTTTTGAGATTGAGTCAAATGTTTTTTTTGTATCTGGCATTAAACTTCATTTGATATCTTTGATGCTAACGATATATCACCAGCTGTCATAATATGAACTCCATGAAGGTCTTTTTTATACTTTTTTAAAAGTTTAATTAAATATTTAGATGAAATTTTTAAAAAATCTTTTTCATTAGACTTTTTAAGTTCATCAAAGAGGATATTGTTCCTATTTATACCATCTATTTTACTGTTAAGATTCTTAAAAGTTTTTTTATTTTTTATAGGAAAAATCCCAGCAAATATTTTACATTTGGAAAACTTTGAGAGCTTAGTAAGATTAACAAAATCCTCTTCTGAGTAAAGTGGTTGAGTTATTAGGAAGTCTGATCCTATGTTTTGTCTCTTTATTAAAGTTCTCTGGATATTCTTTAGCGGTAGATTAATATTTAAAGTTGATCCTATAGTAAATTTAGGATAAAAATTTATTAAATTCCTAGAATAGTCTATGCCTTTATTTAAATTATTTACTAACGATATTAATTCATTTGTTTTTAATTCAAAAACTTCCTTCGATTTTTTGCTATTTCCTATTGATATTGGATCACCTTTTACTAATAGCAGGTTAGAGATACCCATACTAGCAGCACCGAGTATTTCGCTTTGTAAGGCTAACGTATTCTTGTCTCTAGTAGAAAAGTTTATTATCATTTTCTTAGGATTAATTCCCTTCAATATAAGCTTGTGAGCGTATGAAATTGGTGTAATTCTTAGGTTGGCCATAGGCGCGCATGCTATGTCTAATAAATCGAATGATTTATTAGACTTAACGATCTGATTTAATAATAAATTATCAATTTTGTACCTTGAAGGTATAATTTCTATAGATTTAATAAATTTTTTTTTAATCAATTTTGCCTACAATGTTATGTTTAGATTTTATATAATTATTATTTTATTTTCCCTAACAATCAACTCTTCTTTTTCGACCGCTTTAAACAAGAAAGATTATAACTTACTTGGTGGTTCCTTAACAGTTATTATTGACTCTGAAGATGATCAAAAAGAAACCTTCAAAAAAATTAAAAAAAAATTACGATATATTGAAGCTATTTTGGATCCCGAAATTAGCTCTTTTTTGAGGAAATTTAATGAATTAGAGAAAAACTCAGAGATATCTGCCCCTGACTTGTTCGTTGATGCTTTTAACTTAATGAAAGATTATAATGAGATAACTAAGAAAGCTTTTGATCCTACCACCTTCTCACTACTTTACACTGTTTCTACTATTGAGAAAGTTCGCCCCATGTTAAACAGTAAGTTGTTTGAAAAATGTATGAATCTTTCTAATATTGATGTCAAAATTACTAATGTTTTTTCTAAAAAATATTCTTGTATAAGACTTTCTTTTGACTCCTTAATTGATGGTATATTGGTGCAAAATATTAAATTCTTATTAGAAAGTAAAAATTATAATTCTTATTATATAAAATTTGGTAATACTGTATATTCAAGAAACTTTAACAGTATTACTAACACCTTTGATAAAAAAACCTCTGATGCTATTAAAAGGACAGGGATTAGTATCAGGAAGCTAGATAGTTACTCTTACCTAGTAAACTCTAATGACAAGATAAGGACGTACAATATTAATCTTAAAAAAAATCAGATTTCTTTGAACAATGATTTCTTTGTTATTGTGGCTTCTGATTCTCCTGTTAATAATTCAATACTTTCAAATACTTTAAACTTAGTTGATTACACAACTTTTTCTGAGAATTTATATGAAAATGATATTCCTATTTTGATTTTATATAAACACAATGGAAACTACATTTTTAAACACAGTAAGTCCTTCGAAGCTTACTTTGACTAATTTACCCTACATTAAGCCTTTCTCTTATGTAGTTAGGGTCCATACCGGGCTCATCTTCGGATAATCTACTTTCATGTATCAGATCTATATCTTTCAATGCTTCTTCTATTTTTTTCTTGTATTTCTTATATTTACTCGCTTCTAGCGGTGATTTATTGTCAAATAAGGATAATTTAGTATTTAGCCAGACCTCTGAGATCTCATCATTTTCAATAACTTCTGATATATCATTCTTAAATTTTGCAATATATTTATTTAAAGCTAACTCTTTAAAGTTGTTAAATATGATTTTATTTTTATATAGTTCTATGTTTCCAAATTCATTTTTAATCTCATCATAATAGTTAAATATAGAAGGTTTATTTGACTCTTCAAAGACAAGTTTTATTTTTTTATCTTCTTTAATCTTGTTCAGAACTGATACATAATCTAAGACTTTATGTTCAATCTTTTCTTTTATAACCTCGTTATTCTTAGCCTGAATTTGAGATATCATTTTGTTAATATCTTTCTCAATAACATAGAAGTAGTTCTTACAAATAATATTAGGCGTATTCTTAGTTTTCTTAAAAATCTTAGTTAAAGTGTCGTATATAATTTCTTTATATTCTTTGTTATAAGCAACAATGTGACCAATCTTTATGGAATTTTTTTTATCTTTCTCCTCAATAATTCTCATAGACAATAGTATTGATTCCTGAGGAAAGGGATCTTCAATAAGAATACTAGATTCTGTATTTTTAATAATATCCTTAATTTTATAATTTTTATCATTAATCCTTTCATACTTAAATATGCTTCTGTATGAATTTAATATTAAAGATGGAATCTTTTCTTTATTGTCCTCAAAATACATGGAAGCTAAGGATTTTTCAGTAGTTATTAAATTATAGTCATAAATAAACCAATCTAAAAACTTTAAGTGGTTTGGGTCTTTTTCACTTATTTCATTGAATTCTTTTGTAAAAAATTCATTCTGGTTCCATAAAAAAAAAGCTTCATTTATCTCATTTTTTAGAAATTCTGATTTCGAAAAACCAATAAGGTCATGGTTGATTCTATCTATTTCTTTATTAGTTAAAACTTTGTTTCTCATCAATTTCTATTTTTATTATTCCTTTTGACTCTAACTACCCAAAGAAGAATCGACAAAACTAATATTGCTGGTGGAAAAATCCATAATAATAAATTAAAACCCTTAATCGGTGGTTTAGCAAGAATAGTATCACCATATTGAAGTATAAAGTAATCCAATATCTCCTCTTTAGACTTCCCCTCAGATACTTTAATTCTTACAACTTCTTTCATTGATAGTGCTAACTGAGAGTTTGATTCAGCAACTGTTTGCCCTAGACAAACAGGGCACATTAGTTCGTTTGATATATCGTAAACTTTATTTTCAGCTACAGAATTACAAAGAGGCAAAATTAAAATGATTAATAAAAAAATTAACTTAATATTTACTGCTTTCATCGATTCCTCTTTCTAGTATTTCTTGATTAATCTTACCCATATATTTAAATAGAATTTTATTATCTTTTACAAAATATGTCTCAGGTACTCCCATCACACTAAATTTAACAGATATAGTATTTTCATTATCAAAGATAGTTCTAAAAAAGGGCTTATATTTGATATAGAATTCAATTGCATCTTTCTTTTTATCAAAAATATTAATTCCAACAAGATTCACGTTTAAGTTGTTAGAGTAAATATTTTCTTGGAATTTATTAAGCTCAGAAATCTCCGCTATACATGGTCCACACCATGACGCCCAAAAATTTATAATATTTAGTCCATCTAGATTATCTAAAATTATAATTTTAGAATTTTTATCTCCATCAATAATAGTCATTTTTTGTGAAAGAATGATTTCTTTATTAATAGGGATAAAGCGTTTATCTAATTTTACCGGAATCTTTAAAGATGTCTTATCTTCAGAAGATAAGACAGGAAAACTCAAAAGAATAAAAAGAATAAAAAGAAATTTGGATACAGAGCTCATTTTTAGAAAGTTTGGGGCTCTACACCTGCCATTTTTTCTAATCTTGATTTATATTCTTCAAGGTCTATCTTTTTCCTTGCTACTCCCGTTTCAATCGCTGCTTTAGCAACAGCATAGGATTCCCAAACAAGTATTCTAGGATCAAAAGGGGATGGAACAATATACTCTTTTCCAAAGACAAGCTTATCTCTATTGTGTTTTTTCGCTATTTCAGGACCAGCTCCTAGTTTAGCCAGTTTCGCTAATGCAATAGATGCTGCAACTTTCATTTCTTCATTTATATCAGTTGCCGCAACATCAAGGGCGCCTCTAAATATAAATGGAAAACCAAGCACGTTGTTAACTTGGTTAGGATAATCTGTCCTTCCAGTTGCCATTATAATGTCTTTTCTTGCATCGAATGCATCTTCAGGTGAAATCTCAGGATCAGGGTTTGCCATTGCAAAAATAATTGGATTATCATTCATTTCTTGAATCATTTCTTTTGAAACAACATTTCCTATTGAAAGACCAATAAAAACGTCACCACCTTTAAATGTATCCGCTAATGTTCGACATTCAGTTTCAACTGCAAACTCTTCTTTCTGTTTGTTTAACCCGTCTCTTCCTTTGTATATAACCCCTTTACTATCACACATCAATATATTCTTTGGATCAGCCCCTAGAGTTACAAATAATCTCGCGCATGAGATAGCTGAAGCACCCGCACCATTTATATTTATTTTAATTTCAGACATCTTCCTTTCAGTAATTTCCACTGCATTAACTAGTCCTGCACCAGAAATAATTGCTGTCCCATGTTGATCATCATGAAAAACTGGAATATTCATTTTTGCCTTTAACTCATCTTCTATTCTAAAACATTCTGGAGCTTTAATATCTTCAAGATTAATTCCGCAAAATGTTGGCTATAATAATTCAACAGTTCTTATAATTTCTTCAATGTCAGTTGTTTTAATTTCTATGTCAAACGCATCTACTTGAGCAAATCTTTTAAACAACACAGCCTTTCCTTCCATCACTGGCTTACTTGCCTCAGGTCCTAAGTCTCCTAACCCAAGAACCGCAGTACCGTTTGAAATAACAGCTACTAGATTTCCTTTATTTGTATATTCGTATACCTTTTCTACATCGGCATGAATTTCCTTACAAGGTTCGGCAACCCATGGAGAATAAGCAAGAGACAATTGATCTTCAGTCTCACTAGGTTTTGTAATCTTAGTTTCAATTTTACCTTTAGGAAAACTTGAATGATAATCAAGTGCTTCCTTACGTTTTAATTCTAAATCCTTTTCATTACTCATATTCAAAGCTCCTTATTTCTATTGGGTAACAGCAATAATCATACCTAAAAAGAAATATTAATAATAGGTTTTTTAATTAAGAATTACTCTCAACTTTTTAGCATTTTTTGAACATATATTGTT
>JAQWMJ010000050.1:0-3590 GCA_029246845.1 Thermodesulfobacteriota bacterium
AGAAAAATGATTAAATATTCGATTATTATTCCAAGTTATAACGAATATGAAAATCTTAAGCTCTTAATTCCAGAATTACTAGAAGTTCTAAAGGATTCAATTCATTTATATGAAATTCTTATAATTGATAGGATGTCAAAAGATGAAGATACTTTTATTCTAACGCAAACTCATAAAGTTAAATATATTCAAAGAGCTGGAGGCGATAGGTATGGTGATGCTGTTAGATCTGGAATATCTTCTGCAATAGGAAGAACAATTATATTTATGGATGGAGATGGATCACACAACCCTAAGGAGCTCCTGGATTTATCTAAGCATTCTGATTCTTATGATTTGGTTGTAAGTTCACGATATTTAACTTCATCAAAAAGTGAGAACACATATATTAAAGAGCTAGGTTCTATTTTTTTAAATAAAATATGTAGAATGTTATTTAAAATAAATTGCAGCGACTTCTCGAATAGCTTTAAGGCCTATAATGGGGATTTGCTGAAACAAGTTACTTTGTATTCAAATGACATAGATATTATTGAGGAGATGATTTATAAATTAATAGGTATCAAAAACGATATCACTATTTATGAGATTCCTGGGACTTTTAGAAAAAGAGTTAATTATGAATCTAGACGAAAACCCTTTGTATATTTTCTGTCTTATATTAAAACTTTAGTTAGGTTAAAATTTTTAGGAAAATAATGGATTGGTTTAAAAAAATAAATATAAATATAATCCTTCTTCAAATAGTTTTCTCTACATCTTTATTCTTTTTATATTCTGGTTTTAACTACGAAATATTGTATTTTGAAAATTTTTCTTGGTTTTTGAAGCCTTCAATTACAAATGATATAGAGACTTATTGGATCTCTTGGGAGTTCTTTAGGAGCACAGACTATTTACAGTTCCCTTTATTGCTAAATCCTAATTATGGAGAAGGACTTAATGTTAGCATCTATCATACAGACGCAATTCCTCTGGCAGCTTTTGTTTTTAGATTTTTTACCGATATTCTTCCAGAGAATTTTCAATATCTTGGCTCTTGGAGTCTTTTATCTTTCTTCCTTATGTCTTTCTTTTCATATAAAACTTTGAACCTGTTTATTCAAAACAAAACAATATGCTTTGTATCATCTATATTTTTTCTTATTGCTCCTCCATTTATGGATAGAGTTTTTCTCCAACAAGCTGTCTCTTCACACTGGCTAATTTTGGCTGCCATATATTTCTATTATTCAAATAATATTAAATATAAGTCGTGGAACCTTTTATTAATTATATCAATATTAATTAATGGATATTTAGCAATGATGGTATTTGCAATTTTTACAGCAAATATTTTTTTACTACACTTTAAAACTCAACCATCACATTTTTTTAAAAAATTCTTCCTTTCTCTAGCTTTAATGTCTTTTGTCTCTTATGCTACAGGGTTATTCTCTATTGGTAAGGGTATAAAAGAAGGTGGTTTTGATTTATATGGGATGAGTATTTTAGGTTTTTTAAATCCCTCCTCACCAACAGGTTCCTATTCAATTGTATTTGACAATCTTCTTTCATCTTCTGTACTTTTTGTAAAAGAAGTTGAGGGTTTTGCTTTTCTTGGGATAGGTGTTCTCTTACTTATTGTATTGATTTTATCAAAATTTCGTTCTGAACCATCAGGATTATTAAATTCCAAAATACATTCTCCAATACTCCTAGTAGCAACTTTGCTATTCATTTATTCATTATCTAATAATATTTTCTTGTTGGGGAATGTTGACTTCCTAGGAAGTGAAAGAATATTATCATACAATGTTCCAAAATTTTTAGAACCAATAGTTAAAGTTTTTAGAGCTTCTGGTCGATTTAGTTGGCTATTATTTTACTTGATATACATCTTCTCATTTGTTCGATTTAGTGAATTCTTTAATCCGAAGAAGGCTTTAACTATATTATGCATTTTATTTCTAGTTCAAGTTGGGGATAATTATAGAATAATTAGAATCTTTAATAATGAGCTAGAGTCTACCTCCATTCATAGTCAAGCGTTAGAAAAAATAAAATTGAAAGATCCAATTTGGCAGATAATAGGAACAGAGTATGAGAAGGTTAATATTTATCCTTTGATTAATAAGCCCAGGGATTACACTAGAATGGCTTTCTTTGCTTCTGCAGAGGGCTTATCAACTAACTTTGGTTACTTTTCAAGAATTAATCATACTATCAAAGAGAGACTGAATGATGAGATGTATATGAATTTTAATAATGGCGACTTTCCAGAAAAGACCTTTTATGTTATTCAAGATGATGATCTGTGGAAAACTTTGCTTATTTCATATGATAAAAATATATCTTCTGTCTTTATTGGAGAGATTGATGGATACAAGTTGTTAATTCCTGGGTTTAATAAGTAATTTTTGCAACAATATCAAAGATTAGTTCCTTAAATTTATAATCGTTATTACCAAAGATTCTATTGTCCTTTGTTGCTTCTTTTGCTAACTCATGGCATAAATTTAAAGCACTTTTACGTCCAACTTTGCTTATAATTGTATTTTTACCTTTTTCTTTATCTTTTCCAGGAATCTTTCCAGTTTCGCTAAATTCTTTGTCCAGATCTGAGAAGTCATCAGCAATCTGATATATTAATCCAAAATTTCTCCCGTATAACTTTGCATTTTTTATCTCTTTATTACTTTTACTTTGAAGAACGAAAGGCATAGACATAGATAGCTCAAACAACTTTGATGTTTTTAGACTATAAGTGTTTAATATATTTTTAATACCAGTATTTTTATTTTCATAAAATAAATCATAATATTGACCTAACATCAGTCCATCTGGACCAGAATTATGAGTAATCATTTTAAGTAATTCCAACCTGACTCCATTGTTTTTACTGGTCTTACTATCTAGGATTATTTCAATTGCCATGTTGTACAAGCAGTTTCCAGCAAGAATCGCTGTAGATTCATTAAATTTTTTATGAACTGTTAGTTTTCCTCTTCTAAAGTCATCATTATCCATGGATGGAAGGTCATCATGAATTAAAGAATAGCAATGTATAAATTCGACAGATAGTGCTATTTGTTTGTATGATATTTTTGGTATTTTAAGAATTTTACTAAGTTCAACAATAAAATAAGGTCTTAGTCTTTTACCACCGTTAGACACACCGTATTTTATGGCTTTGTATAGCTGTGTTTGGTTGTCCATCTTTAAAAAATAATCAGAAATCCATTTGTTAAGTAATCTTCGATTTTTATTTAATATGGAGGGATTGATCATAATTATTTTTCCTTCATATTATAGTATTCCGGTGCAACAATTCTTAGTCCATCAATTTTTTTAACAAGATCATTTTCTTTCTTATTCCTTAGTGCTAACTTCCAAGCTACATCATCATTAAAATAGTAAAGTGTATCTAAATCGTAATCGTTATTGTTAATTACTGTTTTAAGCTCTTCTACTACTTCTATTACTTTCTTCTTTTTAACTCTTGAGAAAGAACCAAAGTTTACAGACATATTATTTTTTGCAGCATATAGAGCTAATATAAAATAATTATCAGGTCTGTTTTTGGGATATACATAGTTTATTTTTTTATA
>JAQWMJ010000001.1:0-21483 GCA_029246845.1 Thermodesulfobacteriota bacterium
GGATTTGAATGTTTTAAATCGTAAATCAATTGAGCTAAGTCTTCTATACTATAAATATCATGGTGTGGTGGTGGAGATATTAATCCTACTCCTGGAGTTGATAATCTTTGTGAAGCAATTTCTTGAGTAACTTTTTCTCCAGGGATTTGTCCTCCCTCACCGGGCTTTGCTCCCTGAGCCATTTTAATCTCGATTTGCTTAGCAGAAGCCAAATATTCTGGAGTAACTCCAAATCTTCCTGAAGCCACTTGTTTTATAGCACTATTTCTTAGATTGCCGTTATCATCTCGAGTAAATCTATCCGAATTTTCTCCACCTTCCCCACTATTACTTTTACCCCCGATTTCATTCATTGCTATTGCAACAGCTTCATGCGCCTCTGTACTGAGCGCACCATGAGACATTGCTCCTGTTCTAAATCTTTTCATTATCTCTTCTACAGATTCAACCTTACTTATGTCAATTTTCTTATTTGAGCTAAATTTCAATAAGTCTCTAATGAGAAAAGGTGGTCGATCTTCAGACATTTTAACGTATCTCTTATAGTCATCATAGGAACCTGTCTTAGAGGCTCTCCTGATTGCTTTAAACACTGGAGGGTTCAACGAATGATACTCACCGTCTTTTCTAAATCTATAGATACCTTCTTCTTTAAGTTTGTTGTCAGGTTCTTGAAATCCTCTGGAATGAAGAAAAAGTGTATCAGATTGGAAGTTGGCTAAAGACACACCGCCAAGTCTGCTAACAGTTCCTGGAAAGAATTCATCAGAGGTATCTTCATCAATACCAATAATCTCAAAAATCTGAGATCCTGTATAACTAGCAACAGTACTGATTCCCATCTTAGACATAACCTTTAAAATTCCTCTTTCTAAAGCTAGTTTATAATTTGATTCATATTGTTTGGGGTCTCCATCAAATTTTTTCATCCAATCGGTGGAGCTAGCAAAAGCAAGATAAGGATTGACTGCTGACGCCCCATAGCCTAGCAAACAACATATATGATGGTCTTCTTTAATTTCAGCACTTTCTACTATAATAGAAACATTCATTCTTTTGCCTGATTGTATCAACTGATTATGAATAGCGCTAACCGCCAAAAGTATTGGTATTGCGCATTTGTCTTTTGATATACCTCTATCGGATAAAATCAACACAGTGGTGCCGTTATCGACCTCTTTAATTGCTGCCTCCTTTAGATTACTTAAGGATTCTTTTAAATTATTATTCTTATTTATTTCAAATAGAGTATTTAATTTTGATACCTTAAAAGAAGATGAATCTAGATTGTTAATCCATGAAAATTCTTTATTTGTTAAAACTGGAGAATCAAAAAACATATAATCGTTGTCATTTTCAATTTTATCGAAAAAGTTTGACTTATTACCCATCACAACTCTTAGAGACATAACGCTATCTTCTCGGTATGGATCGATAGGTGGATTTGTGACCTGAGCAAATCTTTGTTTAAAATAAGAGAAAACTGATTTTGGCTTAGAAGAAAGGGCAGCTATTGGGGTATCGTCCCCCATTGACCCTATTGGCTCTTTACCGGTCAAACTCATTGGCTCAATCAGCCTTTCCAAGTCCTCTAAGGAATAACCAAAAGCTTTTTGAAGGAGAAGCAAATTATCTTCATCAATATGCGATTCTTGGTCAATACTAACTTCTGTTGATTCAATTATTTCTTTCGCACTTAAAAATTTTTCACTAGTCCACTTAGTAAAGTTTTCACTATTCGAAATACTATCTTTTACTTCTTTATCAAAAAGCAAAACTTTTTCTTTTGTATCTACAGCTAAAATTTTTCCCGGACCAACTCTGCCAGACCTTACTATATCTCTAGGTTGCAAATTTAACATTCCAGCTTCAGACCCCAGAACAATCATGTCATCTTTAGTTATGTGATATCTAATAGGCCTTAATCCGTTCCTATCTAGGACAGCTCCGATATACCTTCCATCGGTAAAAACAATAGCAGAAGGTCCATCCCAAGGCTCAACTATACATGAGCTATAATCATAAAAAGCCTTTGCACTTGCAGACAAGTCGGAAATCTTCTCATATGCTTCAGGAACAAGCATACAAATAGATTCCAATATGCTCCTTCCAGAAAGGGTCATTAGCTCTAAGGCATTATCAAGTTCTGAAGAGTCACTACCGTCATCGTCCACAAAAGGTTTAAGTGATTCTATGTCCTCTTTCCAGACCTTTGATACCGCACAATTCTCTCTTGCTTTCATCCAATTTCTATTTCCTTGGATTGTATTTATCTCGCCATTGTGACCTAAGGTTCTAAAGGGGTGAGCTCTTTTCCAATCTGGGAACGTGTTAGTACTATATCTTTGATGAAAGATGGCCATTGAGGTTTTAAAATTAGGATTCCTTAAGTCTAAATAAAACTGATCAAGCTGATGTGCTTGAAGCATACCTTTATATAAAATAGTTTTTGAGGAAAGCGAACAACAATAGTAATCGTTAACAGTGCTAATCTCTCTAGTGATAGTCTTCCTTAACTTATAAAGATCTCTTTCGAAAACATCTTGATCAATAAAAATTTTGGCAGAAATAAAAAATTGGTATATCTCTGGCATACTTTCTCTAGCAACTGTTCCTATTGAAGCGGGATTAACTGGAACCTCTCTAATAGCAATAAGATTAAATTCTTTACTAATTATATTTTTAATCTTTTTATTGCATTCATCAAATTGTGGAGTTTTAATACTAGGTAAAAAAAACATTCCTACGGCCAGATTTCCTAAGGTTATATCTTGAACTTTATTATCAGCAAAAAAATCATTAAATAGTTCTAATGGAATCTGAGTTAGAACACCTGCTCCATCACCAGTTTTTTTATCTCCTCCAACAGCTCCTCTATGAGTTAAATTAACAACTCCTTCAAGAGCTTTCTGAAGAATTTTATTGGTTCTCTTACCATTGATATCTGCAACAAAACCCACTCCACATGCGTCATGTTCAAATTGTTTCTCATATAAAAGTCTATTTCTTTTCATAACAAAACCAAACGGGGATAATAATCTAATTTTACACTAAAAAACAGACAAAATTGAAATTTTTTAAATTGTAATAAATGAACTAGTAATCTATCAGAAAAAGAAATCTAATATAATCTTTTATAAAATTAAAAATCCTATACAATATTATTTAGATAATGAAAAATGATGTTCCTATTGTCTTATGTATAGCTGGATCTGATTCTGGTGGTGGAGCTGGAATACAAGCAGATATAAAAACTCTTACATCATTAAAAGTCTTTGCTACAACAGCAATAACATGTGTAACAGCCCAGAATACCAAGGAAGTTATATCTATCAAAAAGCTACCTGTAAAAATTATTACTGAACAAATTGAAGCAGTTGGCGATGACCTCAATGTGTCAGCAATCAAAATTGGAATGCTTTATGATTCTAGTATCATGAAAGCGGTTAGTAAATTATTAGAAAAATTCCCTGGGACCCCTATCATTGTTGATCCTGTGATGATTTCAAAGTCTGGGGATTATCTTTTGAGACCGGAATCAATTAAATTTTTTATTAAGAATATTATTCCAAAATCTTATCTAATAACACCAAATATCCACGAGGCGCTTAGGATAACAAAAATGAAAAAAATTGAGTCTATAGTTGAGATTAAAGAATGCTTTAATAAGTTTATAAGCTTGGGAGCCTCTAGTGTATTGATAAGGTGGGCATTTGGCAAATAAAACAACTTCTACGGATTACCTATATTTTAATAAAAAAATTTATACTATTTCCGGTAAAAGATATCTTACAAAAAATACTCATGGCACTGGATGTACCTTATCTGCGGCAATTTCTGGTAATATAGCTTTAGGTATGAATTTACTTATAGCAACAAAAAAAGCAAAAGCCTTTATTAATAAGGCAATAAAGAAATCATTTAATATTGGAGAGGGCCATGGGCCTTTAAATCATTTTTCATAGGAGCAAAAATAATGAGTAAAATAATAGATGGGAAACTAGTGTCTGCAAATATCAGAGAGCAAATCAAGAAACGTACTAAAGCTATAGAGGAAAAATATTCTAGAACACCGGGCCTAGCTGCGGTTCTTGTGGGGGAAGATGCAGCTTCACAGATTTATGTTAGAAATAAAAGAAAATCTTGTGCAGATGTTGGTATATATTCTGAAGAGCATAAGCTTCCAGAATCTACAACCGAAGATGGTTTATTAGAATTAATTGATAAGTTGAATAATGATGTGAATATCAACGGGATATTAGTCCAGCTTCCTTTGCCAAATCATATAGATGAATCAAATATCTTGAGTTCCGTTACGCCTGAAAAAGATGTAGATGGATTCCATCCTATTAATGCGGGGCATTTATTTGAAGGTAAGCCTAAATTTATCCCTTGCACACCCCACGGAATTATAAAGATGCTAGAGTTTTACAATATAGATATTGAAGGTAAAAATGCTGTTGTTTTAGGTAGGAGCAATATTGTAGGGAAACCAGCTGCAATACTGTTGCTTCAAAAAAATGCGACTGTTACCATCTGTCACTCTAGAACAAAGAATCTCAATGATGAATTAAAAAAAGCCGATATTATTGTAGCTGCAATTGGAAAAGCTCATTTTATAAAGAAAGAAATGGTAAAAGAGGGAGCTGTTATAATAGATGTTGGAATCAATAGATTAGAAACCGGAAAACTTGCAGGAGATGTGGATTTTGATCAAGTACAAGAAGCAGCAAGCTTTATAACCCCCGTTCCAGGTGGAGTAGGACCTATGACGATTACTATGCTATTGTGGAACACTCTTACTTCTTTAGAGGACTCAATTGGTTGATTGTTTTATTATATAATTACCTTCGGTATCCTTTCCATCGAAAATCAATTTGACTGATGGGTGAGTAAAAGGATTTTTTTCTTCATCCTCTTCTAAATTCTGTTGTGAAACGTATGCTATATAAACTGTTTTATCTTCATTCTCAGCAAGCACATGATAAAAGGGCTGATCCTTACTGGGTCTGCGGTCTTCAGGGATTCTTTCCAACCATTCATCTGTATTATTAAAAATAGGGTCTACATCAAAAATTATTCCCCTGAAGTTAAATTTTTTATGCTTGACTACCACGCCTAATTTAAACTTTGCCGGTTTAACGCTCATGTAAAAATGATATACATTCATTTGTAGTTTTCAATAACTAATGCTATTCAATTTATCTATATCTTGTTTATCTAAATCTATAAGAATTTCTTTCAAAGTTTTGTTTAAGATTGGATGAGTTAGCTCAGGTTCTATCTCAATCAAAGGCATAAGAACAAAAGCTCTTAAGTGCGCACGAGGATGGGGGATTTGAAGTAATCCATTATGTTCCTGTAAGTCAACCATGACATGATTACCCATTGATTTCATCAATATTATATCAATATCAATTATTCTAGGTTTATTAACCTCGACTAAATTCCTTCCAAAATCACTCTCGATTGTTTTAGCTATTTTTAATAATTCTAACGAATCTAATTCAGAGCTAATCTTTAAAGCAATATTTAGAAATTTAGGTTGCTCTATATTGGAGATAGCTAAACTTTCATATAAGCTTGATACTCTCTCTATTTGAATGTATTCCCCATTCGAAAGTGCCGAACTAGAAAAAAGACTATTAATTGCTTTACTTAAATTGTGCTCTCTATTACCAATGTTGGACCCTAAGGATAAATAAAATTCATTCACTTTCTTATTATAATTTATTTTTTTGACTTGTTAATATTTTCTGTTTATCTTCAATTTATGGTTAGAAAAGCAAAAGCATTATCAGACGACAAAGTTAAACAACTTGTTCCAACGTGGGCAATAAAAAAGAAGAAGCTTTATAAGAAATTTATTTTTTCAAATTTCTCGGATGCACTAGGGTTTATAGTGCAGATAGGTATTGAATCTGAGAAATTAGATCATCATCCCACTATTTTAAATACATACAATAAAGTGGAAATATCACTTTCTACCCACTCTATTGATGGTTTATCTGATTTAGATGTAAAACTTGCCAATAATATTGATAATATTTAGATATCAATAACATTTGAATCATCGTCATCCTTAGATTCTGACTTGTAAGATGTATCTTGTTTCCTCTTTTTGAAAAAAAAACTATAAAGTTTAGTAATAAAAAAAATTCCTAAAACAATAAGAAAACCCAACCCAAAAATAAAAACTAGCCCTACTATTATTAGTATGCTCAGAATAGACGATGTAGTAATCTTTACATTTCTTATCATTTTCTTTGTTTTTTCCTTTGAATCCTTTTTTGTTTTTCCAACACTCTTCTCTTATTTTTTTCCTTTTGCATTTTATTCTTCAAAATAGACTTAGTCTTATTTTTATTATCTTCTTCTTTTGGTTGAAAATCTATCTTTTCTTCATCAGCAACAATTTCAGAGTCGCTAAGATACTCAACTTGTTCTTGTTTATTTTTTTCTTTTTCTAATTTAGTTATTTCCTCGGGTGTCACAGGTTCTACTGCCATAAAACTTCTAAGAGCATCATAATTAAATCTCTCTATCATTTCTTCAAACATATCAAACCCTTCTTTCTTGTATTCCCTTAGAGGGTTTTTCTGGCCATAAGCTCTTAATCCCACACTATCTCTTAAATAGTCCATACTCAATAAATGTTCTTTCCAGCTCATATCAAGCGTAGTCAATAAAATATACTTTGATACCGGCTTGTATAATTCACCCAATGATAAAATCTTATCATTTATCTTAGACTCAATTAAATCTTTTAATTCGTCTAAAGAATCAAATTCAAGATCAGAGGATAACCCCAATGCAGTAATCACAGATTGACGATCAGAATCTGACAAAGTCTGAGAATCTTTGTGAGATTTCTCAATATTTAAGAAAACGTTTTCAGATATATCAGATAATATCTCAGTTATTTCCCCATCTCTGAGCAATTTATTCCTAATACCATAAACAACTTCTCTTTGTTTATTTTGAACATCATCATATTCTAATAAATACTTCCGCATTTCAAAATTTCTTCCCTCAACCTTTTTTTGAGCATTCTCCAAAGAGCTTGTAATTATCTTGTGTTCGATAGGTTCGCCTTCTTTCCATCCAAATTTTGTCATCATTGTGGACATCCTTTCCGAACCAAACAATCTCATTAAATCATCTTCCATTGAGACAAAAAATTGGCTTCTACCAGGATCACCTTGTCTTCCTGATCTTCCTCTTAATTGATTATCAATTCTTCTAGACTCATGCCTCTCCGTTCCTAAAACAATTAGCCCACCTAAATCTAAAATCTTTTTCCTTTCTTCTTCTATCTGACTGATTAATATTTTACTTTCCACAGACTGATTGTTTTGAGAGTCAGAACTTCCTCCGAGCTTAATATCAGTTCCTCTACCTGCCATATTTGTCGCAATTGTTACTGCCCCTATCCTGCCAGCATCTGCTATAATCTCTGACTCGTATTCATGATTCTTTGCATTTAAGACCTTATGCTCGACTCCTTTCTTTTTTAATTCTTTACTTAATTCTTCAGATTTTTCAACTGATATTGTTCCAACAAGGATAGGATTTTTATTAGTATTAAACTCGAGAATTGTTTCAATAACGGCGTTAAACTTTTCGCTTTCTGTTCTATAAATTAAATCATTTAAATCTTCTCTTACCATCGGCGCATTAGTAGGTATTACTAATACTTTTAAATTATAAATATTATCAAATTCTCTTGATTCTGTATCAGCAGTTCCCGTCATACCCGACAACTTTTCGTACATTCTGAAATAATTTTGAATAGTTATGGAAGCCAGCGTCTGGTTTTCTTCCTCTACTTTTAATCTTTCCTTTGCTTCAACTGCCTGATGCAAACCCTCACCCCATCTCCTTGTGGGCATTAACCGACCGGTAAATTCATCAATTATTACAATCTTTTCATCCTGCACAATGTAATCTTTGTCTCTCTCGTACATATGAATGGCCCTAAGCGCTTGTGTTATAGAATGAAGAGTTATCAGATTGCTGGGATCGTAAAGATTAGATAATGATAGAGTTTTTTCTATCTTTTCTATTCCAGATTCAAGAATAAAGACTTGCTTAGTCTTTTCATCTTTTGTTACATCATCTAAAGTTAAGCTCCTTGCAACATTAGTCATTTGCGAATAATCAATAACTGAGCTATCGGTTGGTCCTGAAATTATCAGTGGAGTCCTAGCCTCATCAATTAGTATGCTGTCAACCTCATCTACGATTGCAAAGAAATGACTAGATTGAGATACTTCGTCTAATGAATATTTCATATTATCTCTGAGGTAGTCAAAACCAAATTCACTATTAGTCCCGTAAACTACGTCTGCCAAATAAACATCTTTCCTGTTTGATTCAATAAGAAGGTACTCTCCTGAATCACTTTCGTTAACTAGATAAGAGGCATCACTATTTAATATCCCTACTTTCAGCCCCAAAGATATATAGATTGGGGACATCCAAAGAGCATCTCTTCTAGCCAAATAGTCATTAACTGTTATAAGATGAACACTCTGATAAAGTGAATTGAGCGTTACTGCCAAGGAAGCCACTAAAGTTTTACCTTCACCGGTCTTCATTTCCGAAATTTTACCCTCATGAAGGGCAATTGCCCCTAAAAGTTGAACATCAAAAGGTCTTAACCCAAGCTTTCTATTTGAGGTCTCTCTGGCTATAGCCAACACTCTTGAGAGATGTTCGTCAAGCTCTTTAGGATTCTGTATTTGTAATCTAATAGCAGAGATTTCATCTTTAAGCTCTATGTCAGTTTTATCATGAATTTCATTCTCTAGATTATTTATAGAATCAACCATCTTGTTGATTCTGGACAGCTCTCGCTTGTTATCTGAGCCAAATATTTTTTTGATTAGATTTATCATTACAAATTCAAATCTTAAAAATTTACTCTGATAGGTCCACTGGGATAACTTCGCTTAATCCTTCAAGTTTAGATGTAATACCTATAAGTTTATTTGAAAACTTCATTGTTTTTTTGTTGTGAGTTATTATTGCAACTTGCGATTTCTTAGATATTTCCTTTAACATTTCACCAAACTTAGAAATATTTTTATCATCTAATGGTGCGTCAACTTCATCAAGTAGTAAGAAGGGTGCAGGTTTTACAAAATAAGCAGATAGCAATAAGGCAATCCCAGCTAAAGCTCTTTCTCCCCCAGAATATGACTTTAGTGTTCTATATTTTTTTAATCCAATCTTTAACATTACCTCTATCCCAGTGTCTTTTAATGAGTTTGGATCAGTAAGAATAAGCTTTCCTTCTCCACCTCCAAATAATGTTTTTATATATTCGTCATATTTACTAGAAATCTTATTAAATGTCTCCATAAATGCTGTCTCAGATTCATCGTCAATCTTATTGATAGCTTTTTGAAGATTGTTTAATGATTCATCTAAGTCGTTAATTTGAGAATCAGTAAATTCAAATCTTTCTTTGAGCTTTTCAAATTCTTCTGGTGCTAAAAGGTTTACAGGACCAAAACTCTCAATAGACCTTTGTAATTTATTAAACTTAGATTTAGATAGATCATCATTCTTTTTTAATAACTCTATTTGCGAATCCTCATCGTTTAAAATAATTTTAATGTCATAGTTATCAAATTCAGGATTAACGTTTTCAATTAACTGTTCAATCTCAAGGTCTACTTTTTGTATATTTGAATCGAAAAACAAAGAACCTTCTCTTCTAGTTTCGAGCTCATCTTCTTTTTCTTGTTTCTTAATATTATCGTTAGATAGAGCAATTTTAATCTCGTCTATCTTGCTCTTTGCAATATTTATATTTCCAACTAAAGCTGTTTCTTGAATTTTAGAGTTCTCAAAAACATCGCTTAATCTTTTTAACTCTATTGAATTAGATTCTATTTTATCTTCCAAATCGATAATTCTTGACGTATCTCTTTCGATTTTAAGTGAGATAATGTTAATTCTTTGACCTATATTTTTCTTTGAATTATTCTGCTCATCTAATGATACTTTGAGATTCTTTATTTCATCCATTTTGGAATCCATTACAATCTGGGAGCTTGATATATTCTTTGCTTTTTCTAATAAGTTAAATTTCTTTTCAAATTCATTCTTCTCTTCGATTATTAAATTAATCTCATTATATATATCCTCTAGCTTTTTCTTTTTTGAAGTTAGATTAGAACTCAACTCTATTGATTGCGATTCCATACTTTGCCTTAAAGATGTTTCAGCAGAAAGCCTAGAATTAAAATTATTTAATTTTTCTGAGATTACTTCATAAGATTCGTAATAAGAAGCGATCTCAGCATCAAAAGATTCAATTCTATTATTAATATCAAAAATCTCTTCTTCTATTTTCTTGATTTCAATGCCCACTAAATCAATATCTTTATCGTATTCAACTTTAAGCCTATTCAAATCCTTAATTTCATCTTTGATTTGAAGTATATTGTCTGGCGCTGATCCGACAGATATAGACCCATTAGAATCGAAAAACTCGCCATCCCTTGTAACAAAATTAAAGTTAGGGAACTCTTCTCTAGCTTTAATAGCATCTAGAATTGTTTCGGTAACATAAGTGTCACCTAATAGTGATGCAAGAAATGGACGATTTTCTTGGTTGCACTCTATACAGTCCATTATCATTGTTTGATTAATATCCAAGCTGCCTCCAGCCTGAATCCTATTGTTGATTGGAATAAAGGTGCCCCTTCCGGTACATGTACTCTTAAATTTTTCAATAGTATCAATTGTATTTTTCTTATCATTAATAAGAATCCACTTTAATTTCTCCCCTAAAGCTGATTCTATTGCTTTCTCATATCCAGTTTTTGATTTGATAAAATCAGAGACAGTTCCATCAACGCTTTTTCCTTTTAGCTGATGAACAAAATTCCTAATTCCTTCTGGGAGCCAACCATAAGTAGCCTCAATATTCTCAAGAACCTTTACTCTCGACTTTGTGGACTCAATATCAGAATTGATTTGTGAGTACTTTTCGTTAATTTCTTTAAGTTCTCCATTACTTTTTAATAACCGCTCAGTTTCCTCTTTCTTATTTCCCTCACAATTATCTCTAATAGATTGAAGCCTAAGGGAGTTATCTCTTATCTCTGACATTTCTTTCTTGATAGCCAAGATAGAGCCCTCTAGTTTATCAGACTCAACTTCATAATCTGCCTGTTTAATCGAAAGTTCATTCAATTCATTTTCTATAATAGAATGGCTTGTCTTGAGGGATGAATATCGTTCTACCGCGTCTAGGAGTCTTGTTTTGGCCTCATCTTGAGTAATCCCAAGATTGCCTGGACTCTCCTTAGTAGAAAAACTAACCTGTTCGTTAGCATCAATTAATTTATTTTCTAAAGTTTCATAGCTTTTATCAATATCCTGTATTTCTAAAATTAATTCATCTACTTCTAGTCTTAAATCTCGCTTGCTATCTTTTGCTCTGACTAGTTCTTCAACTAGTAGAATATTTTCTTTCTGCAAAATATTTACTTGCGAGCTTGTATTCATCTTATCTTCTTTAGCTCTAAGTAGTGAAAGATTGAGCTCATCTATACTATGCATAATATTCGAATAATCATCATTACTCTTATTAATAGTGGATTTAAGGGTATTTCTTTCTTGCTCTATGAGGCTAGTAATGTTGCTAAATTCATTTTTTTCGTCGATGCATTTAGAGAGCTTTGTACTCAAGTCTCTATATCTACTTTTATAGAATAGCTTTTCTAGGCTTTTAAATTTATCTACCAACTCAGAGTATTCGTTAGCTTTTCTAGCTTGTTCTTCCAAGGAATCCTTTTGCTTCCTTATCTCTAATTGAATATCTCTAGTTCTCTCAAGATTATCTTGAACTAACAGTATTTTTCTTTCTGTCTCGGCTCTCTTTGATTTATATATCGCAAGACCTGCAGCTTCATCAATTAAATTCTTTTTTTCCTCTGGCTTAGAAGTTATATAACTATCTATTTGTCCCTGAGGAATTATTGTAAAACTTCTAGATCCTGCACCTGCTGACATAACAACATTAGAAACATCCTTAAGCCTGCATTGTGTTCCATTTAAATAATATTCGCTCTCACCAGATCTATATAACTTTCTTTTTATCTCAGTTTCTACAAAATCATCTTCTTCTTTATTTTCAATTAACAAAGAAACTTCGGCATAATTTTGTTTTGGGAGATTATCATTACCATCTGCTACTACTTGTGACATAGAATCAAGTCTTAAAAGTCTTGGGTTTTGCTCACCAAGTACCCATCGCATCGCATCAAGAAGGTTTGTCTTGCCACAACCATTAGGTCCCACAATTGTAGAAATTTCTGAATCAAAATTTATAATAGATTTTTCATAGAATGTCTTAAAACCTTTAATATAGAGGGACTTTATTCTCATTTTTGCAAATAATAAAATACATTAGTTATAAAGGCAATAGT
The DNA here is from genome assembly GCA_029246845.1 of Thermodesulfobacteriota bacterium. Classification (GTDB taxonomy): domain Bacteria; phylum Desulfobacterota_D; class UBA1144; order UBA1144; family UBA1144; genus TMED58. The sequence goes on from JAQWMJ010000001.1 coordinate 12,450, forward strand.
AAATATTAAGAAATCTAAATATAATTGAACTAATTAATATATTTAGGATTGTATTTTATATTCGAGTTAATGAATATTTCTGTCAAAAAAGTTCTATAAATTTTTTCTTTTCTAAGTGATGAAAGATTTTTCTTTATTTTATCTTTATCTAACAATAAAAAATCTGGATCAGCTTTCCTTACTTTTTCTATAAATATTATAAAGTTATCAGAACTATTTGATATGATTTCTGGAACAAAAAAGCCCTCTTTAATGGCACTATAATCTATCTTAAAATTTGAAATCTTACTAAAGTCAGCAAAACTTAGATTGTAATTAAAATCATAGCTATAGTTAATATCACTCTTAGTCGTCTCAAAGACTGCTTTATCATTACTTTTATCATTATCCAACAATAAGGCCAAAAGCTTCATTTGATATTCATATAGACTATTTCTTTCTAAACTAGATAATGCTTCCTGTTGAGAAATAGTTTTTTCACTTAATATGGTAACTACCCATAGTGAATCCACAGCAACGAACACTTTGACTTTTTTGTCTGTAAAATCACTAGAAACAATTTTACTTAGTAAATCTTTGGTTATTATTTTTTGCGGTGCGTCGAGATTCAAGCTAATGACTTTATTTTTTATACCGCTCTCACTAACGATTTGATCAAAACTTTTACTTTCTGCCATTTTATTGAGTGATTTAAGTTTTGCAGGGAGTATATTAAGTGCAATTCTCTTTCTAATCAGTGTTTTTAAATTTTTATCGCTAATATTCTCATCATCAGATGAATAATTTAAGATAAAAGAATCGATATCTTTCTTTGTAATATTTATATCTTTTGTTAATTCATCAAAATCTAATTGAGCCAATCTATAAGTTAAGCTTGTGTTAGAAGCATTCTCTTTCTTGCTCATTATGAAATTATTAATATCACTATCTGTAAAATTTGGAACCTTATATTTTGAACTATTAACTCTAAGAGTATAAAAATTCAGTTTTGTAGAATCATCTCTATATTTTTGCTCTATTTCCAAGTCCGAAACAAAAACAAAAGAGGTAAAGAATGATCTCAACTTATCCGCGAGTACTTCTTCTTTAAGTATTTGTTCAAATATTTCAATTTTTAATCCGAATATATCTTTAACTTTTGTTTTATATCCAGAAAACCCTATAAACCTGCCATTATTATTAAAAAAACTTGATCCTTTTATCTTAGTTTCAATTTCGTCATCAGAAACATGTAATCCTAACTTAACCGCTTGCTCGGATGAGACCTTTCTCCTTGCAATAGTATTAATAATTTGTTTATCAATAATCTTTACAGCTTCCTTGTCAGTTAAAAGTTTTTTTGAAACATCTGCGAATTTTAACCTTCTAAAATAGTTGAACTCTTCAAGAGTGATGTCTTTATTGTTAATTTTGGCTACTGTGTTGTCTGACATTCCGAAAGAAATAACGTCAGTGCCGACACCAAGACTAACAACTAGGCCTATACCTAAAAGAGCTATGATAAATTTGCTAATAAAGTTCTTAAGATAAGAAAAAAACATAGATAAGAATATAGCATATAAGAGCTGTAATTTAACAACATTCCCCAACATTGTGTAAAATAATGAGGTGAAAAAAAATATTGCTATAGTGGGCTGTGGAATTGTAGGTCTTTTAATTTCTTATAAGTTCTTAAAGCTAGGACATAAAGTTACAATCTTTGAAAAAGAAGAGCATAAGGGTCTTACAAATTGTAGTACCACTGCAGCAGGAATGCTTTCCCCATATTGCGAGCTAATTCATAGCGATAAGAAAATCTTTGATTTAGGTTGTGATTCAATCTATAGATGGAAAAAAATTATCAATGAATTAGAAATGAAAGTTTACTTTAAAATAAAAGGGAGCCTTATTGTTGGAAACAAAGAACATATAGCTGAACTAGACTCTATATGTTCAAGAACAAATAAGTACACAAACGCAAATATCAAAATAATTAAAAGTAAAAGAATCTCAGCTCTTGAGCCTGACATTGATAGCGATGATTTAATAGGATTACACTTTAAGGAAGAAGGTCAGATTGATTGTAGGCAAATTATAAATATTTTAATAAATTTTTTGCTAACAAACAATTGCTCTATTAATTTTAAAGCTGAAGTAAAAAATATTCAGAATAATTCTGTGATATTAGATAATAATAAAAAAATCAAGTTCGATCATGTAATCGAATGTGCTGGATTACATTCTCTTAACAATAAAAGAATACGGGCTGTTAGAGGAGAGATTATTGAGGTTTATGCTCCTGAAATAAAAATTTCGAGACCAATAAGATTAAACCATTTCAGATACCCAGTTTATATTGCACCTAGAGAAAATGGGATCTATTTAATCGGTGCTACCGAGATAGAGAGCGAAGACTTCTCGCCAGTGTCAATTAGATCTGCAATCGAGTTATTAAATTCTTCAATTGTAATTTCCAAAAGGTTCTCTGAAGCACGAATTATCACATTATCATCGAATTGTAGGCCTGCTTATAGTGACAACCTACCTAAAATTATAATAAGAAAAGATTATATTTCTGCCAATGGTCTATTCAGGCATGGTTACTTATTGTCACCATTGGTTGCAGACTTGGTGGTTGACTACTGCTTGAAAGATAAGAAAGACAAAAACTTGGATTACATTTATAATTAAAATTAATGATAATTTTTATTAATGGTGACAAAACTAAACTTAATAAAACTACTAGTTTAGAAAAGTTTCTAAAAAAGAACTTCTCAAACTTGTCCTCGTCTTATGCAGTTGCTTTGAATAATGAATTTGTCCCTAGATCAAGCTATCAGGATATAATTATAAATGATGGGGATAAGATTGAAGTTGTCTCTGCTCAGCCAGGAGGTTAAATGCAAATATATGATATTAATATAGATTCAAATATAATTTTAGGCTCATCTGGATATCCATCACCCAAGATTTTTTTTAACTGTATTAAGATACTAAAGAGTGAGATGGTTACAGTTTCAGTTCGTAGATTAAATAAAAAACAGGATAACAATTTTTTTAATCTTATTAAAAAAACAAAATGTAGGATTCTTCCAAATACAGCAGGATGCTTGTCAGCTAAGGAAGCTATAGTAACAGCTCAAATGGCCAGAGAAATCTTTGAAACTGATTTGATAAAACTTGAAGTAATAGAAGATGATTTAACTTTAAGACCATCTAAAAAGGATACGATTAAAGCTGCTGAAGCTTTAATCAAGAAAGGATTTAAGGTACTACCATATACGACTGACAATATAAATTTTGCAAAATCGTTAAAAAGTTTAGGGTGTAAAGTTATAATGCCCTGGGGCTCCCAGATAGGCTCAGGTAGGGGTCTAGAAAATCCAGAAAAACTCTTAAGAATTAGAGAAGAGATGCCAGACTTAACTTTAATCATAGATGCAGGGATAGGGAGAATCTCTCATGTATGCGAAGCTTTTGAGATTGGATATGATGGAATATTGTTAAATACTGCTATATCAAAAGCAGAATATCCAGAAGAATTTGCAAAAGCACTAAGCTTATCTATGGAAGCGGTAAAAAGGTCAATAAAATCGGGTCTAATACCTAGGAGAAATTTTGCAACCCCTTCTACAACAACAATTGGAATTCCCTTCAAGAAATAGTTTTTTAATTTGATTTAACTGATTTGTAAAGTGTCACTTCAGAATCCTTACTCCTTCTCTCAATCAAGAAAAGGCAATTCTGTCCCGATTTTATTTTACTAATTACGAGATTGTAAGATTCTATTGTATCAATAGGCTTTCTGTTAATTTCTAAAATAATATCTCCTTTCAGAAAAGTTCTAGATTTAGCTGAAGCTTTTGCAATATTAGAGATAATTATTTGTGTATTATTCTTCTCTGACACATCGGGGACTTCATTAACTATAATTCCAAATTTTTTGGCCCCCAAATCGGACTTAGTAACCTTTCTAACTTTTGGCTCGGGTATCTCGCCTAACACAACAGTAATATTTATCTTAGCTGAATCCCTTAATACAACTAAGTCAACCATCTCCCCAGGCTTAAGCTGACTTATCTCTTTGGGTAAGTCCTCATAAGTTACTATTTCAACTTTATTTATAAAGAGTATTATATCGCCTCTCTTTAAGTTTGCTCCAAATGCTGGACCATCATTTAGCACTCTACTAATTAAAGCTCCCCTTGAAGATTTTAGATCTAAAGAATCAGCTATTTCTGGGGTTATCTTTTGAACAACAACTCCCATCCACCCTCTTTGAACTTTTCCATTCTCTTGTAAGTCCTCTATTACATTAATTGCCATAGATATAGGAATTGCGAACCCTATTCCTTGACCATTTGCAGCTATGGCAGTGTTTACTCCAACAACTTCGCCAAGGTGGTTGAACAATGGCCCCCCACTATTACCCCTGTTTAAAGCCGCATCTGTTTGAAGGAAATCAACGTATGTACCTAGTCCATCAACATACCTTCCTTTTGCACTTATTATTCCTGTTGTTACGGTAGCACCAAACCCCAGAGGATTACCTATTGCAATAACCCCTTGACCAATTCTTAACTTATTAGAATTTCCAATTTTAACTTTATTTAAATCTATTTCAGTAGATATCTTAAGGAGCGCAAGATCTGTCCTAGAATCAGTACCTACAACTTGAGCTGGATAACGATCTCCATTCTCTAAAACAACTAGAATATCATTTGCCTTCTCTATAACGTGAAAATTTGTTACAACAAAACCATCTTCAGAATAAATAAATCCAGATCCAAGCCCTTTGGATGTTCGAGGTTGTGAATCTTCGCCAAATTGTCTCCTAAAGAATTCATCAAAGAAAGGGTCTCCTGTAATATTAAGGTTTTGCTTGTTAATATTTGTAGTCTCAATTCTAACAACAGAACTAGTTAGACTTTCAATTAAATCAGGTAGATCAGAGCCCTTTAAAGAAGAAGTCGAAGGTAAAACCGTAAAAAAGACAGACAAAGTAAAAAAAAGTTTGAAGAGCCTACTCATAGTTAATAAAATATATACAATTCAATGAATTCTATCCAGTTAAATATTCCGAATATGATAATATTACAATATAATGCGAGAAGTTTTTATAGAAAACGTTTCTATGACCAAATTTGGTAGGTTTGATTCAAGTTTAAGGGATTTAACTACCAGTGCTGGTGCAAAGTGTCTCGAGAAAACAAATATGAAAATAGATTGCTTACTAATTGGATCTATGAACCCCGAAGAATTTAGCAGTAACTCTAATATTTCTTCTTTAGTCGCTGATTATCTTAATGTCCAAGGAATTCCATCAATGAGAATTGAGACAGCATCATCCTCGGGTGCTGCGATATTTAGCTTAGGTTGCAACTTAATTGCATCTGGAGTCTATAACAACGTACTACTAGTAGCTGCAGAAAAAATGTCTGGACTAGAGACACAAAAAGTTACAAAAATTCTAGCAAAAGTTATTGAAGAAGAAGAAAGGCAATCAGGAGCCAGTATGCCTTCTTTGGCCGCAATGGTTACTATGGCATATAAGCTTAAATATAAAATAAATAAAGAATTACTAAATGAGTTATTAAAGACAATAGCTATCAAAAATCATTACAATGGTTCGTTAAATCCATTAGCTCATTTTCAAAAAGAAATTTCTGAAGATGATTACAATAATAGTAAAGTAATTTCAAATCCCCTAAAAATGTTTGACTGCTCTCCTATTTCTGATGGTGCAGCAGCTTTAATCTTAACATCTGAAAAGACCGATATTAAAGTAAGTGGAACTGGACAAGCAACAGATACAGTAAGCTTAAAGAATAGAGTATTTCTGAGTCATTTTGCAGCAACCAAGCTAGCAGCTAAAAAAGCTTATACGTCTTCATCACTAACACCAAAAGATATTGATTTCGCTGAGGTTCATGATGCTTTTACTAGCTTTGAAGCTATAAATACAGAGGACTTAGGATTTTTTGATGAGGGTGAATCTTGTCTTCATATATTAAAAGACGAAACAAAGCTTAATGGGAGACTTCCTATTAATCCATCTGGAGGTCTTAAATCAAGAGGGCACCCAGTTGGTGCTACAGGTTTAGCCCAAATTGTAGACTGTATATATCAAATGAGAAACGAGGTCTCCGGCAATAGACAAGTAGATAAAAACAATATTGCCTTATGCCATTCTATAGGGGGAATGGGAAACAACATATTCGTCAATATACTTGAAAAAGTACCTTCCATAAAGAAGAGGTCTCTTTGCTTGACCGAAGTTATTCATGAAATAATTCCTAAAATTCCTGATAGTAGTGAACTGATAAATGAGGACGAGGAACTAGAAGGAAAGCTTGCAAGCTATACAACCCTTTATGTAACCCCAGAGGGGTTTGACTCTCCTTTAACACTCGGAATAATTGACACAGTAAAACATAAAAGAGTTTTTGCCAGGGCTTTATTTGAAGGAGACTTTGAGATAGGAAGAAGAATAACAATATTTAAAGAGAACAATATAGTTTATTTTAGAAAAACTTCTTATGTTGATCAAATTAAATTTTTTGCGAGAAGAAATGTTAAGAACATTTTAGATTTGTTTGAATAAGATGAAAATTATTTTTATGGGTACTCCAGATTTTGCGCTTCAGAGCTTAGCTGCTTTAAATGTAAACTTTAATGTAGCACTTGTTGTTACTCAGCCCGATAAGCCAATCGGAAGGAAAAAAGAAATTATATTTTCTCCTGTAAAGACATTCTGTATCGAAAATAGTCTTGACTGTATTCAACCTGATAAGATAAGAGACAATCAAGAACTATTACAAGTAGTTACACAGATCAATCCTGACATTATATGTGTTGCTGCTTATGGAAAAATTCTTTCACAGGAATTCCTTGACATACCTAAAATATGTTGCGTAAATATTCACGCATCGTTGTTGCCTAAGTATCGTGGTGCTGCCCCGATAAACAGAGCAATAATTAATGGTGACGTTGAAACTGGAATATCATTGATGAAGATGGATTCGGGTATGGATACCGGGGATATAATATCCAGCTTCAAATTACAGATTAATGATATTGATACAACGTCTACATTAACAGCCAAGCTTGCAGATTTAGGAGCAAATGAAATAGTAAAATTAATCAAAAGTATCCAATCTGGTTCAAAACTTTTATCACATAAACAAGATAATAATAAAGCTACTATCGCTCCAAAAATGTCCAAAGATGATGGTTTAATCGATTGGGGGAAAAGTTTTAAGGAAATAGACAGTCTAATAAGAGGGTGTGACCCATGGCCAATTGCATTTACACATTTCAATAGTCAGATGGTCAAGATTTACAAAATAAAAGAGCATGACTCGGATAGAATTAATCAAGGTGAGATAAAGAGGATCGATAAATCAATGGTAGTAGGGTGCAAAGATAAGAATATAGAAATAATTAAAATCCAAAAAAGCGGGCAAAGACAACTCACAGGTCAAGATTTTATTAATGGAATTCCTAAGAAAGAAAATCCGCGTTTTACTTAAGTGGTATTTCAACTGAAAAAAAGGAAACTTTAACTTTCTCTATTAATTTATTTTCCCAACACATATCTCTAACAATTTTCAATTTTACTTTGGGTACGAAGATGATAAGACTAATACCTAGATTCTGAATCAACTTCCATCTTTCAATTGATTCGCTATTAATAGTTGAATCTACTTCAACTTCACCTAACATAACAGTTTGTCCATAATTACCAAAAATAACATCTGGAAATAGTCCATCAATTTGACTATCTTCTATACCAAATTTGTTTATTTTAATTTCATTAAATTCTTTAGAATATTGCGCCTTAATTTCTTCCAGAACCCAATCGTGAAGAAACAGATCTCTTTTATTTTCTTCCATAGTTATTGCTCCACATCAACTTATCCTTTAAGACATTAAAATATTCTGTTTTTCTTGATCTTAAAAGTTTCAACTTTAGTGTGGACTTCGAAATTTCTAATTCAAAACCTGCTTCCATTTCCATACTATAATTTCCATCAAAAGTAGTAAAAACAGGCGAATTCAAAGAGTCTATTCGAACATTAATTACAGATTTATTAGATATAACCAGCGGCCTATTTGATAAAGTATGAGGACAAATTGGGGTTACAATTACCAATGGTAGGGAAGGTGTGACAATGGGACCTCCGGCTGACATAGAGTATGCCGTTGAACCTGTAGGTGAAGAAAAAATAATTCCATCCGCACGTATATTAGAGACTAGAGATTTATCAATAAATAGGTCTAAATTAATAATTTTTGCTAATGCTCCTTTGTTTATTACCACATCATTCAAAAATCTAGTTTTAAAAAGTAACTTGTTAGATTTTATTATTTTTGCCTGTAGAAGTTCTCTAACATCTAAGACAAGATTATCTTCAAAAAATTCGTCTAATAAATTTTCTAATTTACTTATTGGCGCCTCAGTAAGAAAGCCGAGATTTCCTAAATTTATACCTATCACAGGTTTTTTATTTTTTGCCGCATCTTCTGCTATATGCAGCAAGGTTCCATCCCCACCTAAAACAATCAGCACATCTGATTTTTTAATTAACTCATTCTTTGAAGCATAATCAAAGGAAGAATCATTCTTTTCTTTTAATGATTCTTCAATTAAAATTTTAGAGTTTCTATTACGAAGGAATCTTTCTAAGGTTTTTTGAACCTTTTGAAAATTCTTAAGACTAGGCTTTGCAAGGACACCAAAAATCATACTATATATTATAAATCAGATTAATAATTTTGTATCCTTAACTATTTTTCAGATGAGAGAAGTTTCTCTATTAAATCTTGAAAGCTACCATCTAAGAAAGAGTCCACATCTCCTATTTCTGTATCAGTTCTATGATCTTTAACCATCCTATAAGGGTGAAGAATGTAGGACCGTACTTGGCTTCCCCATCCTATTTCTTTTTTTTGAGAATTTACCTTTTCCTCTTTGGTTTTTATCTTCTCTAATTCTAAGTCATAAAGCTTTGATGAAAGAATCTTCATAGCTGCATTTTTATTCTGATGCTGT
>JAQWMJ010000004.1:0-8389 GCA_029246845.1 Thermodesulfobacteriota bacterium
CCTAAGTCAATTCCTATTACTTTTCCCATAAAAAACTATCTCCTATAACAATCTTGCTTAGAAGTTAATCATTAAAGGATAAATGTCAATAGACTTATATTAACTCTACAACCTTTAAAGCAGCATCCTTCATTGTTGTAGCTGTAGCAATGTTTAAACCAGACTCTTCTAACATTTTCTTGCCTAATTCAACATTTGTACCCTCTAATCTAACAACTAGTGGAACTTTTATTCCTACCTCTTTAGCTGCAACCATAATTCCATTAGCGATAGTGTCACACTTCATTATTCCACCAAAAATATTAACAAGAATTGCCTTAACATTTTCATCTCTGAGAATCATTTTGAAGGCTTGAGTGACCTGCTCAACTGTTGCACCACCCCCAACATCAAGGAAGTTTGCCGGTTCAGCACCATGGTGCTTAATTATATCCATTGTAGACATAGCAAGACCTGCTCCATTTACTAGACATCCTATATTACCGTCAAGCTTAACAAAACTAAATCCCCACTCTTTTGCTTCTAACTCAGAAGGCTCTTCTTCTGTTGGATCGTGAAGATCTTTGTACTCTTTATGCCTGAATTCAGCATTATCATCAAAATTAATTTTTGCATCAAGTGCCTTAACCTCATCCTTATCTGTAACTATTAAAGGATTAACTTCAACAAGGCTACAATCAGTTTCAACAAACAGGTTATACATACCTTGAATCAAAGGACCTAATTGTTTTAGTTGACCTTTATCGAAACCTAAGAAATAACCTATTTTTCTTATATGAAAAGGCTGTATACCAACAACAGGGTCTATAGGCTGAGTTAAAAGTTTTTCTGGTGTCTCTTCCGCAACTTTTTCAATATCAACTCCTCCCTCTGGGCTTGCGATTATCACATTTTTTTCTGTGGCTCTATCAGTAACAAAGGACAAATAATATTCCTTTTTAATATTTGAAGCCGCTTCAACATACACTTTATTAACTAATTTACCTTCTGGTCCGGTTTGATGTGTTATCAATGTCATACCTAACATCGATTTCACCATTTCTTTTACTTCCCCTGGAGTCTTCACCAACTTAACTCCTCCACCTTTTCCTCTTCCTCCAGCATGTATCTGAGCTTTAACAACATACTCTTCTACATCTAATGATTTAGCATATTCTTCAGCATCATTTTCATTTTCGAAAACTTTACCTTCAGACGTTGCTACATTAAATTTACGAAATAAATCTTTAGCTTGATATTCATGAATATTCATATTGTCTCCTTGTAATTAAATTATAAAATTGTTTTAATTAAGTTTCTTCGCATTAAAGCTATATTTGAGATTGATATGCCTTTAGGGCAAACAGCTTCACACTCTGCATGGTTTGAGCAATTACCAAAACCCTCGTCATCCATTGCCTCAACCATATTTTTAACTCTCTGATCATCCTCTATCTTACCCTGGGGTAAGTGTGAAAGATGCGAGATTTTAGCACTTGTAAAAAGTGCAGCTGAAGCATTAGGGCAAGAGGCAACACATGCGCCACAACCTATGCAAGCAGCAGAATCAAAAGCATCCTCTGCGTTATCCTTTGCTATCAATATATTATTAGCATCTGGAGCATTTCCAGTACTAACTGTAACATATCCACCGGCCTGAATAATAGTGTCGAAGGAGCCTCTATCAACAACCAAATCTTTAACAACTTTAAATGGGGTTGCTCTAAAAGGTTCGATAACTAGGGTCTGTCCATTTTCAAAATGTCTCATGTGCAACTGACAAACAGTTGTTTTGGCGAGTGGTCCATGGGCAATTCCATCAATAATAAAACCACAAGTCCCACAAATACCCTCTCTACAGTCACTATCAAAAGCGATAGGCTGTTTCCCTTCTTTCTGAAGATTTTCATTTACTACATCCAACATTTCTAAAAAAGATATATGGATTGATATGTCCTTTACAGAATAGAATTCAAAAGAACCAGGGTCATCTTCGGACGACTGTTTCCAAACCTGTAAATTTAAACTAATAACTTCCGACATTATTTATAATTCCTTTGTGTCATCTTAACAAACTTATAATCTAAATTTTCTTTATGTAAAATAGGGATATTTGTCTCATTATATTCCCAGGCTGAGACATAAGCATATTTATCATCATTCCTTAGAGGCTCCCCTTCTTCTGTCTGGAATTCCTCTCTAAAATGAGCTCCACATGATTCTTCCCTATTTAGTGCATCTAAGGCCATCAATTCTCCGAGTTCTAGGAAGTCTGCTAATCTGCCTGCTTGTTCTAATTGCTTATTTAGAGTATTAGATTCGCCAGACAAGTATAAATCATTCCAAAACTTATCTTTTATCTTGGGAATTTTATCTAAGGCTTCCTGTAGTGATTCCTTAGTTCTAGCCATTCCCACAAGGTCCCACATTACTCCACCAAGCTCTCTATGTATCTCTAAAACAGTAGAAGAGCCTTTAATGCTAAGCAGTTCTTCAGTTTTTTCTTTGGAATCATTTTTGGCTTCTTTGAATTCCTCAGAGGTAGTACTTACTGGTTCAAGTTTAGTATTAGCTAAATAATTTCCAAGTGTGTTTGGGATAACAAAATATCCATCAGCTAGTCCTTGCATTAAAGCGCTAGCTCCAAGCCTGTTTGCACCGTGGTCGGAAAAATTAGCTTCACCAAGAACAAACAATCCTGGAATTGTACTCATTAAATCGTAATCTACCCACAAGCCACCCATAATATAATGAATTGCAGGATATATTTTCATAGGCGTGGAATATGGACTATCGCCAGTTATGGTTTCATACATATCAAATAAGTTGCCATACTTGTCAGAAATATTTTTCTTACCAAGTCTATCAATGGCGCTTCCAAAATCAAGATAAACAGCACGTCCCGTAGGATCTAAACCCTTACCTTCGTCGCACATTTTTTTAATAGCCCTTGAACCAACATCTCTAGGAACAAGATTCCCATAGGCAGGATACATTCTTTCTAGAAAATTATCCCTATCAGATTCTGGAATATCTGCAGGTAACCTTTTATCATCTTTACTCTTTGGAACCCAAACTCTTCCATCATTTCTCAAACTTTCGGACATTAAAGTTAACTTAGACTGATACTCACCGGAAGTCGGAATACATGTTGGATGAATTTGCGCAAAACATGGATTAGCCATGAATGCACCTTTTTTATGACACCTCCATGCAGCAGAAGCGTTGGATGCTTTTCCATTAGTTGACAAGAAATAAACATTTCCAAAACCGCCGGTGCAAAGCAATACAGCATCACCAGAATGAGTCTCAAGCTCACCGGTCTTAAGATTTCGGACGACAATTCCTCTAGCTTTATCATCAACTGTGACGACGTCTAACATCTCTCTATTGGGAAACATCTCAATTTGCTGCTTAGCAACCTGTCTCATCATTGAACTGTAAGCTCCCAATAAGAGCTGTTGTCCGGTTTGTCCTCTGGCATAAAAAGTTCTAGATACTTGGGAGCCGCCAAACGACCTATTAGTTAATAATCCACCATAATCTCTGGCAAAAGGAACACCTTGAGCAACACATTGATCAATAATATTTGTGCTAATCTCAGCTAGTCTATGAACATTCTCTTCTCTAGCTCTATAATCACCACCTTTAATTGTATCAATAAAAAGTCTATGCACACTATCTCCATCATTTTGATAATTCTTAGCGGCATTAATTCCACCCTGAGCAGCGATACTATGTGCTCTTCTTGGTGTGTCTTGTATACAGAAAGACTTAACGTTATAACCCAACTCAGCTAAGGTAGCTGCAGCAGAACCTCCAGCTAGGCCTGTACCTACTACAATAATATTGAACTTTCTTTTATTTGCAGGATTTACAATCTTCATACTAGATTTATATTTATCCCATTTGTCTTCTAAGTCACCAGACGGAATTCTTCCATCAAGCTTAGAGACGCTTTCGACAAATTCTTTTTCAGGTAATGTTCCAGCCATTTAAAACCTACTAATTGATTGAATAAATATATATAGGGATTAACAAAAACCCTACACTTATAATTGTACCTAATAAATAACTTATACTGTAAGTAATCCTGGTAAAATTCTTTCCATAGACTCCTAAAGATTGAAAGGAGCTCCAAAAACCATGGCCTAAATGTAAAGAAAGCATTGTCATTGCAACTGAGTAACCTGCAACAACCCAAATATTAGTAAATTCTTCAGTAACATTTTTATACAAGTCTCTTATCGGCTGGCCATTATTGAAGTCTAAATAAGTAGTATCATAATATATTCCAAGTCTAAATTGTAAAACATGCCATATTAAAAAAGCCATTAAAATGACCCCGGTTAGAACCATAGTTTGAGAACCATAAGTCTTCTTACTCTTGCCGCCTGCAAAAGAACTAACAGCGTACCTACTATTTCTTGCTGAGGTATTAATAAAATTCGAATATAAAGCAGTTGAAAGGTGAAGCATAAAAAAACCCAATAGGCCTAATTCTGCAATCGTAAATAAAATACCAAAAGATTCTAAAAAGTGTGCGTATTGATTGAAATCTCTTCCTGGTGGGTTGCCAGTAAAAAGAGTTATGTTGCCTAAAAGATGAATTATAAGAAATAGAAAAAGAGATAAACCAGTTACAGCTATAATGATTTTTTTTAATACAGAGGAAATTTTAAGAAAATTAATTTGATCCATAAAACCCTACCTAAATTAAACCTGATTCATTAATAAAATTACAAAGTTCATTAACATGTGAAGCTGAAACCGCTAATTCTTGCTGTTCTTCCTTTGTTAATTCAATTTCAATAATTTTTTCAACCCCTTTAGAAGATAGTATAACGGGTAGTCCTAAGAATTGGTCAACTATTCCATATTGTCCTTCAGCGTATATACAACAAGGAAGTATTTTATTCTGATTTTTTAGAATAGACTCCGCCATTTCAATTGCAGATACACCTGGCGCATAAAAAGCACTTCCTGTTTTGAGTAATTTTACAATTTCAGCACCACCGTCTCTTGTTCTTTGAATAATCTCTTCTAATCTTTTACTTTTGATTAATTGACCTATAGGGACACCAGAAACAGAAGTATAGTTTTTAAGTGGCACCATATCATCTCCATGCCCACCTAATACTAAAGTATCAATTTTAGATACTGCAACGTCTAGCTCTAAAGAAAGAAAAGCTTTAAACCTTGATGCGTCTAAAACCCCTGCCATTCCAATAACCTTTTCTTTTGGAAAACCACTCACTTTATATGAAACATATGTCATAGCATCAAGTGGGTTAGTGACAACAATAATGATGCAGTTTGGTGAATGTTGGACTACTTTTTCAGTTACATCTTTTATTATTTTAGTGTTTGTATTGATCAGATCATCACGACTCATACCAGGCTTTCTTGCTAAGCCAGATGTAATAATTACTATATCAGAATCTTTTGTCTCAGAATAATCAGTAGTTCCAATTATTCTAGATGAAGAGCCTGTTACTGAAAGCATCTGTGTCATATCCAAGGCCTTTCCTTGTGGTAGACCATCGACAATATCTAACAAGACAACATTTGCTAAATTTAGCTCTAATGCTCTATATGCAGCAGAAGAGCCCACATTACCAGCACCTATGACTGAAATTTTTGGAAGACTAGACAACTTTTTTTAAACCACCTAAGACTAAACTTTGTCCATATTTTTAATTATAGCGTCCCCAAATTCAGAACACTTTAGTAAATTTGCACCTTCAATTTGTCTTTCTAAATCGTAAGTAACATCTTTATCTAGAACTGTTTTTTCCATTGCTTTGACTATGAGATTTCCAACTTCTTTCCAACCCATATGCTCAAACATCATAACTCCAGAAAGTATTACAGAACCGGGGTTAACTTTATCTTGGCCTGCATATTTAGGAGCAGTCCCATGTGTTGCTTCAAAAAGAGCTATTTCGTCTCCAATGTTAGCACCAGGCGCTAAACCTAGTCCGCCAATCTGAGCGGCGCAAGCATCTGACATGTAATCTCCGTTTAGATTTGGTAATGCTAATACGTCATATTCATCTGTTCTTGTTAAAATTTGCTGAAGCATATTGTCAGCAATTCTGTCGTTAATTACAATTTTTCCCTCAGGAGCTTTACCATTATATTTATCCCATAGCTCATCTTCAGATATTGTTTGATCGGGAAACTCTTCTCTCGCTAACTCATAACCCCAATCTTTGAATGCTCCTTCAGTAAACTTCATAATATTTCCTTTATGAACTAAAGTTACAGTCTTACGATTATTCTCAATTGCGTACTGAATTGCCTTTCTTACTAATCTTTTGGTTCCAAATGCACTAATTGGCTTAATTCCAACACCTGACAAGTCTCTAATGTTTGCACCTAAACTATCCTGAAGATATTTTATTAATTGATTTGCTTCATCTGTTCCACTTTCGAACTCTACACCAGAATAAACATCCTCTGTATTTTCCCTAAATAAAACAACATCCATTTTTTGAGGGCTTTTAACTGGTGAAGGTGTACCGTTAATCCACCTTACAGGTCTCACGCAAGCATATAAGTCCATTATTTGCCTTAATGCAACATTTAAACTTCTAATCCCACCACCAACTGGGGTTGTTAATGGACCTTTTATAGAAATAAGGTATTCGCTAATGACATCTGTTGTTTCTTTCGGTAGCCACTCTTTGGTAATCTCTAATGCTTTTTCTCCAGCATAGACTTCTGCCCAAACAATTTTTTTACTACCACTAAATGTTTTTTCAACAGCAGCATCAAAAACTCTAACTGAAGCTCTCCACAAATCTGGACCTATTCCGTCCCCTTCAATAAAAGTAATTATTGGGTTATCAGGAATATTATAAGTCCCGTCCTTATTTATGGTAATTTTAGTTCCTTCCGTAGGTATTTTTATGTATGACATGTATTTATCTCCTTGAATTGTTTCACTAGAAAATATAATAAAAAAACAGGAAAAATCAATAATTAATTTGCTTTCTGCATTTGACGAAGAACAGTTTGCAAGATGCCGCCATTATAAAAATAATCAACTTCAACTACAGAATCTAGTCTACATATCAATTCAACTTGTCTTTTATTCCCTTTCTGATCGATAATATTAAGCATGATTTTAGATAAAGGTTCTAATCTTTCTGCTAACCCTGAAATTGAAAATTCTTCATCACCTTGAATATTATGAAACTCTGCGCTCTCATTTTCTTTAAATTGTAACGGTAGAACCCCCATTCCAACAAGATTACTCCTATGTATTCTTTCAAAACTTTCTGTGATTACAGCCTTAACACCCAGAAGCATAGATCCTTTTGCAGCCCAATCCCTTGAACTACCTGTTCCATATTCTTTTCCTGCAATTACTATAAGATCGGTGTTAGACTCCTTGTACTTCATTGCTGCATCATAGATCGACATAGTTTCATCTGTGTCAAAAAACTTGGTAAATCCACCTTCTATATTATTTAAAAGTTTATTTTTTATTCTAATATTAGCGAATGTTCCTCTCATCATAACTTCATGGTTTCCTCTTCGAGAACCATAGCTATTAAAATCTTTTAGTTCAACTCCTCTATCTGTCAAATATCTACCAGCAGGTGTTTCTTCAGTAAAAGAACCTGCAGGAGAAATATGATCAGTTGTAATTGAATCCCCCAAGTATGCAAGAACCCTGGCATTTTTAATATCTTCAATTTCAGGAAGATCAGAAGAAAACTCATCAAAGAATCCAGGTTTTTGAATATAAGTTGACTTGTCGCTCCATTCATAAATGGAACCATCGGGTATTGAAATAGACTCCCAACTATCGTCTCCAACAAAAATATTGCTATATCTGTTAATAAAAGTGTTTGGGAGGATTGAATTATGAACAGTTTCTCTTATTTCATCGTTACTTGGCCATATATCTTTTAAGTATATGTCTTGTCCATTAGGCGCAATTCCTATTTTTTCATTATAGAAATCTATATCAATAGTCCCAGCTAAAGCATAAGCTACAACCAAAGGAGGTGAACCTAGGTAAGAAAGTCTAATTAGCGGATGCACTCTTCCTTCAAAATTTCTATTACCGCTTGAGACGGCAGCTACATGAAGATCGTTATTAGTTATAACGTCTCCAACTTCAGTAGGCAACGGTCCGCTATTTCCTATACATGTTGTGCATCCAAAACCGACAGTTTTAAATCCAATATGGGCAAGGCTATCAAGCAATCCTGCATTTTCCAGATAGTCTACTACGACCTTAGAGCCAGGTGCCAAACTTGTTTTTACATATGAAGGAACCTTTAAGCCTAAGTCATTAGCTTTTTTTGCAACTAATCCAGCTGTAATCATTACATATGGATTTGAGGTATTTGTACAACTAGTAATCGCGGCTAAAACTACAGAACCGTTTTTA
>JAQWMJ010000028.1:0-9379 GCA_029246845.1 Thermodesulfobacteriota bacterium
TCATTATGTTTACGTACAACATTCTCTGGTAAGTCTTCATATGGCTTACCGTAAGGATGCATTTGAGCATTTTCAAACTATTTTTTGTGCTGGACCACATCATAAAAAAGAGTTAAGAGCTATAGAGCAAACTTATAATCAACCCAATAAGAACATTGTAGAGCATGGGTATAGCCGCCTAGATTCTATTTTGGAGTTAGATTATCAACATATGGCAAAAAATAAGTCTATAGAATTACCAAAACATGTTCTTATTGCACCATCTTGGGGTGAAAACGGAATTGTTGAGACTATTGGATCTAGCTTGGTTGATTTGTTGTTAAAAAATGGATTCAAGGTAACGCTGCGCCCGCACCCTCAAACAATAAAATTAGCAAATAATAAGGTTCAAGAAATTGTTAACAAACATAGAGTAAACCCACTCTTTCACTTAGAAGAAAGAATTTCCAGCTATAAATCATTGCATGAATCAAGTCTAATGATTAGCGACTGGTCAGGAGCTGCTTTAGATTACGCTTTAGGCTTCAAGAAGCCTGTTTTGTTCATTGAGGTACCAAAAAAAATTAATAATATAGACTATAAAGAGATAGGGATTGAGCCTCTAGAGGTGTCTATTCGTTCTAAAATAGGAACCATTATTTCTCTGGACAAGCTACAAGATATAAAATTAATCATTAATGAATTATTGGAAGGCTATACTAGTCAGGACTATGCCCAGCTAAGTAATAATGCAGTTTATAATTTACATTATGCTGATAGAGTTGGTGCGAAAGAATTAGAGAAATTAATTATTAAAAATGTAAAATGAGATATAAGCAAGCAATACATCTATTAGCCTTTTTTAGTTTGGTCACTTTTGTTTTTATTCCAAGCACTTTGTATTTATTTAATAGCAATCAATGGAATTATGATTATTATCCGGTTTTATTTTTCTTAGTTCTAGGATTAGGAAGCCTAGTCCTTCTATTCTCTGTATATTACTTGATAAATAAAATTTCTAGTAAATATGCCTTAATATTTACTTATGCCACTTTCTCCTTTGGTTTAATTATATTACTTAACGATATGCTGTCACCCGTTCAACTTGGTTTGTTAGATGGAAGCAGTATTTATAGCAACGAGCCATTACTCTATACTTTATTAGAATCAATTGTTACAGTTCTGGTATTATTGTTTTCTTTCTTTTTCTTAAGGAAAAATCAAAAGTGGATTTATATAATTACTAGACCTATATACTTTCTAGGTTTAGGTCTAGTCATATCTTGCTTTATATTTCAAGGCAATTCTTTTGGATCAAAAGGCAATCAAGACACAACCCATAATAAATCAAAATTATATAATATATATCATTTCCATATTGATGGAATGCAAACAGATTATTTTTTGCGTTATATAAATAACAATCCTGAAGTTAGAAAGAAGCTCGCTGGTTTTACTTTATTCGAAAAAAATATAGCAAACTATCATAGTACTATGCTCTCTTTACCTAGTTTTTTGACCAGTACGACCCATTTAAACGGTAGATTTGATAAATGGTTAAAAAAATATGATGAGGGATTATTCAGAGAATTAAAACAACTTGGATATAAATTAATCCATAATAGCAATGCCCCACATAGAAGTAAGTATTTTGATGAAATAATCGCGGTACCCGAGTTGTTAAAAAAGTATAATGGTGCCGAACATCTATCTATAGTCGAATTTACGAGAATATGGCTAGCTAAGGTAGCTCCAAATTTCTTAACAAATGAATCTCTAATTTTTGGAAAGAGACTAGGCAAAAGCTTTTTTCAAAAACTAAATCCCGAACATGATATGGACATAGCCTTAACCATAGAAGATGGAACAGCGGCATTGTCAGGGATACTATTATTCAAAGATATGATAACGGATATTGATTATTATACGGATGCAAATCAGTATGTATTTTCACTTAACTCTATACTCCATGATGGGTATGTGAGCTCCCCAGAATGTACTATCGAAGAGAAGCCTGAATTTCCATTAGCAAAGAGATACTATCGACAACTTGAGTGTGCAATGATGCTTGTAGAAGAGTTCATTGGTAAATTAAAAAGCCTAGACCGTTATGATGATTCGTTAATTATAATTCATGGCGATCATGGATCATCTTTCGCAGGCCAACTGCTAGAAAACCAAGGCAGTTCCTTTGTAACGAATATGGATAGTGCTGATGACTCACCATTCGATAGTTCGATAGCAATGCATAAATTAACCGTTTTAGAATCGAAAGCCAGAGCACTACTTATGATCAAGCCTTTTTTTCGTAGGGGAGATATGGAGGTCTCTAGTGCCCCTACACAATTATTAGATATTTTCCCAACTATTATGGGCCAACTTGGAATTGATAATTTGAAAGACATTGAAGGGGTAGATATTTTTAGTAAAAAAGAATTAAAGAATAGGCAGCGATATTTCTATTATATGAGCCCTAGTAGACATGAGACACAGATAAAGAATTATCATAAAATGGTACCAAAATATGATAGAGAATCTGGTATTTTATCTTTGATTTCACAAAGTAGAGGTAAAACGACACCTATTTCTTTCTTTAAGAATGGAGAAAATATAAAAAAATACAAAGATATCAGATTTTATCCTACATATATAAACGGCAATATTATTACAGATACAGATTGGATTTTTTTCAGCGGCATAGACACATTCAATCATTGGGGAGCATGGACAAAAAGTGAAAAGGTTACTATTGCTTTTGTTCCTGAGGACGCAAAATTTGACGGATATTCCAATATAACTTTAAAAATTAATGATGTATTTATTAATGATCAAAATCAAAAAATTACTGCTAATTTTATTCTAAACAAAACCCCGATTGGTTCATTGATATTTAGTAGCCCTAAGACTCAATATTCATTTCCTCGAACTGTTAAATTTCAACTTCCTGAGAATATAATTCTGATTGGTCACCCAAATATTTTAGAAATTGATATAGAAGGTGCCAACTCCGAAAAGAATTTAGGGATAGGTAATGATCTTAGGAGGTTGGGTCTAGCTCTGGTTGAACTATCTTTGAGATAATATAAGTGATTTTTACAGATTTATTATTTATATTTACTACTATGGTTTAAAACGAAGGAGATTCTTATGGTTTTATTTACTAAAGTTACTGGCTTACTCTTAATTCTTCTTGGCGGATTGGGATATTATTTGTATGAAACATTTACGGTATTAATTCCTATAATTTTAGGATCATTAATATTTATTTTAGGTTTAATAGCCTGCTACACAAATAAACAGAGGATGGCTATACATATCGCTGTGATGTTAACGGTCTTAGGCTTGGCGGTATGTTGGAACGGAATAAAAGAACTTCCCCTCTTGTTGTCTTGCGCTGACATACTTACTTGTGAAAGCGTAAATAGACCGGTTGCTGTTTTATTTAGATCAACAATGTTTATAGTCCTTTTCCCTTATTTTATTGCTTCAATAAGATTTTTTATTAAGGCGCGAATGAGTAAATAAATATTTGGTATAATACTGTTGATGGTATTCCCAAAGATAAAATCTAATATATCGGATATTAGCTCCTATACTGGCAGCAAGGAGAAGTATCCAATGTTTATAGCAAGAGTCCAGGCGGGATTCCCCTCACCAGGAGATGATTATATTGAAAAGAATCTTGATTTGAATGAGCTTTTGATAAAAAATCCTTCAGCGACTTTTTTTGTAAAAGTTGAAGGAGATTCCATGGTTAATGCTGGAATAAACTCAGGGGACACTTTAGTGGTCGATAAGGCAGTAGAGGCAAAGGATAAGAGCGTAGTCATTGCTCATATTAATGGAGAATTAACAGTTAAAAGAATCTGGCTTGCCAAAGGTAAGGTCTTCCTGAATCCTGAGAATGAGGAGTTTAGCCCTATAGAAGTTACAGAGGAGACAGATTTTGACATATGGGGAGTTGTGACTTACGTAATACATAAGGTCTGATTAATATGGGTACATATATAGCTTTAATTGATTGTAATAACTTCTATGTCTCTTGTGAGCGCGTGTTTAGTCCATCATTAAAAAACAAGCCGGTTGTTGTTCTTTCTAATAATGATGGATGTGTTATCGCTAGGTCTGCTGAAGCTAAGATGGCTGGAATAAAGATGGGAGAGCCACTATTTAAGTGTAAGGATATTATTAAAAAAGAGTCGGTAAAAGTTTTTTCATCTAACTATACCTTGTACGCGGATATGTCAAATAGAGTGATGAGCATAATTAAAAATCACTTTCAAGATGTAGAAGTTTACTCAATAGATGAAGCTTTTGTTTCTATTGAGGCAGTGTCAGTCGAGAACCTACATGAGGAGCTTATTTCTTTGAGAAGTAAAATCTTAAAATGGACTGGGATACCAGTATCTATAGGCGTCTCCACAACAAAGACTTTAGCTAAACTAGCGGGAAGAAAAGCAAAAAAAAATTTAGGCGTTCACTGCTTGTGTGACTCTAAAGATTTCACAAACGCCTTAAGAGAGGTTAAGGTAGGATCAGTTTGGGGGGTAGGTCGGAGATTGGAAAAGAAATTCTTTTTGAAAGGTATATATGATGCATATCAACTAAGTGTCCTTGATCATAAAAGAGCCAGAAGTCTCGGTAGCGTAAATATTGTTCGTACTATCTTAGAGCTTAATGGGGTTCGATGTCTTAGTATTGACTCTATTCCTGATAATAAGAGACAAATTACAACTTCTAGGGCTTTTGGGAGCCTTGTATATACATTAGATGTGCTTCAGGAGGCAGTCTCAGCATATATCTCTCGAGCCGCTGAGAAACTCAGGCTTCAAGGCTCAAGTTGCTCAACTATTACAGTTGCTCTTTCCACAAATCGCTTTAGTCAAAAAGAATCTTACAGTTTTTTTGTTAAAACTGAATCACTTATTTCTTCAACTGATTCAACATCAAAATTGGTCAGCTCTGGAAAAAGAATTTTAGAATCAATATTTAAGAAAGGCCCAGGGTATAAAAAGGCTCATATTTTTCTTTCTGGCCTCGAGAGTTCTGCTTCAAAGCAATATTCATTAGAAGATGATGTTGCCTCTATAGCCAAAGATACGAACCTTATGCGAGTACTTGATAGACTCAATGCTTCTTATGGTAGAGATATGTTAAAATATGCTAGCACAGGAATGTCGCGTGATTGGCTTATGAAGAGAGAGAGGAAGTCCCAAAGCTACACAACTAATTGGAGCGAGATTCTTACAATACAATTATAATATTATCAGAGTCGCAGTTATTACTTTGAATAACCACAAGTAAACTCTAATTAGATTTCCTGCAATTAGTTTTTCTATTTCAGGTATTGATTTACCAGTGGAAAGTTTGTTGTGACTGGGAACTTGAAAAAGGAATGTTGTAATCCAGATAAGAGCAACTATTAGCAAATTGATTAGCGGAAGAATAGAGAAGTAGGAATAGCATATAATTATTGCTGTTGCAGCTTCTGCAATCATCAAAGGAAGAACAAGGAAGGAAATATTTTTTACATGGAATGTATGAAATTTAACGAATTCTACTGGATCCACAAATTTAAAAGATTGATAGTGGACAAACTGTATTACTAAAATAAGACCTAAAAGGATTGAGGAAATTATTAAATTAGAATAAAAGAGTAATATGAAGCTCAACTTTCTAAAGACTCCACTAGATTAATTCCAGATTGAATAGATCCGTTCAAACATGGGTACGAAAGAAAGTCACCAGCAAAGTAAATGTTATTAGTATAGCGGTAAAAAGATTTCTCTTGGAAATTGAAGAACTTAGGATTTGAAGGCAAAGCATTCTGAATTTTAAATGTTTTAAGAAACTTAATACTTTTCATATTATTAAAGTAACTTAAAATTTCTTTTTCAATAGTATCTTTTGATGTTTCCATGGATAAGCATGAAACTGAAATAAGGAATTTCTCATTTTCTACTTTCTGCAAAGAGATATTGGAAATATTATCTGATTCAGGTGATAAATATATAAAACTATCATCAACATCTTTTATATCTGCTAGAAAATAGAAACATTGAGTACTATTGTAGGATATGTCTTTAAAGAAGTTTTGATTGAACTCTTTATCTATTAATTTTTCAACCTTAGAATCTGTACAAAATAATTTCTTAAAGTAAAAAGATTCACCATCTTTTGTTTTAATGCTGTTGGCTCCTATACTAACAACCTCTTTGTTTAGATTACGTTTTGAAGAATCTAATTGAGCAATAATCTTTTGTACTATCTGATTGATACCGTTAGTTGGGATGCTGATATTGCTTTTAGAAAATAAATTAAAGATAAAAAGAAAATATTTTAGAGGAACATTGAGATTTTTGTCTAAAAAAACACCTTTGAAGAATGACACAAAAAAGTCATCAATGAAGATGTGACTAAAACCGAAGTTTTTAAGAAAGCTCTTCACAGGAACGTTCTCATTCTCATAATTCTTGCTCAAAAGTATTAGTTTTACCAATAGAACTTTATCTTTTAAAGTAAATCCTGGGAAAGTATTTTGAATAAACAAAGCCCTAATATTTTTTAATGGGTTAAGTACGGTGTATAAATTACCATTTTTTTTAATAATAAAACCCGATTTAAATTTTTTAAAGGAAGAATCAATTATCTCTGGGAACATCTTTAAGTTCGGATAATCCTCAAGTAAGATTTGAAACCCATGATCAAGACTATAATCAGTTGTATTATCTGTTGAGACTCTCCCACCAGGGGAACTATTTTTGTCTATTATTAGATAATCAATATTTTTTATACTTAGAAGCTTGGCAATTGTTAGACCCGTAATCCCACATCCAATTATAATATTGTCATATATCTTTTTCATTCAGAGGGTGGGAATAGCCAATTCTCTGGTTTTCCGGCATTGCCATGGACTCCTTTGAAAATTATAGATAGATTAAAAGAAGCAAAGAATATAATTAGCCTTGATATATTTGATAAGCCAAATTTCTTTTGATCCCCAGAATCAACCCTAGTTTTTATTGATGGAATAGGATAGAAGATTGTTTCAGTGATTTTACCCCTTGCTTTATTTTTATCCTGATTGCTTTCAAATATTTCTAAATTTTCTTTGAAAAGATTCAAATCTACAGCTTTCATGACAGCATCAATATTGGAAATACCATTTTGACTTAGCCTCGGAAGTACCAGGATATATATAAATGAAATTAAGTTTGATAATAGAGAAAGATTTATTACGTATGTCGTTGTACTGATATTGTTGCTTGAATAATAGTAGAATATAATCGTAAATAATATGGAATTTATTAGGATACTAGAAAAAATAGATTCTAAATCAACTTTCAGGTCTCTGATAAGCTCAAATCTTTTTAAGTGAAAATGATAATTCTTTTCTTTCTGCTCTTTCCAATGGCCCGGAACTATTATTTTTGCCCCTTTTAATGTTCTGACAATATTCATCGTCATGTATGTTGGCGCATTCTTAATAATTAACAGAGAAGAATTATTACGCGTCTCTTCATATTTGTTAGGAACCAAGATTATTGCAATTTCTTGAAGTCCAATTAAAGATAGCTGTAACAACATGGAGCTTATGAATGCTAGAAGTAAATTTTCTGTGTTATATACAAAATGAATTATATTTACAAAAAAAATAAGAAATAAATAAAGTAAGACATTCGACACTATTATCTTTAATGAACTGCTGTCCCTAGGTGAGTTAAGTTTCTTATCTGCCAATATATCAAAAGGGAGTGTTAATATTAAAAAAAAGAAAAAGTAAACGTATACACTCTCAAGAGTGTCACCATAATAAGTAGTCAAAAGATTTGCAATATTAAAATATAATCCCAGAATAACAACTGAAACTATCAGGCTTATATATAGTATCCCTGCAGAAAGCTTAATATTATTAAATCTCATTTTATTAGGAGCTTCTTAGCGATGGATATACCAGACTTAATTGCTCCATCAAATTTACCATTAGTGAATATATCTCCACACATACCTATAAAACTGTTTGAACTTATTTGAAGAGAATCGTCAGATAAATAAAAATCCTTAGGAGTAGAATATCTCCATTTATGATTTGAAAGTATATTATATTCACCCTTAAACATAATATTTAATTCAGCCTGTAAATGAGAATTAATATAATCATAATCCTTTTCAAAGTTCTTGCTGCTAAAATCATGGGAACATACTAAAGTATAGAAGTTTTCTTTTTTCGAAATTCCTTTTGTGAAGTTGTCAGTAATTGAACTAAACAAACCCTCTGAACACTCCGTAATAAACTCATTATTTAAATTAATTGGGCTCTCAGACTCAACCATGATAATTATTGTGGGGTAATATTCAAGTTTTTTAATAGAATCAAGCTTGGGTTGACTAATCTTAACACTACTTCTTTCTAAGATTTCTATTGATTGCTTGATAGGCGAGGATAATATTAAAGACTCAGTGTTAATCTTCTCTCCATTCTCGAAACTCATTTCCATCGAATCTGGTCCATCACCAATGCTTAATAGTTTAAACTCTTTATAAATATTTAGATCTTTTGCCAAAAATTTTGCGATACTTGTCATTCCATCATACCCAACAAACAAGTTGGGCACTTTAGTTTCAATTAGAATACTATTCTTAATTAAGTCTTCTATTTCTGGTAAATGAGAAATTCCGTCTAATCTTATATACTGTATGCCGTGATCAAACTTACCTTCATTTGCTCTTCTTGTCGCCAAACGTCCACCTAGGCCTCGGGACTTATCGAACAACTTAATATTTTCTATTCCTGATTTCTTTAGCTCTAAAGCCGCAAATATTCCACTTATTCCACATCCCACAATTGATACTGAATTATCTATATTCATTACTTTACATATTAACCTTAACAAAAATTATATATATAATAACTAAATGTTAAAAAAAATCAGAGATAAATTATCTCTTCTGGGTCCCAGCCTTCTTTGGGCATCAGCTGCAATTGGAGTGTCACACATTGTCCAATCTACTAGAGCAGGTGCCACCTATGGCTATACTTTAATCTTGGTTGTTATTATCGCTAACATTCTAAAATATCCTTTTTTTGAATTTGCTACAAGGTATACAGTAGTTAAGAATGAGACCGTACTTGATGGTTATAAAAAAATTGGTAATTGGGCTATATATTTATACATAGTTTTAACTCTAGGTACAATGTTTACAATTCAAGCTGGAGTAACGCTTGTAACTGCCGCAATTTTTAAAAATTGGTTGAATTTAGAAATAGGAATTTTCGCATCATCTTTAATAATTCTATTTCTATGTATTCTTATTATCAAATCAATTAAAAGTGAGTTTTTTATTAAATTTATTAAAGGCTT
Source organism: Thermodesulfobacteriota bacterium (assembly GCA_029246845.1). Classification (GTDB taxonomy): domain Bacteria; phylum Desulfobacterota_D; class UBA1144; order UBA1144; family UBA1144; genus TMED58. The sequence continues at coordinate 9,342 of JAQWMJ010000028.1, forward strand.
AATCTTAGTTCTAATCTTATCAACTATTGCCTCAGCCA
>JAQWMJ010000033.1:0-19041 GCA_029246845.1 Thermodesulfobacteriota bacterium
TACTACTTCTATTACTTTCTTCTTTTTAACTCTTGAGAAAGAACCAAAGTTTACAGACATATTATTTTTTGCAGCATATAGAGCTAATATAAAATAATTATCAGGTCTGTTTTTGGGATATACATAGTTTATTTTTTTATAGATTTTGGCGAATTCTTTCCATTCTTCTGACTGCATTGGAGAGCTCCATTGAAGATTCCAATAATCATATTGGTCATGGTGTTGTGGTCCAGAGTAGACCTTTTTATAGTTAACATCTATATCTCCAGTCTTTAATCTAAATAAGTTAGAAACTTTGTTTATATCCACTACGGCTATCAACAAAGCGAATATTAATAAAATTTTACAAACTCTTTTGTTGTGAAATGAATCGATAATTATAAAGAGCAATAAGTATATGATATAAAAAGGAATCCAAACCATCCTGCCTGAAGCTCTTATAATACCAAAAGATTTCTCTATAAATTTAGGAAGGTCTAATTTAATTATATGAACATCAGCTATGTGCATATTGTTTGAAAGTGCTAAAACGAAAAGTAGAATAGAAACAATAGATATGTATTTCAGTTCTACAGTAGATAGTAATCTCAATTTAAACCTTGTTAGAGCTATATAAAAAATGGATATGAAAGAAAGGAATATCACGCCAGAACCAAGAAAGGCAAACCCTTCATGCTCACCTTCTATAGAGTTTATATCTTTAATAATGTTCGACCACAGATCATTAGAATCAAAAAAAGTAAGCAAATTTGCCTTATAAGTACCAAAACCTGAAGTACTTAGTTTTGTTCCTGGTTCTATGTATCCTACGATATAGAGACAAGCTAGACTCGAAAAAAAGAAAATCGACAATATGATTCCAAATTTTTTATAGTCAATTTCTTTAGCAACTTTTCTTTTAATAAGATCAGTTAGAAATATGATAAACATCATTACTGCTATATATGCACTAATTAAATAAGAGAAGAAGAATATGACCAGCCATTTAATATAATTAAATTCTTTATTAAAATATATATTCAGCGATGCTAAAATTAGCCAGTGGGCCATTAAAGAGTAGTGTCCCCAAAGTCTCCAAAGAAAAATTGGAGCTATAAGAAAAAAAATAGAAAACAATATTATCAATAAAATATCATTCGAGAAATTTTTTAATAGCTTCATTGCAAAAAAGCTTTGTAAAAAGAAGCAGCTCAGTATCCATACGCCGAAATATTGGGAGTTCGGCGGAAGAATTCCTTGGATGAATTTAAAAATCAATGCCATTATTGGGAGTGAATCATTAAGAGCAATAGTCAAGGATAGCTCCATTCCATAGCTATAGTTTTTAAAGATAGGTATCTGAAATATTGTTGACTGTTGATAGAATAACCAGTTAAGCCAGTAGGTCTCAGAATCACCAGGCATTAGCCACTTATTAAAGCTAGGATCTAGAATTCGAATATCGCAGAAATATACAAAAGCCAAGAGTGACAAAATAAAAGAGGCTATTATTGCAATTAGATTAAATTTATTTGAGATATTTTTTATCATATATTCTTAGATTATATTGTCCTTGAGCATGAAATCAATTATAAGGAATTATTTCTTGGGAAGTATTATCATATGTTTAATTCCATTTGTATCGTTAACGATTAATTTTTCACTTATTGAAGAAACTTTTTCGTAATACTTATTAAAAATCTGAATGTCACTAAAGTAATATATTGAGTCTTTATCAAGATTTCCACTTTCAAAGGATGCTTTAATATTTTTTATAAACTTCTTCTGTATTCTTAGATTTCTTCTTGCGAAATATCCAAAGTTAGTTTTTTTATTATTTTTATATGCAAAATAAGCAAGTTCTCGCCAATTTTGATTTGCATATTTAGGGAATACATAAACTATATTATTATAATCTTTTGTTATCAAAGATAGCCCCTCTTGTGAAGTATCCATTCTATTAATATTTTGTATATTTTCTTTACTATTAAAAGCCATAATCGTCTTGATTCCTGGATAAATATCTGCTATTTGTATACAACAAATAATAAAAATAAAAACTATCGCATTTTTGGTCTTTAGCTGGCCATAGATAACAATTATTGATCCTATGGATACCAAGTAGTAGATTGGCCAAAAAAATCTAGCAGAAGCTCTAAAGGGTTTAGTTAGTGGCTTTAGAATTTCAGGCATATTGTAGGTAAACAATTCACTGCCTCCTAACCCTATTTTGTTTGTCAGAGCAAACACTAGCAATATAAGTGAAAAAACAAACAAGACTTTAACTTTCTTGTTTATAAAATAAAATTTTGTCTTAATTCCAAAATATATACTTCCAACAATAGTTATAAGTATTCCTAACCCAAAGTAATTAAAACCTTCTATTAAATCTCCTAATTGTAATGCCTTATAAGTAAAAAGGTCTCCTGTAAGTTGAGACCAATTTAGACTTCGCCCGATTGGATTTATAAAAGATAGTAGGTTTAAGCGATATCCTCCCCACCCACCATGAAAAACTTCATCAGCTTGAACTTCGAAATAACCAAATATATACAAAGACATAGATGAGAATAGGATTGTTATAAGTACATATTTAAAACATTTGTTTATATCTCCATTTACTACATACTCTTTTATATAAGTGAAAATTGCTATAGCTATTGTCATAGCAAACAAGTACCCATGTACTAGAATCGAAATTAATATTAAAACAAGCCAAGTTGTAAAGTTTTGTTCTTTTCTTATATATAAATAAATTCCGGCCAAGATAATCCAGTGCGACATTAGATTTATATGACCTGCGATAAATCTTTCTAGGACTATTGGTGATAAAAGTATTATTGTGGTTAGCATTACTTTAGAAAAAAGGTCTATGCGGTAGTAGGTTAAAATTTTATTCATGAAGAATGACGTAAGTAGACTAGAAATGAATATCCATAAGCCAAAATATTGAAAATTGACCGGTAATAAATTTGAAAAAGGTTTAAAAATAATAGCCATAATAGGTAATGAATCTGTATAAATAATTGTTGAACCAACGCCAGAACCATAATTAAATATTTTGAATAATGGAAATGAGAAAAATGTTTCACCTCTATAGAATGACCATCCTAAGAATCCATTGTATGCATCATCTGGAAGCCAATATATATTTTGAAAATCAATAAGATGAAAACCAAAAATAAGATGAAATATTAAGATGGAGAGAGCTAACAGTAAAATAGTATCTTTCTTTTTTATAATTGAAGCAAGCATTATAGGATATCTTAGCTATTAATTAAATTGAGAGCAATAAGTTTCAATTAATTGTGAATTAACTGAATATTAAATCTTTATACTTTATAGTAGAATAACTCGAACCAGTTATATAATTATACGGAGGTTAGCCAGTAGTGAAATATGCAAAGTATTACCTAATAATTTTTTCCTTCTTTAGTTTCTTTTACTTTACAGGTGGCGCCCCGATTAATTTTATAAACAATGAATGGCTATCACCAGGTGACTCAGGGTGGCACTGGATTAATTGGCTATTTTTCAAAGAGACTCCTCTTTTACAATTCCCTATATTTGAAAATTATAGTTATGGCATGGAGCTTTCATCCTCTATTGCTATAAATGATTCCTTGCCTATTATGGCGATTATTTTTAAACCTTTTTCTGCATTTCTTCCTTTTGAGTTTCAATATTTTGGTATATGGATTTTAATCTGCTTTATACTTCAAGGACAATTGTCGTTAATCCTTTTGAGAAGAATCACCAACAACGAGCTTTTATCTTTTATGGGAGCCTGTTTTTTCGTTCTTTCACCACCCTTTCTATGGAGGCTGTGGGGGCACTACTCACTCATGGCCCATTGGCTTATAATATTTGGAATTATAATTTTTTATTCTTCGAACTTTAGATTTAGAAATTGGGCCATATTACTAATTTTAACTGCATTGGTTAACGCTTATATCTTAGCAATCATTCTAAGTTTATTTATATTAGATTTAATATATAGAACATATTCTAATTCATTCAAAGCTAAAGAGTCATGGACTATCTTTCTTAAAGCCTTAGTATTGCTTATTTCTTCTTTATATGTTTTTGGATATTTTTCAAATGGTATGAGTATTGGAAGCGGGGGCTATTCCCTATATAGGGCAAACTTAAATACTTTCTTCAATGACAATAAACTCTGGTCTAATATAATGCCAGATTTAGGAACTATACCAAACGACTATGAAGGATTCGCCTTTTTAGGAATAGGAATAATTTTCTTACTCATCTTTGTAATATTTGAGATTTTTAAAAATAAGCTTTTATTTAAAACATTATTTAAAAAGAGGAATATATTCATAATTTCGTTGTCCATGATACTTTTTCTTTTTGCTGTAACAAATAAAGTAACATTCGGATCAACAGTATTATTTGAATTTGATTTACCAGAACTTTTTAAAGGGTTAACAAGACCACTTAGGTCATCTGGTAGAATGGTTTGGCTAATCTTCTACTTGCTATATTGTGGAATATTTTTTGTTATTTCACGATCTAAGTATCTCAAAATCTACTATTTTATTTTACCGATTTTATTAGTCATACAGATCTTTGATTCAAGTGTTATAGCCGCCAACTTTAGATCAAAGATTTCTGATACTAGAACTTATAATTTAAAGCCTTATATTAATAGTAAGGACCCTGCGAATATTGCTATTGTTAAAACTTTGAACTCTTTTTGGGAATCGCCTTTAGTTTCGCCTGAGTGGCAAGTTCTTAAACAAAATTACAAGACAATAGTATATGTATATCCTAAAAATAGGCCTTCTGGGGCATATCCCCTCGTTCTCTTTGCCGCAAAGAATAAGCTTTCGACAAACTTTGGTTATTTTTCAAGGTACAAAGGCTCGAAAAAGGAAGAAATCTATTCAAAAATAGATAAGGCTTTAGACACTAACTCCTTTGATAAAGATTCAATCTACATCTTTGATGATTCCTTAGAGCAGAAATGGATTTTAACTTTAGGTCAATGCCTCACTTCAGATTTATGCAAAACAATTGATGGGTATAGAGTTTTTGCCAAAGATTTCAATTTTAAGTAATTTATTAATTTTAGCTTTATGATATTATTGCATTATGAACGAAGCTAAGGATTTATATTCTATAATTGTACCAGTTCTTAATATCACTGATTCATTAGTCGAATTATCCAATAGAATTGATGAAGTTATGAAGACTAGGAATTATTCGTTTGAGATAATTTTTATTGACGATGGTTCGACAGATGCGAATACTTTAAAAACTATGAAAAAAATTCAAGACTCTAGTTTAATAGATGTGACTATTGTGTCTTTTTTTAAAAACTTTGGTCAGCAAGCTGGCATACTGGCTGGCATTAAACTAGCTAAGGGAAACTATTTGATAACGATGGATGGTGATTTAGAGCATAGACCTGAAGATTTATTTTCTTTGATTGATAAACAACAGGAGGGCAACTTTGATGTAGTTTTTGGGAATTTCAAAGAAAAGACTCATGGAGCAATAAAAAAGTTTTTTAGTTTTATTTATACTTCTATTGAAAGAAAAATATTGCAATACCCTGAAGGTACTAAGAGAAGCGCTTTCTGGGTAATGAAAAGGGCCGTTGGAGAAGAAGTCCTAAAATTTAATACTCTAAATCCAAGCCTAAGTATTCTTATTATAAAAGTTACCAATCATATTGGTTCAGCAGAGATTGTTCAAGGAAAGAGAGGGGAGGGTGAATCAGCATATACAGTTTCAAAATTAATTTTTCTTGCAAGCTCATTATTTATTAATAACAGTGGAATTTTCCTCAGATCCTTTCTTTTTTTCGGTTTAATATCGCTACTTCTTGTAGTTCTTGGAATGTTTAATCAAGTATTTTTAGAAATATGGTATCTATGGGGGTTAATATGTCTTATTCCATTAGTTTTAATAGGTTTTGCCATAGTAGGAGAATATTTATTTAGAATTATTCAAAATGTAGAAAAGCAGCCTCTATACTCAATAAGAGAGATAATAAAGAAGAATTAAGGCGCTAGAAGCTTATATCCATCGATAATTATAGTGGTATCTGGATTATTTTCCTTCGCCATAACCCATGATTCTTCATGAAAGAAAACATATAGTGATTCAGTATCAATATTATTTTCCTTTATCTTTTCTAGTAATTTGAGATTGTTTCTTTTTACACTTTTTTTATTAACTCTTGAAAAATAACCAAAGTTTGTGTCAATTTTATTTTTGGCTGCAAAGTAAGCTAAGGAAAAATATTCTTTAGGGAACCTGTTTGGAACAACGTATATTATTCTCTTATACTTTTTTGCAAATAAATCCCAATTAGCATCCTGGAGTTTTATATTCTCTTTGTATATTTTAGAGTAGCTATTTTTATCTTTATAGAATACATTTCTAACCTGCTTAAAAGTTGGCTGCATATCAATAAATTGAATTAGTAGAAAAATAACAAGAATAGGGAATTTAAATCTATTGGTATACCTGTATATCATTACAAATATAAAAATATAGATTAGATAGTAATTGATCCAAAAGAACCTACCTGAGCTTCTAAAAGTCTTAGTAATTACTTTGGTAAATTTAGGCATGTCATATGAAAACAGCTCTAAATTTCCTAGATATATATTATTAGAAACAGCATATAAAGTTATTAAAAAGAAAAAGATTAAAATTATTTTATTTTTAGGCTTACGAAGTGATTTTAGTACTTCTTTATAGTAATAAAAAATTATTGGGAAAATAATTACAAGCATTAATATTATTCCTGAACCTAAGAAATTAAACCCTTCATAGTCTCCAAAACCCTCATTAATACTGGGTGTTTCTAGTTCTGGAAAAATTTGAGATGCTCTCAAGGTTACCTCTGCTACAGGATCAAATAGAGCATTTAGATTCATCTTAAACTTACCAAATCCGTGATTAGTAAAACCCCCACCTATCATGAAATATCCTAAAGCATATAGCAGTATTCCTAAGAATATGAAATATATTAATGCTGATTTTAAAGCAATTTTACCATCTTTATTCTCAAGATATTCCTTAGAGATGGCCATTAAAAATACTATCGATGTAAATCCAATGTAGTATCCATGAACTAAGGTAGATAGTGTTATAAGTAAGAGCCAATATTTTAATTTAAAGTTTTTTAATAAATAAACATAAAGAGTAAGTAATATTATCCACTGTGAAGCAAGTGCTAAATGAGAAAAAAATAATTTATTTAAGAAGATTGGAGATATACAAAAAAAAGCAATTGATACAAGTCTAAATTTATTATTATCTATATAAATCTTAAGAATCCTGTCCGCTATAATTGCTTGCAAGCAAAAAGAAATTAATATCCATAGTCCAAAATATTGAAATTCAAAATCTAAAAAAGAATTAAAAAATTTAAAAATTATTGCAAAAATCGGAAGGGAGTCTGTATATATTAATGAGCTCCCAGTGTACAACCCAAAAGAAGTATTTTTTAGAAAAGGAAACTGTAAAATATCTGTTTCACGAAAGAAAAGCCAACCTAATAAATGTTGCTGCGCATCACAAATAATAGGGCAATCTATTAGCCAGTATATATTACTAAAGTTGACAATATCCATCCCAACAATATATGTAAAAAATATTAGGCCAATAATTATTGATAGGTAAAAATTAGATTCTTTATATATCATTTATCAATTGATTAAAACATAGAAAGACTATTTTAAAAAGTTTTTGATTTCGACTTTCATATATGGAAAAGGAATCTTAAGAATATTAAAGATAAGTTTATTTAAACGAATCTTATATAAAAACTGACAGAACTTCCCTAGTAATCCGTGTCTTTCAAGAAAAAAGTTATCGTGAGTAAATCTTTTAAACAGTCTATCGTGAATATTATAATCAAAAGTACCTTTATAATTCTCGTTTAAAAATTTTTTAACATGCCTAGCTTTAATGAAATTAACAGATTCCCAATTGCCCTGAATCCCTAAATTCTCCTCATAGTCTCTTATCTTTTTCTCAAATATTTTATAAGTTATATCTTTATTAATTATGATAGGAATTATTACATGTGTTTCATAAGGTAAATCATAGGTAGGGCATAGAATAATGGACACTCCATTCGGAGTAAGAAGAGATTGCGTTTTTTCAATATATGACTTCCAACTTTCAACATGTTCACAAACATTTATAGAAAATATTAAATCAAACTTTTCACTAGTGTGAAAGTCCTCGATTTTAGACTTTATAAATTTAACCTTATTTATAGAATCTAGTATGTTACTAAATTTCTCATAACTAGATATGAATGGATCAACCCCTAAGTATGAATTCTTTGGGAATAAATCAGAAAGCTCATTTAAGAGTAAGCCAGGCCCACATCCAACTTCTAGTACTTTACCTTCTAAATTTTCAAGATATTGCTTCATTTCACTAAAGCCAAAAATTGCCTCACGCAACAAATAGATATCTCTATCTTTAGATGGAAGTAGATGAGCATATTTTTTGTATAGATAGTCAAATTCTAAATCTTTCATTTTTATTCTTTGATTATAATCATATTTAAGATTTTTTAAAGCAGAGTTTTAAGTTCTAGGGTAGGGCTAAAATCTTAAAATTATCTAGTTCTTTTATTATAAAGTTAGAACTTTTATAATTTTTATTTATATAAAGCCATAATTCATTGTCATAGATGAAGTAGATACTAGCACTGTTTAATTTTTTATTTAATATAGCTTGTCTTAATTCTTGATTTACTAGCTTAGCTCCAGCTTTACTAATTCTTGAGAAATAGCCTGTATTAATTCTCATATTATTTTTTGCAGCAAAATGAGATATTGAAAAATAATCTTTTGGTCTATTTTTTGTATATACATAGTTAATCTGTTTATAGTTTTTTCCAATCAGTTCCCAAAAAGGATCCTTCATTGGTGACGCCCACTTTAAACTCCTTCCATTGTATACAGTAGGATTATTAAATTTAGTACTAAAATATTCTTTTGCTTCATGTAAATCTATAAATTGTAAGCTCACTATCAAGATTAATATTATTCTTAAAGTTCTCTTGGTGTAACTTCTAAATATAAAAATTAAAGAACCTAATATTATTAAATAAAATAGAATCCACACAAATCTACCTGAGCTTCGAAAAGTTTTAGTTAAGAATGTAAAGAAATCTGGAACTTGATAAGTATAAATTATGTTTTGTCCAAGAGTTATATTGTTTGATAATGCAAAGAAATATGCAACCAAAGATACTATAATTATTGGATAATAGATTCTTAGGTTCAAACTTTTATATTGAGGGTTTTTAAAGAGAATAGTCAATAGAGCGATTACTATTGCTAGGAAAATTCCTATACCAGGAAATGCAAAACCTTCATATCCAGACTCTGGTGTGGATAAATTATTTATAGTAATTGACCATATCTGGTCCGGATCAAAGAAGCTATTCAAATTCGCATTAAACTTTCCAAATCCTTTACCGCCAGCCCCTTTACCAATCATGAAATAACCAAATGTAAGCAGTGCTAACAATAATGAGACTAAAAACTTACTAAAAATTATTGTAAGTTTTTTTATATCATAGTTGGAACTCAATAATTTGTATTTGACTAAATCAGCAATAAATATTCCAATTAGCATAGCACTAATATAAGCATTGATAAGCAAAGATATAATTATCAATATTGTCCAATATTTAAGGCTTAGTTCTTTAGAAGTTAAATATAATAGAAAAGCAAATAGTATTAGCCAATGACCAAGTAAGCCAAAATGTCCATGAAGTCGCCATAAGAAAGGCGGAAGCATGGTAAATAATAACCCGCATAATAGTATAGCTACTAAGTCATCTGTAAAATTACTAAAGATTTTCATAGCTACAATTCCCTGAAGAATAAAGCAAATATATGTCCAAATACCAAAATATTGAAATTCAAATGGAATAAATTGGGAAAAAGGTTTGAATATAATTGCCATAATTGCTAGAGAGTCATTTAGCACCAATGAAGATCCAAGCTCTAGACCATAATCAGTATTTTTAAAAATTGGAAAATTAAAAATTGATTGGTTTTTATAGAATTGCCAACCTAACCAATGTGTTTCTGTGTCACTTGGGAAAATCCAGTCAATATAAAAAGGATTTACAAATTTCCCCCCAGTAAAGTAAACAAACCATAGTGTCACAATGCAGAAGAAAATCATGTTCTTTTTAAACTCAGAGACTGACATACACATTTTTTAAATCTACAATTGATATGATATAAAAACAAGAAAAGTATATATTTATACTATTATTTTAATTTATCTATTCTATTATTAGTATGATTGATGTTCATTAATAAACTTATATCCACTTTTTTCTATGTTGGCTTTTTACCAAAGCTGCCGGGCACTTTTGGTACATTAGCAGGAGCTATTTTATATTACTTTATTAATTCTCTTTATAGTCCTACACACACCATAATGCTCATTGTAACTATAGCTATCATTATTGTCTCTGTCGTTACGAGTCATTATTCAATGGATATATTTGATTCAGAAGATCCTGTATGTGTTGTTATAGATGAAGTCGCTGGAATATTTGTTGCAATGCTTTTTATTCCTTTTTCTATTACTAACCTAGCAATAGCCTTCTTTTTATTCAGGCTCTTTGATGTTTGGAAACCATTGTTTGTAAGAACTTTGGAAAGGCTTCCTGGAGGATTGGGTATAACTATGGACGATGTTGGAGCGGGTCTGATATCAAATCTTCTAATTCAAATTATGATTTATTAGTTACAATATGTTTATGTTTCTTAATGAAGATATTTATCGTATTATAGAAATGGCTTGGGAAGATAGGACACCATTTGAAGGAATTAAGAAAGCTTATGGAATAAATGAGAAAGAAGTAATTAAGATTATGAGAAAAAACCTCCGGTTAAGTTCTTTTATCTTATGGAGAAAAAGAGTTCGTAATAGAAAAACTAAACATTCTGCGATTAATTCAATTCAATACCTAAGACATCAATCCAAAATCCATAATAAATATAGATAATTTTATTTTAATACTATTTTGTTTATAGTTTTTATAATGAATTTGTTATATTATCTACAGAAGCCTTTTTCCAAGAACATTATAGCTGCAAGAGCTTTTTTTGTTTCAAACATAAACTTTTTTTTATTGCTCTGGCTAGCATGGATGCTTTTCCCTCTATTTCTAAGTGGCTTTATATCAGACGATGCTTATAATTCCCAGATTCAAGGGATATTGCTTCATAATAATATTAGTTTATTTGATCGGATAGTCTCAGAAATTAGCTATTGGCTGAGTCGAGGAAGATTTAATCCATTAAATTGGATATTTTGGTATTCTTATTTTTACCTACTTCCTTCTTTACTTTTGTTTAAATTTTTTGCTTTTTTTATAATTTATTTAAATCTGATTTATTTTGAAAAAATTCTTAAATTCATAACACAATCAGGATTCTTATCTTACTGTGTAGTTTTCTTATTGCCAATATTATTTCAATTTAGATATTGGCACGACCCCTTTTTAGCTTTTGCTTCTATACCACTTGCATGTTTATTATTTTTCTTTTCTTTGTACCTCTTGATTCGATACATCGAAACCGCAAACACCACTTATTATTGGTATTATTTATTAGTATTCCTCATCTCTCTTTTGTGTTATGAATTATCTTATATAAGCCCGCTCTTTTATTTTCTTATTACATATCTTAAAAATAAATCTTTAAAAAAATCATTTCTATTAATTGCTACACCTATTGCTCTTATCCTTCTTCATTTTATGATAAAAGGGTTTTTCTCTTCAACTTCAGAGCTATACCCTGGGACAATGTTTAGCTTTAATTTCGACAATATAATTGAGGCATTTTATATCCAACTAATTTCAACTTTTCCTTTAACTTGGAAGCTTGCGGAAGGCTTCAGCAACCTTTCTTTTCTTAAAATTAACTTTTTAGATTTTATTGTTCCTGCGGTACTAACTGGCGTAGTATTTTTTTTATTGTCCACATTAATTGCTAGCGATGAAAATATTAATAAATATAGACTAAGATCATTGATTATTTTTTCATTGTTACTAATCCTAGTACCTGCTTTTATAGTTGCTATATCTGGACATCAATCTGAACTAATAGAAGCAGGAATTGGCTATGGATACCTACCAGTCTTTTTTCAGTATTTTGGGTTAGCCTCATTAATTTTTATAATTATTAGGGCCATTAGCCCCTCTATAACTTTGTCAATAGGTATTTGGTTTATATTTGTTGTAATAGTTTCTTTTACACGGCTTGAGAATTACCATGTTGTTCAGGAATCCAATATAGTCTACAAGTATCCCAGAGAATTATTAGAAGCTTCAATAAAGAAGGGAATATTGGCTGGGGTGACAAAAAATGATCTTATAATAATTGATAGCAAATATCCTTCTGATGATTCTTGGTTCTATTCTATGGTCACACAGAAAGAAATAAATGTTTGCTCCATTAATATTACTTCTAAAGGTAGGTCTATTTCTAAGAAAAACGTTGAAAGTCATAATAAGAAATTTGGTACTGATTCCTTAAGAAGAACTAATTTTCCATATTGTTTAAACTACAGGAAATGGAACAATTTTTATGGACTTAGCTATCACAATTTTAGCGATTATAAGTCTGGACAAGTCATCTTTACTACATTTGAAGAGGTTAATAGGGACCAAAAGAATCAAAGATTTAAGTTTAAAAAATACAAAATATTCGATAAATTATCCAACAAAATTAGGACCAAAGTTGAGGGAAAATATTACGATTTTAATAAATTAAGGTCAATTGATAGGTCATCATTGGGTAATGGCTATTTTTATTTATTACCTTCTTTATTGTTAGAGGAGGTTTTTCTTTCTTTCTCGGGGTTCTATGCTGAGGAAGGAACTAAGGATAGTTATCTGAGATGGTCTTCAGGAAAATCAAAAATTATCATTACTAATGATAGTGATGAACTTAAGAGAAGGGTGCTGAATTTTTCAATTGTAAGACCAAATAATGAAAACTTACCATTGCAGATTAAATATGATAAAAAAATCATTAAGGATACAGTTCAAAATTACAAACAATTTAGCCTAAAACTCTTACTTGAACCTGGAGAAACTATTATTGAAATATCTTCTGAATTACAAAGCTTAAATAATGGTGATCCAAGAGAGATAGTATTTGGGGTTGTTAATTATGCCTTATACCTAAGTAAATAAATTTTATTCTATTGCATAATATGGCACTCTTAACATTATTAAAACATTTAAGATATAGTGAGTTTTGAGCATGGCTAAAAGTGCATTATTAATTGGGGAAAAAAGTGATATTGGGGCCACAATTAAGACCTATTTAAAGAAAGAAGGTTATGTTGTTACTGGCACTACATCTAGTACTTTAGATTTGTCATCTAAGGAATCGGTAGATAATTTCTTATTAAAAAATAATAAAAAATTTAATTCAATAATTTTTGTAGCTGCAACGAATACTCCTAAAAAGTTTTTAAATTTAGAAGACAAAGACTTTGATTATTCTTATGATGTAAATTTTAAGTCATTTGTCTTTATTCTAAAAAACCTAATAAGCAAAATGCCAACAAATAGTAATTCCTCAATTATTATTATTTCATCCCTATTTGGTTCTTTTGGAAGGGATAAAAGATTTCTATATTCGAGCTCTAAACATTTTCTAAATGGTGCTATGAAAAATCTCGCCATAGAACTCGGAACTTATCGAATACGAGTAAACAGCATTGCTCCTGGGTTTATAGATACAAAGATGACAAGAAATAATAATTCAAATAATTCTTTAAGTAAGATAATTAAGAAGATACCCGCAGGAAGGCTGGGTAAGTCGAAAGATATTGCTGAAGTAGTAATGTTCTTATTGTCTTCAAAGGCATCTTATATAACTGGTCAAGAGTTAGTAGTAGATGGTGGTCTTACTGCTGGTGGGTTCTGGGAAGATTAAATGCAATCTTTTTTTATTGATGGAAATAAGTTTAATTTTGAGATTGATAATACTAAAAAAGTAATAAAAAAGCTTAAAATTCATTCCTCGCCTAAGGACTATGAATTAAGTCTTATTAGTGAATCAGTCGAAAAAAGTATCAATAAGATAATTTCTGTTTCACAGACCCCTGTTTTATTGATAGACTCCAATATATATAAGATTTACGGTTCTAACATTAAAAAGAAGAGTATATTGATTTACAAGTTCGTTGCTAAAGAAAATAAAAAAAATATTAATGAATGTATTAAATTTACAACTTTTTTAGAAAAAAATAACATAACAAAGTCTTCTACCGTGATTGTAGTAGGTGGGGGAATAGTACAAGATATTGGAGCATTCTCATGTTCAATTTACAAGAGAGGGATTAAGTGGATATATTTCCCTACAACTCTGTTATCTATGACAGACAGCTGTATTGGTGGTAAGACAGCTTTAAATTATAAGAATATTAAAAATTTATATGCTCTTTTTTCTTCTCCACACAAAGTAATACTGAATACAGAATTTCTCACTACTCTTCCTAAAAAAGATGTCTTATCTGGGTTAGGTGAATCATTAAAATTGTCTATTATTGGTGGAAGAAAGTCTTTAGAAAGTTTCTCTACCAACATAGATAAAGCCATTCAAATGGATCGTTCTGCATTAACTAGAATTATATTAACATCTCTTTTAATAAAGAAATCTGTTATCGAGAAAGACGAGTTTGAGAACAATGAAAGGAGATCTTTAAATTATGGACATAGCCTCGGGAATGCAATTGAACCTATGTCTAAATTTTATATTCCTCATGGTACCGCCATAACTATTGGCTTGTTAATCGAGAATAAGATTTCTTTAAAAAAATTTGGCTTAAGCAAAGACTCGGATAAACATATATTAGATTTAGCGAAAAAGTTATTGTTGCCTAGATTTATAAAAAAACTATCTAATATTAACTTATCCACTGTTAATGATTATTTAATTAACGATAAAAAGGCACAAGGCAAAATCCTCAAAATAGCTGTTCCAACAAAAATAGGCTATTTAAATTTTTGTAAACTAAACTTAAGTCAAACTTCAACTAAAATTATAAATCAGTCCGTTCAATTACTTTTGAAAGAGTTGTAATGTCACAAGTTTTATTAATCGATTATGGTGCTTCTAGAATTAAATCGATACTTTATAATTCTATCAATGATCAACCTATTGCTTTATTTGAATCTGCAGGATCATTTATGAAATATGGAAACTACAGCAAAATTCCTGGTTCTTTTTTCTCCAAATCCTTAATCTTACATTTGGACTATTACTCTGATAAAATCTCTATTTTAAGAAAAGATTGTGATGTCAAAATTTATTTATGCTCTGAAATGCATGGTTTTTGCTTACTTGAACAAGATAGTTCTAATGGCACATATTATTACAGCTGGAGGTTCAAAGAAAAATCTACAGATAGTACGTTAGAGAAACTTAATAATCGGGGGTTTTACAGCAAAACAAGAATGATTTTAAGGGCTGGACTTCCAGTAGTTAACATCTTAGCAAGGTCTTTAAATAATGAATTAGGAGATAATAGTACTTTTTTGACTTTACCTCAGCTTATATGCTGCGAACTTGGAGACCATTATAATTTGGCGTGTAAAACACTTCTGCACTCCAGTGGTTTTTATACAGATTTAGGTGCAAAAGAAGACGCGTTGGATATAACTGGAATGGATTTGCCAATTTCTTTTCCGAGTCCGCTCGATGACTATGAAAAGCCCTTAGGCTTTATTGCATATAAAAGCAATAAATATAACTTATATTTGGGTTTTGGAGACTTGCAAGCAGCTTTTCTGGGATCAAATCTGGCCCAAAATGACATACTTATAAATATTGGAACTGGATCACAAATTATTTCTAATTCTAGAAATGATTCTACCTTTGGATTAGAAGAAAGGCCCTTTTTTAATAATGAAAAATTAAAATGTGTAACACATATACCCGCAGGAAGATTCTTAAATTCATGGAGCAAATTCTATGATACTTTGAATTCAAATAATAATTTCTGGAAAGAGCTATCTCAATTAACTTACGAAGATTTAGAAGGATTTAACATAGATATTAAGTTTGATTTATACTTAGATTCTGAAAGTGAATATTTTGAACAAATTGATGATTTAACTTCTAACAATTCTAGAATCACACCCAAAGTCCTTCTCGCATCCCTGATGATATCTTTTTGTAATCAATATTTGTCTTATCTGGAAGATTCAATAACTAAAAACTCTAGAATCATATTGGGTGGTGGAATTCCTAATAAAGTTCCAGTTATTGCGGATATTATAGAAAAGAAAATGAAAAGGAAAGTAAGAATTAAAAAAGATGAGCATGACTTAACTTTAATAGGACTAAGAGATTTTATTAATAGAGGTTTCTAGGTTTACTACCTTTGACTTTTCATACCCTCTTTTTTCAATTCTAGCTTTAAGTTTTTTATTTTCATTATATGGCCCATCAATATGATTTATCGAAAGAATATCATCTTTTTTAATATCACTAGTAAGAGTGACATCATTTATTATTTCATTACATGAAATTTGACCCTTGTTTAATGGAATTGATAAGTAAAAATCATTTTCAAAAGATTTTTGAGTAAATTTATAGCCTTTTTTAATATTCTTCTTTGCGTAAATCCCTCTAGTCAATGAGTCAAGATATTCTTTTTCTCTTTTAGATATGGATCTTCTGGAATATTCTGGTGCCTCTAACATCTCCTTGGCCTTATAGTAAGCTTTGAACCAATGGTCTACTTGCTCAGGCAATGAGCAATAGTTTGAAACTTCAAAATCTCCTTCGTCTATATCTACATGCCTCTCCCAAGTTCTTGCTCCCATAGCATATGACAGAAGCATTGAGGATGACCAATCGTTATATTCATGAGAAGAAAACCCAATAATATTTTCTGGATATCTATCCTTGAGGTATTTAATTTGATTAAGGGCTAATTCGGAATCTTCTGTTGGATAAAGAGAAATGCAATGATTAAGAGCCAGCGGAATCTTTCTATTGAAAAAGAAATTAACTATATTATCTAAGTCGACTTCTTGAGCTCCACCAGTGGAAACAATAGTTGGCTTTTTAAGACCTCCAATTTTCTCTATTAAAGGCCAGTCAGTTATATCAGAGCTGGCGATCTTTACTAAATCAAGATCAAAATCTTTAATTGTTTGAACTGACTTTTCATCAAAGGGAGTGGACATAGTCAAAGCTCCAACTCTTTTTATTTGATTAATAAGCTTTTTTAGATTTTTCTCAGACATGTAAGTTTGTTTAGTTTTTTTTATATATCTTATATCTTCAGAATCTTGATAGTCTGTGTGAATAAAAGTTTTGGGATCTCTAAATTGCAACTTTATCGCTGCTCTGACTCCATTTTCTTTAACAATCCTTCCATATGTATTTATTATTTTGATTCCTCTGTCTAAGGAGCCCCAATGGTTATTTGCTATTTCAAGGACAAATAGGTTACTAAAAATTTGGTTTTCTTTAATATTCATATGAATATTTTAATATTTTTAAAAATAATATACAACCAAGTAAAAGAAATTAATTTGTGTATAATTGTTTTTGAACATGAAATATAGTGATCAATTGGCTCTTTGGCTAAAGAAATTAAACTATACACATTGTTTCTTCGTTTCTGGTGGCAACATAATGCATTTGCTAGACAGTTTTAGAAATAATTTCAAATGCGTACCAGTTATACACGAAGTTGCCGCAGGTATAGCAGCCGAATATTTTAATGAAACATCGGATAAAAATAAAAAAGCTATAGCTTTAGTCACTGCTGGACCAGGATTGACTAATATTGTCACCGCAATTAGTGGAGCTTACTTAGAAAGCAGAGATTTGTTAATTATTGGTGGACAAGTTAAAACAGATGACCTAGCAAATGGGGAAGTTATCCAAAGAGGAATTCAAGAAATCGATGGGGTATCAATAGTAACTCCTATAACTTCAAAAGCCCTTAGAATAGAAAAGCCAATAGGTTTTGAAAAATTAAAATCAATTTTAAATATAGATATTGTTGAAAGAAAAGGTCCAATCTTTATTGAGATACCCTTGGATGTTCAAGCTTCTAAATTCAAGGATGGTAAAGCATCTACAAAGATAAAGAAGCAAAGATTAAATATAGCTACTAAAACACAGGTTAATCAAATCTCTACTCTGCTAAGAAAATCTAAAAGACCTTCAATATTAATTGGAGGGGGTGTGAGTCGAGATGTTGCTTATAATCTGAGAAGACAATTTTCAAAATTAGACATTCCTATTTTTACAACTTGGAATGGGATGGATAGGATTTCGCCTCTAAGTAAAAATTATTTTGGTATGCCTAACACTTGGGGTCAAAGACATGCAAATATTATTATTCAGCAGTCGGACTTGCTTTTAGCATTGGGTACAAGACTTGGTTTGCAGCAGACAGGTTTTAATTGGAAGGAATTTATTCCTATAGGTAATATAATTCAGGTCGATATAGACAAGAGAGAGCTTAAGAAAGGTCACCCACAAGTTAAATGGCCTTATTCATTTGATGTCAACAATTTTCTACCTCGGATACTACGTCAGAACCTTGGCTCTAATTCCGAATGGATTAAATTTAGCAAAAAAGTAAAAAAAGATTTTCCCCTTATAGATAAGAGCAATAAAACCAGAAACAAATATGTATCACCTTACCTTTTAATGCAAAAGCTATCGTATATTTCAAGGCCAAAGGATGTCCTTGTGCCATGTAGTAGTGGAGGGGTCTTTACAGCCTTTAAGCAAGCTTTTACTCCCAAATTTGGTCAAAAGATTGTATCGAATAAAGGTCTGGCGGCCATGGGATATGGTCTTTCGGCTGCAATTGGAGCATCATTCGCCAATAATAAGAAAAGAGTAATTCACTTAGAAGGTGATGGCGGTTTTTCACAGAATCTTCAAGAAATCGGTACGATGATGATAAATAAACTGAATATTAAATCTTTCATCTTTGATGATTCTGGTTATGCCTCGATTAGAATGACTCAAAAAAATTATT
>JAQWMJ010000040.1:0-110093 GCA_029246845.1 Thermodesulfobacteriota bacterium
GACAAGTTTCGATTACATTAATTGGTCAAGATTTAATCAAATTGATACGCTAATATTTGGTGAGGTTAAGGAAGAGGAAAAGAAGATAACAAATAAAATTTTACATATTAATGATTTAATTTTTAGAGAAATCATAAAAACCGATAATCAAGTTCTTGAAGATGTACTTTTCAATTATATTAAAGAACGTCATAGTAATAGAAAAAAATCTAATCTTGGGGATTTTCTAGATTATGCAAGATATTCTTATAAAAACAAAAGATAAGAATAAGAAGTTTTTATGGCAGTTCTAACTATTTTAAATAATTAATTTTAATATAAAAGGAATAAAAACCGCTAATTTCTTCATGAAATCATCATGTTCTTGTCATCATTGCTGTAATCGCATGAGTTGCCGCACTAGTGGCATTTGGATTTGTCATAACATTTATTAATGAAGGTAGGCCAGATTTAGTAGCCCTTTCCATAGCTGGTATCAAATCTTTTGGGTCTTCAACTAATTCACCGTGACCACCCATTGCTATTACAATTTCATGAAACTTTATAAACGGTAACTCGTGACCTGCTGGCGTATTATCGTTTCCATAAGTAAGCCAATGCTGATGCTTAGTCATCCCCCATGACTGATCATTGCAAACTACGCAAACAAATGGAAGATTGTGTTTAACTGCTGTTTCAAATTCCATTAAGTTCATTCCAACAGCACCATCTCCGGTTATAAGTACTACTTGTCTATCGGGAAATGCTGTCTTACTTCCTAGAGCAAAAGGTACACCTACTCCCATACATCCTAATGGACCACCTTTTACATACATTCCAGGTTTATCAATATTATAAGTTGAGTCTGTCCAGGCTTGTGTATCTCCACCATCTATACAAATCATAGCTTCATTACCAAAGTAATCTTCTATTGCCTTTACCACTCTTAATACATGAAGCGGTTTTTCGTCACTAGCTTTTAACTTGTCAACTTCAGCCCACTCGTCTTTCTTCCAATTTTCACAAGCTGTAAGCCATTTTGAGAAATCAAAATTATCGCCGATTGATGAATTTAACTTTATTATTGCTCTATTAATATCCGAGAAAATTGGCAAATCAGCAGGTTTATTTCTTCCTATTTCTTCGGGCTCTATGTCCATCTGAATTACTTTAGCTTCAGGATTAAAGGTTCTACCCCAGCCAATATACAAGCTTAATCTGACGCCCAAAAGAATAATCAGATCAGCTTCAGAAGTAGCTTTTTTAAAGCCATTAAGCGCTGAAGGACTTGCTTGCCCCATACAATTCTTATGGTTATCAGAAACAACTCCTCTTCCAAAATTTAAAGTAAAAATTGGAGCTTTAATTTTTTCAACAAATTCTGTTAAGGAATTTTCTGCTCCTGAATACCAGGAACCACTTCCACTTATTACTACAGGTCTTGAGGAATTTGAAAGAAGATTTTTGAACTTTTCACAATCCTGATCAGACATTTCAGGATTTCTTAATGTTTCAATTTGTGGACTATCAAGCTGACTTGCATCAACTTCATCGTATAGAACTTCATGAGGGAAACCAAGATATACGGGCCCCGGTCTTCCTGTGGTACACATTTTATAAGCTTGTGCTGTATATTCTGACAATCTCTTTGTATCGTAAACAGTCTTAGCCCATTTGGTAACTGGTCTAACCATATTTTCTTGATCAATCTCTTGAAGTGGTAGCCTATCAAGTTCTTCAACTCCTGACTTACCAGAAAGAAAAATACACGGAGAATTAGACAAGAAAGCGCCCGACATTCCAGTAACTACATTTGTAAGCCCTGGACCAGCTGTTACCAAACAAACACCAGGAGATTTTGTAACTCTTCCATAAGCATCAGCTGCCATTGAGGCGCCTTGTTCATGATGACAATCAATTAGCCTAATACCCTCTTCTTTACAAGCATTATATATAGGGTTGATATGTCCACCAGCTAAAGTGAAAATATCTTTGATACCAAGTTGTTTTAGTGTCTTAACAATTGCAAAGCCACCATCTATTTTTTTGCTCATAGTTTTTAACTTATTTATCAGTATAATGTATTAAAATAGATAATATAAGGAGCTTTAATATGAGCGAAGAAACTAAAGACGAGAATAAGCAACCAAGTCCTGAAGAGGCAATACAGGCAATACAGAGTTCAATAGCTAATGCTTTCAACTTAGGTTTACAACAACAACCAAAAGAAGGAGCTGATACTATTGCTGATATTGTCAATTCAATACAAGAAACAATCTATGGGCAACTAAAGCAGGCCTATGGTGACGTCCCCGAGGACTTCATTAAGGCAAATGCAGAATTTTTTGTACAAGTTGCTGCTATGGGATATATAATTCCTCGAGTTTGTGCTTTTGATCAAGATTTTCAGGCTAAGTTATTTAAACTTATTGAGGCTAGAGTTCTAGAAACTCAGAAAGCAGCTCAAGAAAAGGCTGGGGAAGAAAAAGGTAAGATTATTACAGAAGATAAGAAAATTATTCTTTAGGATTATCTTTAGTGAACATACTCGTTACCGGTGCTACAGGATATATTGGTCCTTTTTTAGTTAATAAGCTAAAAGAGATGGGCCACTATGTAGTAATACTTGTTAGAAAAAAAAATGACTTTCTCAGATTAGAGTCTGAAGGTTTTAAATGTATCTTGGGTGACGTTACAGATAAAGAATCTTTAGTTGGTATTCTTAAAGATATTGAAGTTTTATTTCATCTTGCAAATATTGCATCTTGGTGGCTCCCAAATAACCAAACCTATTATGATGTGAACGTAGAGGGAACTATTAATCTCTTTGAAGAAGCTAAAAAGGCTTCTTTAAAGAAGGTTGTTCATATCAGTAGTATAGCAGCAATTAGGCAACCAGAAGGAATCATTGCCAACGAAGAATCCATACATCAAGGGGACTTTGAAAGTCACTATAGTAAGTCTAAATACTTAGTAGAAAAGGAAACAGAAAGATATTTAAAAGATGGGCTTCCGATTGTTACACTAAACCCAGGCGTTGTAACCGGACCAAAGGACACTAAGACTTTTGGTAAAACAGTTTTAGGAATAGCCAATGGTAAAGTTAAAGCAAAATTTTTTCCTGACTCATATATACCTCTTGTATATATCGACAATGTAATAGAAGTAATGATTAAGGCTATAGATTTAAAAGTAGGATCTAAATATGTTGTAGTAGGTGAAAATATTAAAATAGGTGATGTCTTTGATAAAGTTTGCGAAATAATGAAAAAAGAAAAAATAACTAAAGCGACACCTAATCTGCTTCTTGTATTGGTATCTTACTATTCAGAGTTTGTTAGTTTCTTTACTAAAAAAAGGCCTTCTCTTCCAGTTGATGGATTAAAAGCAATAAAGATTGGAGCCCAAGCAAGTTCTAAAAGATCTATCGATGAATTAGGAATAAAGTATCTTAATGGTGATCAAATTCTGACTAAACTAATTGAGTGGTTTAATAAAAATAATTTAATTAATAGTTAAGGGAACTTAAGTACTAATTTAAAAAAAAGAAATTTGACATAATTTTTTCTTTATATAAATTTGGGTTTCTATGAGTTCAATGAAATCTTTGATTATTGCTGAGAAGCCAAGTGTGGCAAATTTAATTGCTGATGCTTTGTCTATTAATAAGAAATCTAGAAAAGCTGAATTCTTTGAAAACGATGATTACATAATTACCTCTGCTCAAGGACATGTTGTAGAATATGAGAAACCTAAGCAAAAATGGAGCTTAGATTTATTACCTTTAAGCAGACCAGAAAAGTTGCAACCCATTGCAAGAGTAAAATCTAAAGTGGACTTAATTAAGAGGTTGAGCAAAAGAGAAGATGTAGACTATTTAATAAATGCATGTGATGCAGGTAGAGAAGGTGAACTAATTTATCATCAAGTTATTAGTTATCTAAAGATAAAGAAGCCTTCAAAAAGACTTTGGCTTCAATCTATGACTAAAGATGGAATTTCGAAAGCTTTTACTTCAATCCAACCCGATACAGCCTTTAAGGGATTAAAGGATTCGGCTTTAGCTAGAACACATGCCGACTGGGTAATTGGAATGAATGGCACTAGAGCTATAACTGGATGGTCAAGCAAAGCCTATAATGTCGGGTTCAATAAGCAGGTTGTAGGAAGAGTTAAAACTCCAACTTTAAGTTTAGTTGTAAATCGTGACATTGAGATTGAAAACTTTATTTCTCAAAAATATTTTCAAATTACAGCAAAATTTAAGATAAATTCTGGAGAATATGAAGGGACATATTACGATACCGATTTTAACAATAAGGATTTCAATGAAGAAGATAAAAGAATAAGAAAAAGTGATAGAATTTTTAATCTAGAGAACGTAAATTCTATAATATCTTCGTGTACAGATCAGATTGGCGAAATAAATGAAGAAAAGAAGGAAAGAAAGGAATACTCTGAAGCATTATTTGATTTAACTAGTCTACAAAGAGAAGCAAATAGTAGATTTGGCTTCAGGGCTCAACAAACATTGCAAATAACTCAAGGTCTATATCAACCTAGAAGCGGTGAAGGTTATATCACATATCCTAGAACTGATTCTAGAAGGCTTCCTGATGACTACCCTAGTCAGGTAATAGAAACATTAGGTAAATTTAAAAATTCCAAATATGAAACTTATTCAAAAAATATTTTAGATAAAGGTCTAGTAAACAATAAAGATAAAAAAGTTTTTGATTCAAAGAAAGTTTCTGACCACTTTGCTATAATACCGACCAATATAATACCAGCTAGTGGGAAACTAACTGAGCCAGAAACGAAAATCTATGACCTTATTGTTAGAAGATTCTTGGCAATATTCTATCCCCCCGTTGTAACTCAAGAAACAATTAGGGATACTCAAATCGGAAATTGTCACTTTAGAACAAAAGGGAAGATTCTGATCAATAAAGGTTGGAAAGAGGTACTTGAAAGCAACACGGCTGAAACGATACTTGATGCAATAGAGGAAAATGAAAAAGCTGAATGTCTTAAATTAGAAATGGAAGAAAGTCTTACTAACCCAAAGCCAAGATATACCGATGCTACCCTACTTAGGGCTATGGAGACCGCCGGCAATGATTCAGGTGATGAAGAAGTTGCTATGGCAATGAAAAATAAAGGAATCGGTACACCAGCTACTAGAGCAAATACTATTGAAGATTTAATTAGAGAAAGTTACTTGTTTCGAACCGAGGAAGAGAACGGTAAAAAATGTATTGCTTCTCATATAAGAGGTAAACAACTTATTCAAGATCTAGAGATATTAGATCTAAAAAGGTTAACCGAAGCAAATCTTACTGGTGAATGGGAGCTAAAGCTTAAAGAGATGGAAGAAGAAAAATATTCATATGATGCTTTTATGACAGAAACAGATAAGCTAAGAGACGAAATAATAGAAAAAGCTAAGTCAGTAAGTGTAGATACCGACACATTTATTAGGCCACTTGGTATAGATTGCCCCATTACAGGACTTCCTGTAATGGAAACGTTTAATAGATTCACAACCGATAAGCCAGATAACTCAACTAATATAAATAAAATTATTTCAGGCAGACCTGTCAGCAGAGATGAAGCTATAGAACTAATTAAATCTTTTAATGGCAAAGAGGGAAGAATTAAACTTGAAGGTTTCTTAAGCAGATTTGGAACTTTTTACAGAGCAGATGTAGTACTTAAAGAAACTGGAAAGTATGAATTAGATTGGGGGCAAGAAAAAGAAGTTGACTTGAAAGAAAAGTCTATTTTGGGTCATTTTGACTTTATAAACTCGGAAGTATTTTATGATGATAAATTCTATTACTTTGGGAAAAAAGGGGCAAGTAGAATATCAGCTCTAATTTTGTCGCCATATCTAAACTCGGAGGACGAAGCTGAGAAGAAGAAATTTTCCCTACCGTTAGACGAAGCAAAAAAGCTGTTTAATGGTGAAAAAACTAACATATTACAATTCAAGTCTAAAAGAAAAAATGCAAGAAAGCCTTTCTTTAAAGCTAGGTTATATTTAGATTCAAAGTTTAAACCTAAATTCGAAATGATAAAACCTGAAAAAACTATTACAAAGAAAGAAGATAAGAATTAATGCTATAATTAAAATATGTTTGAAAAAATTACAGATAAAATAAGTGGTTCCTTTAAGAAACTAAGAGGGAATAACGTAATTAGTAATGAAAACATACAAGCTTCATTAAAAGAGATAAGGATGAGTCTTCTTGAGGCCGACGTTAATTATAAGGTAGTTAAAAATTTAGTTGAAAGTATAGAAGAGAAAGCTCTTGGACAAGAAGTAATTAAAAGTGTCTCCCCAAGTGAACAATTTATAAAAATTTTTAATGATGAGCTTGTAAATCTCTTAGGAGAAAAAACCGAGCCTTTAAATATTAAAGTCACGCCTCCAGCCGTTATTATGATGGCGGGATTGCAAGGATCAGGGAAAACAACCACTGCGGCTAAGCTTGCAAAATTCCTAAAAGAAAAAGAGAAAAGAAATCCCTGCCTTGTATCTGCAGATATTTATAGGCCTGCTGCTATAGAGCAATTAAAAATCCTTTCAGATCAAATCAAAGTACCTTTTATAGCTAATGATTCTAAAAATGTTGTTGATATTTGTAACAGCGCACATGAGCATGCATACAATAATGGTTTTGATACACTTATCATCGACACTGCAGGAAGACTACAGATAGATTCGAGTATGATTCATGAGCTTAAATCAATAAAGAATAAAGTAAAAGTTCATGAAACTATTCTAGTTATAGATTCAATGATAGGTCAAGAGGCAATCAATGTAGCTAAGCAGTTTGACGAAGAAGTAACTATAGATGGGATTCTTTTAACAAAACTTGATGGTGATGCCCGAGGTGGCGCGGCATTATCAGCAAAATATATTACGGGAAAGCCAATTAAATTTTATGGCTTTGGCGAGAAACTTGACATGTTCGACGTTTTTCATCCTGACAGAATGGCTTCTAGAATTCTCGGAATGGGTGACGTGGTATCTTTAGTTGAAAAAGCTTCTGGTGCCATAGACGAAAAAGAAGCGGAAAAATTAACTGATAAATTTAAAAAGAATGAATTTGATTTTAATGATTTCAAAGATGCGATAAAATCAATGGGTAAAATGGGTTCCTTGAAAAGCACATTGTCAATGATTCCTGGTCTAGGAAAACTCTCTAGTGATGATGAAGCACTTAAAAAAGCAAATGTAGAATTAAAAAGAACAGTTGCAATAATAGACTCTATGACAAAAAAAGAAAGACGAGATCATGGTTTACTTGATGGTAGCAGGAGAAGAAGAATTGCACAAGGTAGTGGTACCTCTGTTCAGGATATAAATTCTTTAGTGAAAAAATTTCTTCAAATGAGAAAGATGTCCAAGAATATGGGTAAATTTAAAAAAAAATCTAAAAATATGTTGAATTTTAATTAATTTTAATCATTATTAATGGACGGAGGAATTATGATAAAAATTAGACTGGCAAGATTAGGAAGAAAAAAGAGACCTTTTTACAGAGTAGTAGCAACTAATTCTAGATCTCCAAGGGATGGAAAATTTTTAGAAATCCTAGGTACCTATGATCCACTTCAAGAGCCTTCAGTTGTATCAATAAATATGGAAAAACTTAAAGAGTGGGTTAAGAAAGGTGCTCAATTAAGCAATAGAGTTCAAAAACTAACAGATCCAGAAAAGTATGCAGAATTAGTAAAAGATAAGCCAAAAAGAAAACCAAAAAAAGCTCCTGTGGAACAAGAGAAAGCTCCTGAAGCTGAAGCTGCACCTGCTGAAGAAAAAGCTCCTGAAGCTGAAGCTGCACCTGCTGAAGAAAAAGCTCCTGAAGCTGAAGCTGTACCTGCTGAAGAAAAAGCTACAGAAACAGAGCCTGAACCTGCAGAAAAAGCTTAAATTCCGGCTAGGAAAAAGAAATATGAGCTTATTTAATCTAAGTGTTGTATAATTCAGAATAGAGGTCGAAAATGAATAAAGTTGCGGAATTAATTAAGTCGATAGCAAGCTCTCTGGTAGATAAGCCTGAAGAAGTTGAGATACATGAGGTAACTGGAGACACTACAACTGTTTACGAGCTTAAAGTAGCTCAAGAAGATTTAGGTAAAATAATAGGAAAACAAGGAAAAACTGCAAAAGCGATGAGAATTCTTTTGGGTGCTGCTGCTGCAAAAGATAAAAGAAGAGCTGTTCTAGAAATTGTTGAACAATAGACAAAATTCATCTCATTAATTTGTAAAAATACTTATGACCGATTCTGAAGACCTACCTAATTTTAATCTAAATGAATATCTAGATTATGATTTCGTTAATTTTAATATTATTTCTTCTTCAGAAAAATTATACGGAACAGTATTAAGAGTATTGGGGTCCAAGGTAACTTTGCTTCTTGAGGTTTCCTACTTAGAAAAAACATATCTCGTCCCTATCAATAGTTCGTTTATAGTTTCAATTGATTTAAAAGAAAAAAATATAATAGTTAATAATATTGAGGAAATTTCTAACTTATGATATTTAATATTTTAAGCGTTTTTAGAGAACTAATTAAACCAAGTCTTAAATATGGAGTTTTATCTAAAGCAATAAAAAAAAACAAAATTAAAGTAAACATATTCTCATACTCGGACTATTTAAATGATGGCAATCGCTTAGATGATAAGCAATTTGGTGGTGAGCCAGGCATGGTGATAAAATATCAAAACGCCTCTAGGGCTATTAATGCAATTAAGAAATCTAATCCAAAAACTAAAGTGATATTCCTAACTCCTAAGGGAAAGAAGCTAGATAATAATTTAGCTAAAGAGATGTCAAAAATGGGGAATATATCTATCATATGTGGAAGATATGAGGGATTTGACGAAAGAATTATAGACCAATACTCAGACTTAGAAGTCTCAATTGGAGATTATATTGTCTCTGGGGGTGAGTATCCAGCTGTTATACTTATGGATTCAATAAGTAGAATGGTTAAAGGAGTTATTGGAAATGAGGAATCAGTTGAAAATGACAGCCTAAGCAATTCTCTTTTAAAGCACCCTGTTTATACTCGTCCAGCCGAGTTAAAAGTTGGAAAAGTACCTAAGCTAATTACTGGTGGCAACCACAAGAAAATTAAGAATTTTAATAGACAAGAATCTATTCTATCAACCCTGAAACGTAGAGAAGACTTACTAGAGACTACAGATCTAAAGATTGATGAAAGAGAGTTACTAAGAAAGGTAAAGAGAGGTGATATTAAATCCAATGCATATTTAGCCTTGGTTCATTATCCAATCCAAAATATCAAAGGTGAAGTGATTAAAACATCACTAACTAATCTTGATATACAAGATATAGCTAGAACCTGTATGTCTTACGGTATAAAGAAGTACTACATAACTCACCCTGTTAAAGAACAGAGAGAATTAGCTAAGAATGTTTTAGATTACTGGGAGAAAGGGATTAACATGAAGAACGATAGTACTAAACACAAAGCACTAGAGAATATAGAAATAAAAAATAGCATCTCTGATGCAATTAAAGCAATCAAGAAAATTCATGGAAAAAAACCAAAAATAGTTGCAACCGATGGAAGAATTATGCATAATATGGTTAATTATTCTGACATCAGACGTAATTTAAATACGGATGATAGTCCTTATTTGTTTCTTTTTGGAACTGGTTGGGGCTTAACTAAAGAAGTTTTAGATAATGCAGACTATATTCTAAAGCCTGTTGGAAGTTATTATGAATATAATCATTTATCCGTGAGAAGTGCTGTTGCAATAATATTGGATAGAATTTTCGGTTGCAATTTTTAGGTGTAAAATGAATATTATAGATAAATTAGAAACAAAAAGTCTAAGAGAAATCCCACCATTTAAATCAGGTGATACAGTGGCTGTTTCATATAAGATTAAAGAAGGTGAGAAAGAAAGAATACAAATTTTTGAAGGAATAGTGATTTCAAGAAGTGGTGCTAGCATAAGGGAAACATTTACTGTTAGAAAAATTTCTTACGGTATAGGTACCGAAAGAATATTCCCGGTTCATTCAAAACAAATTGATAAAATCGATGTTAAGAAAAAAGGAAAAGTTAGAAGAGCTAAACTGTATTATATTAGAGGACTTTCCAAGAAGGCTTCAAGAATTAAGGAGAGCACTAAATAAGACTATTTTAGTCCAAGCAGTAATCTTTGAATAGTTGCATACAAAGAAAGAATAGTAATAAAAACTATTGTTAGCATAAATATTAAATGCTCGATTCCAAACAATTGAATCCCATAATATTCCAAAGATGCGCTTATCAAACCGCCTAAACCAAGACACACTACCCTTTCTGGTCTTTGCATTATTCCGATATTAGTTTGAAAACCATGGTTTTCTGCAACAGCCTTGACATAACTTACAGTCAGACCAAATACAGCGGCTAAGTATATAAAATAAACAAAATAAGTTGAAAAATAGAATATTAAAAGACCTAACATAACCACGATTTCTGAGAACCTATCAAGACAGCTGTCTAAAAAAGCACCCTTGTCAGATGAGATCGAATTAATCCTAGCAACCCTTCCATCTAGAATATCAAAACTCGACCCTGCTAAGAGAACCAAAGATGCAAAGAATATCGAGCCCACTGAAAATAAATAAGCAGTCAAGAAAGAAATAAGGAAGGACATCAGAGTTAAAAAATTAGGATCAATCTTGACTTTTACTAAATTATCTTCGATGGGTGAAATTACATATGTCCACCATTCTTTGTAGACACTTGAAATAACAGTATCATCCTGATATCCCTTTGAACTTTTAGTAGCCTTTAGAATAGTTTTACTATAAACATCGTCCTCATTTTTACTCAAAAGGGCTGACCATCCTTTAAAACATAAAAGAATAGTTATTGTAAAAATAAAAATATTATGTGGGTTAATAAGTTCAAGATAGCTATTCATGATTCCTCTTCAATAATAAAATTTATCACATTCTTTCTGGTGATGATACACCAAGCAAATTCAAACCATTTACAAAAACTATTTTAATGGAACTTAATAGCAAGACTCTTGCTTTACTTAATTCATCATCCTCAACTAGAACTTTTGTGTTTTTGTAATAACTATGAAAAATTGCGGCAAGCTCTTGTAAGTAAAAAGCAACTTTATGAGGAGACATTGTATTAGAAGCTTCTTCTACAGTATCAGGGAAACTTAATATTTTTTTTATGAGCCCAATCTCTTTTTCTTCTGTCAAGAGAGCTAGATTAGCTGATTCCATATCGTGCTTATTTAAATCATCTTTATTTAAAATACTGTTAATTCTTGCGCTTGCATATTGTATATAGAAAATCGGATTGTCATCTGACCCCTCCCTACACTTGTCCAAATCAAAGTCAAAATGAGAATCTGAACTTCTTGATACCATCATAAACCTTACTAAATCTTTATTGAACTCATTAAGCATATCTTTAATTGTAGTATAAGTTCCAGATCTCTTTGACATGGAAACATCTTGACCATCTTTTATCAATCTTACAAACTGAATCAAAACAAAGTCCAGTTTAGTTAGATCATTTGAAAGCAACTTCATAGATGCTTTCAATCTGGAAATATGACTATGATGATCGGCACCCCAAACATTAATAATCTTGTCAAAACCTCTATCGAATTTATCGTGATGATATGCTATATCATTCATAAAATAAGTAGATGATTCGTTAGACTTAGTAACAACCCAGTCATCATTATCACCATAATCTGAAGTTTTAATCCACTCAGCTCCTTCTTTTTTATACAGTCCGCCTACAGACTGTATAAGTTTTTTAATATTTACAACGGAATCTGTGTCATGAATCTTTTTCTTCTCCGAATACCAAGAATCGAAGCTAATGTCTAAATCTTTAAGATCTTTCTCTATCTCCTCAGTAAGATAGCTAATTGCGAAGTTAGAAAAAAAAGAATTTTCCTCTTTCAGTATTGACTCCGAATCTTTAGTCATCAAAAGAGTTTCAGCCACATCAATTAAATAGTCACCTTTATATCCACCTTCTGGAATATTAAAAACAAGATTTAATTTTTCTAAAACTCTTTCTTTTAAAGATTCACCCAATAGGCGTACTTGGTTACCATAATCATTTACATAATATTCTTTAACAACATCGTATCCATAAAATTTTAATATTCTTGCAACAGAATCACCAACTGCAGCATTCCTCAAGTGCCCAAGGTGGAGTAAGCCTGTAGGATTAGCCGAGACAAACTCAATTAGAACTTTCTTATTATTTTTAGGTCCTGAACCAAAATTGACCCCTTTTAAAAGCACATCCGCAAGATAGTCTTGATAAATTTCATTAGAAATTACAAAATTAATAAATCCAGGCTTCTCAACTGTTATATCCTGAAAAAAAGAATCCTGCGATTGCTTCAATAGAACTAGCATTTCCTCAGCTAAATCAATAGGCTTTGATTTCAACCTACCTGAGCTGATCATAGCAAAGTTAGTTGAAAAATCTCCATGGTCCGTATTACGAGGTATGGAAAGTGAAAGATTAGAGAAATCTAGGTCAGAGAATCTTGAGTCTTTAATTAATGAATTCTTAATTTTTTCAATTATTTCGTCTGTCAACATAACGCTACCTTATTTCAACCTCTACCTCACCTACTCCATCTACAAATTTAAGGACTTTATTATTTGATTTTAAATGGTCGACAGAATCTAAAATATCTAAGGTCAAATCATTATTAGAAAAAGTAGCTTCTGATATCGCCCCGGATTCAGTAGTAAAGTCGGCGAAGAACTTCAATTCCTTATTCGAAATCGTACATAGTATAGATGCAATTACTAAGTTGTGTGTAACAATTAATACCATGCTCTCAGGAGGTAAACCTTTCAATGTATCCTTGATATAGATTAAGCTTCTATCTCGGACTTCACCTAAAGTCTCTCCTTTTGGTAACCTAAAATTTTCAGGATTTTCTCTCCAGATTCTTAGTTCATCAGCATACTTTTGTCTCAGATAACTTAATGATAATCCTTCAAATTCACCCTGATCCATTTCTCTTAACTTTTCAGAGTAAACAACTCTAAATCGTTCGTCATAATTAATTTCATTTAAAGTTTGCTTTGCTCTTTTAAGATCACTACAAAAAACATAATCGACTTTTTTATCTTTGAAATATACTCCGAGTTTCTTTGCTTGAGCAAATCCATTAGGGTTTAATTCTAGATCGGTAATGCCCTGACACCTTTCTTCTTTGTTCCAATCAGTTTCACAATGTCTAACAAAAATTATTTTCATAATAGACTATTATTGTAGACTATTTATCTCTAATAACTAATCAAAAAAAATTTTGTTTATAAAGACTAATTATTGTATAAGTAAATATGTCCCAATACAGAAAAGGATACTTATTTGAAAAAAAAACTCACACAAAAGTAGCTGATTTAATATCAAATCATAAAGAACTGAAATTTTATGGAATTGAGAGTCGAGGTAGTAAGGGAGCTGCCGATATTGTTTTTGGTCTCTATAATATGAAAAACCAAAATAGAATTTGGATTGGTGTTCAATGTAAAAGAGGTTATGTTTCGAAACCAGAAAAATCAAGGGAAATAGAAGATGCTATGAACAATTTTGGTATGATTATGTTTTATAGCACTCCCTCAAAAGAAAAGAAATCTGAAATTGAATTTCATCCTAATTTTGAAGAATGGTTAAAAGAATGGGTCTTATCTAAAAACTAAATTAAAGCTTCAATAACAGAATCGTCTATATCAAAGTTTGAATGAACTTTTTGCACATCATCGCAATCATCTAACAAGTCCAACATTTTAAGCATATGCTCTGCAGGTTTACCTTCCACTTTAACAGAATTGGAAGGTATCATTGAAATTTCAGCATTTTCAAAATCTACATTACTTTCCTCAAGACCCTTTCTAACTTCTTCGAATTTATCTACCTCAGTCAAGACAAGGAAAACCTCTCCATCACTAATTACATCATCCGCACCTAAGTCTAGCGATAAATCAATCAAAGAATCTTCCTCTATGGACTTTATTGGTACCTCGAATTTTCCCTTTTTATTAAAAATCCATGAAACGCATCCAGACTCTCCTAAGTTTCCTCCAAACTTGCTAAAAGCTCTTCTAAGCTCTGAAACTGTCCTATTCTTATTATCTGTTAAAACTTCCACAAGAACAGCTGTTCCGCCAGGACCATATCCTTCATATGTTGTTTCAATATAAGTATCACTAGCCAGTTCACCTGTTCCTTTTTTAATTGCTCTTTCAGAAGTATCTTTAGGCATATTGGCACTTCTAGCATTAAGTAATGCTAGTCTTAATCTTGGATTAATATCAGGGTCACCACCACCATCTCTTGATGCAACCGTAATCTCACGTATTAACTTAGTGAATATCTTTCCCCTCTTAGCATCTAAGGCACCTTTTTTGTGTTTAATAGAGCTCCACTTTGAATGTCCTGACATATTTCCACCTACTGTTTAATTACAAATCTTATCAAATAATAGTATACAAAACAATTAAAAAAATTGACATTTCTTAAAATATGATTATAAATATATATAAGAACTAGGTTTTAATATAAATCCCAAGCAATTATTCCAAAGGTAATAAATGAGTAAGAAGATTACAGCTACCACTGAAAATTCTAGCAAGAAGAGTTTAGATTTGATGAATCTAAATGAGCTTAGAGAATTAAAATCTGAAGAACTCCAGCAAATCGCCTTAGACTCTAAGATAGATGACATAGGAAAGATGACTAGACAAGAGATAACGTATGCGATTCTCAAATCTCAATATGAAAGTAAAGGTGAAATTTATGCAGAGGGAGTTTTAGAGATATTAAATGAGGGGTATGGATTCCTTCGATCACCAAAATATAGCTATCTTCCAGGTCCCGACGATATATATGTCTCAAAATCGCAAGTAAGATCTTTTATTCTAAAATCTGGGGATACTGTTGGTGGCTATGTAAGGCTACCTCGTGAAAGTGAAAAAAATCTAGCTTTACTAAAAATTGAATCTGTTAATTTTGGAGATCCTGACTATTGTAGAGAGAGAATAAGTTTTGGCAATAGAGTTCCTCTTCATCCAAATAGTAGACTAGACATGGAGAATGATCCTGATGAACTTTCAACAAGAGTTATAGATATGTTCATCCCAATAGGTAAAGGACAAAGGGCACTTCTTGTTGCTCCGCCAAGAACAGGAAAGACTGTCTTGTTACAAAAGATAGCTAAAGCGATAACGGACAATAATCCAGATGTATCGCTATTTGTACTACTCATAGATGAAAGACCTGAAGAGGTTACGGAAATGGAAAGATCAGTAAAAGGAGAAGTGGTAAGCTCTACTTTTGATGAACCTCCACAAAGACATGTCCAAGTAGCGGACATGGTTCTTGAAAAGGCTAAAAGACTTGTTGAACATGGTAAAGACGTAGTAATACTTTTAGATAGCATCACCAGGCTTGCAAGAGCAAGCAATACTGTCTCACCTTCGAGTGGTAGAGTTTTAACAGGTGGTATGGAAGCGAATGCATTACAAAGACCAAAAAAATTCTTTGGAGCAGCTAGGAACACAGAAGAAGGTGGAAGTCTAACTATTATAGCTACGGCATTAATTGAGACTGGAAGCAGAATGGACGAAGTAATCTTTGAAGAGTTCAAAGGTACTGGAAATATGGAAATCTATCTTGAGAGAAAATTAGCCGAAAAAAGGATCTACCCTGCGATTGATCTTCAGAAATCTGGAACTAGGAAGGAAGAATTACTAATAGAACCAGATGATTTAAATAGAATATGGCTCCTAAGGAAAGTTCTTAACCCTATGAGTCCCAACGAATCTATGGAATTCTTATTGGACAAACTAAAGGCCTCAAAATCAAATCAAGAATTTTTAAAAGCTATGAATAGTTAAGGACACCAACATAAGTCGATGTCCTTAATCTAACAAAATAAACACTACCTTTTCTTTTTCTTGGTAGCCTTACGCTTCTTAGCTACAGTCTTTTTCTTAGCTACAGTCTTTTTCTTAGCCGCTGGCTTTTTCTTAGCTGCAGTCTTCTTCTTAGCCGCTGGCTTTTTCTTAGCTGCAGTCTTCTTCTTAGCTACAGTCTTTTTCTTAACAGCTGGCTTTTTCTTAGCTGCAGTCTTCTTCTTAGCTACAGTCTTTTTCTTAACAGCTGGCTTTTTCTTAGCTGCAGTCTTTTTCTTAGCTACAGTCTTTTTCTTAGCCGCTGGCTTTTTCTTAGCTGCAGTCTTTTTCTTAGCTACAGTCTTTTTCTTAACAGCTGGCTTTTTCTTAGCTACAGTCTTTTTCTTAGCTACGACTTTCTTCTTTGCTGCTGTCTTCTTTTTTGCAACAGGTTTTTTCTTTTTTGCTACTGCCATAACTTTATACCTCCACTTTAGAATATAAAATTAAAGATTTAATATTTTTTTACGAACACAAAAATAAAAAATATTAAAAATTCAATATTTATTTTTACTGTAGGATGTTTGAAAAAAATTGTCAAGCAGTTTTTATAAAAAAATTATAGAAAAATTTAAAAAAATATATTGATCTTTTTGTAATATTTTCCTTAGGACTAATCTTCTTGTTCTAAATCAGTTAACTTTGATTTCTTAAACCAATCATTAACTATGTTGTAAAAAGCATCGAGCAATATTTGACTTTCTATAGGTTCACAAACTTCATCAGTAAAAGCTTTGATAAGCATAAGCATAGCTTTCTCTTTATTTATTCCTCTGGCTTGAAGGTACAAAAGAGCTTCTTTGTCAATTTGACCAATAGTTGCTCCATGAGAACATTTTACGTCATCAGCATATATCTCTAACTGAGGCTTTGTATCAACTTGAGCGCTATCAGACAATAGTAAGTTTCGATTTGTCTGGTAGGCATTTGTCTGCTGTGCTTCCTCGTGAACTAAGATTCTTCCATGGAATACTCCCTTAGATGAATCGTTTAACAATCCTTTATAAAGTTGCCTACTTCCGCAATTTGCTTTTAAATGCTCTACAAACATGAAGTTATCCATGAGTTGTTCCTCGATAGACAGATACAAGCCTAATATGTTGGAATAAGAGCCTTCTCCGTTAAGAATTGGATGCACATTGTTCCTTATAAGCTGTCCACCACAAAGAATCGAATTAGTAGTAAAATGTGAGTCTCTATCTTGAATAATCTTAAGATTTGAGAAAATAAAAGAGCTCTTACTTCCATCCTCAACAAGTAGGTGTTCCACTTTGGAGTTCTTCTCAATATAAGCTGTTGCAGTCTTATTTAAGAAATATTCATTGTTCAATTCAGATGATGAATACTCTATTATTTCCGCTGTTGATGATTCTTCAAAATAAAAAATATTTCTAGTATTTAAAAACTTATTATCAATTTCAGAATCAAAAGTATTTATAATCACAATTGGTTTATCAACTGCTTGTCCTCTTTTTACTTTTAAAAAAAGACCATGCTCGATAAAAGCAGAACCTAGCTCATAAAAAAAATCCTTATTTTTAGTTGAAGTGTTATCAAGTAAAACCTTCTTTACTTCAGGATAGTCAAATGAACTCTTTAGGCCTTGAACAAGAAAAGGGTATTCATAATCAAATACAAGTTCTCCATTGTGCACATACAGGAAATAACCATCTATATTATTTATATAATCTGGTAATTCAGGTTTGTTATATTTTAAAGTCTTTGAAATGTATGGTGAGAAATTACGATTAGCAAAATCCTTTAGACTAGTAAATCTCCAATCTTCGTTTGTAAGATTTGGCAATCCTAAGCTTTCTACAGCATTTATTCCATCCAACCTATAGCTTCCAACCCATTGCAAAGAATGCTTGGCAAACTCTCTATCTTTAAAATCTTTTACTAAACTAGTCTCTAAATTATCCATAATTAATCTTCCAACCAAGAATATCCTTTTGATTCAAGTTCTAAAGCCAAATCTTTTGCACCAGATTTAACTATTTTTCCATTAACTAAAACATGAACATAATCTGGGACTATATAATCCAAAAGTCTTTGATAGTGGGTTATAACTAAGAAAGCGGTTTCTTTGCTTCTAAGGGAATTTACCCCATTTGCTACGATTTGAAGTGCATCAATGTCCAATCCAGAATCTGTTTCGTCTAGAATTGAAAGCAAAGGTTCCAATATAGCCATTTGAAGGATCTCGTTCCTTTTCTTTTCACCCCCAGAGAAACCTTCATTTAGAGATCTCTTTAAAAATGACTCGTCCATCTTTAGCATCTTAATTTTTTCTTTCGCCAGCTTTCCAAACTGAACAGGCTTAAGCGGAGGATTTCCTCTGGCCTTATTAATAGAATTAAAGGCTTCTCTTAAAAAATAACCATTAGAAACTCCCGGAATTTCAATTGGATACTGAAATGCAAGGAAAATTCCTTGCTGAGCTCTTTCATCTGGAGCCAATTCTAAAATACTTTCTCCATTATAAATAATATCTCCTTGTGTAATATCATAGTCTTCTTTTCCAGCCATAATAGAAGCCAAAGTACTTTTGCCGGAACCGTTAGGTCCCATAATTGAATGTACTTCACCTTTGTTTATTTTTAAATTTAATCCGTTTAAAATCTTTTGCCCTTCAACTTCAGCATGAAGATTAACAATCTCTAACATAAATAACTCCCTAATAAATTTATAAAAACCTTAAAAGTTTAGCCAACACTTCCTTCTAAGCTAACACTTAGAAGTCTCTCTGCTTCTACAGCAAACTCAAAAGGTAGTTCTTTAAAAACCTCTTTGCAAAAACCATTAACAATTAATGATAGTGCATCTTCCTCAGACATTCCTCTTTGTTGACAATAAAAAATTTGATCTTCTCCCACTTTTGAAGTGGTTGCCTCATGCTCCAATTGAGCACTTGGGTTTTTAACTTCTATGTAAGGAAAGGTATGTGCACCACAGTTTTCGCCTATTAAAATTGAATCACAAACTGTATAGTTTCTAGCATTTTCGGCGTTTTTGGAAACTTCAACTAAACCTCTATATATATTCTGACCATAGCCAGCCGAAATACCCTTTGAAACAATTGTACTTTTAGTATTCTTTCCTATATGAATCATTTTAGTGCCAGTATCAGCCTGTTGCCTATTGTTTGTTAAAGCAACAGAATAAAATTCACCTACAGAGTTGTCGCCAGACAGGATGCAGCTAGGATATTTCCAGGTAATAGCAGATCCAGTTTCAACCTGGGTCCAAGAGATTCTAGAATTTTTACCAACACAGTTACCTCTTTTTGTCACAAAGTTATAAATTCCACCCCTACCTTCCTTGTCACCTGGATACCAATTCTGAATTGTTGAGTATTTAATTGTTGCATCATCAAAAGCAATTAGCTCAACACAGGCTGCATGCAGTTGACTGGTACTCCTCTTAGGCGCGGTACAGCCCTCTAGATAGCTTACGCTACTTCCTTCTTCTGCAACAATGAGTGTTCTCTCAAATTGCCCTGTATCTTCTGCATTAATTCTGAAATAAGTTGAAAGCTCCATTGGGCATTTGACCCCTTTTGGAATATATACAAATGACCCATCAGTAAACACAGCAGCATTTAAGGCCGCAAAATAATTATCTCCAGCGGGAATTACGCGACCCAGATATTTTTTAACTAACTCTTCATGTTCTTCCACAGCCTCTGAGAAAGAGCAAAATATAATTCCAAGTTTTGCAAGTTTATCTTTGAAGGTTGTTACAAGCGACACACTATCAAAAACTACATCTACTGCAATACCTTCAAGTTGTTTTTGCTCTTCAAGTGGAATTCCAAGCTTATTGTAAGTATCAATTATTTCAGGATCAATTTCGTCCAGAGATTTTGGCATATCTTTTGGGGCAGCAAAATAGCTTATACCGTTATAATCAATGGGCTCTATATTAAGTTTAGCCCAAGAAGGCTCCTGCATCGTTTTCCATTTCTTATAAGCCTTTAATCTAAAATCCAAAAGCCATTTTGGCTCGTTTTTTTTTTCTGATATAAAGTGTATAACCTCTTCGCTTATACCCTTAGGAATTATCTCTTGCTCAATATCAGTTACAAAACCATACTTATATTCGTTTTTTTCAAACATTTCTTTAGTAGGTTGATCATTATCAATTTTTAATTCTTTAGTCATGTTTTAGAAAACTCCCTATATTATTCTGTTTTATTTCTAAAATTATTAGAAGCTATGTCTTCTACGCTAATATCATTTAGAAAATTAAGAGTATGAAGCTGCAAATGATCCCACACAGACCTTTGGCTACACGAGTTAAACAATTCACATACGACGTTTTTCTCCATACAGTCTATCAATTGCATGTCTCCTTCAATTGCTTCATAAACATCTTTCAGAGAGATGTCCCCGGTGGGCTTTCTTAAAGAGTATCCACCTTCTGGCCCGGGTGAAGAACTTAAGAGTCCTTTTTGGACTAACTTCCTCATGATCTTAGCAAGATAATTCTGAGGTATGTGCTGTTTCTCTGATATATCTCTTATGGTAAAAACTTTCGCATTTTCCTTAGCGATATACGTAAGAGATCGAACTGCATAATCCAGTGACTTACTTACTTGCAAAACATCCTCATGATATTCATATGCATAATATAACTGAAAAAAATAACTATTTCACTGAAAATCTATTATTGACTTACAATAGCATTGCAGTAATATATTAGCTTAATTTCAATTAATAAAGGAAAGATATGAACGATAAAGAATGGCTCCTCTTGGATGCTAAAGATAAAATTGTAGGAAGACTTGCTACTAAAGTTGCAAATATTCTGATTGGTAAAAACAAGTCAAATTACACACCTGGCTGTGATAACGGTGATTTCGTTATCATTGTTAACTCAAATGAAGTTAAATTTACTGGAAACAAGCTGGAGCATAAATTTTATTACAGAAATACAGGCTATCCAGGGGGTCTCAGAAGCACAAAAGCTGGAGATTTAATGGAAAAGGACTCTACAGAGGTTCTGAGAAAAGCCGTCAAAGGGATGCTACCTAAAAATAAATGGCAAAGTATTTTCATGAAAAGATTAAAAGTTTACAAGGACTCTTCTCATCCACACGAAGGACAGAATCCTAAGGCTATAGAGGTATAAATTGGAAAAATATTACGCTACAGGTAGAAGAAAAAATTCTATTGCTAAAGTTTGGCTTACTAAAGGTGATGGAGATATTAAAGTAAACAAAAGAGATATTAAAGAATATTTCCCTAGGGACTTCTGGGTTAATCATGCAACTGAAGCATTAAATGTAACCGAAACTAGTAATGATTTTAACTTTAATATATCCGTTTTAGGTGGCGGTCTAACAGGACAGTCAGGTGCTGTAAGGCTAGGTATATCCAAGGCAATACTACTATACAATGAGTCTTTCCGATCAAAATTAAAACCGAAAGGTCTTCTTACTAGAGATTCAAGAATGGTGGAAAGTAAGAAGTATGGAAAGAGAAAAGCTAGAAGAGGTCAACAGTTCTCTAAAAGATAGAAGTCTCGAAAAAATGAAAAAAAAATTCAAGATTTCAAAACCAAAAGGAAAATTAGGAGTTTTAATACCTGGAATTGGTGGTGCTGTAAGTACAACTTTTATTGCAGGAATTGAGTCTTATAAACAAAGATCTGGAAAACTTTTTGGTTCATTGTCTCAAATGGGAACAATTCGTATTGGAAAACGAACGGAAAAAAATACGCCTTACATAAAAGATTTAATTGATTTAGCAAATGTTGAGGATTTAGAGTTCTTTGGCTGGGATGTTTATCCACAAGATTGTTATAAAGCTACTGTAAAAGCTGGTGTTTTAGATAGAACCCTTATAGATAGTCTTAAAGATAAACTTGAAAGAATAAAGCCTAATAAAGCGGTTTTTAACAAAAAGTTTGCTGAAAATCTAACAGGTAAAAATATCAAAAAAGAGAAAAATTACTTCAAGTTAGCCCTTGAACTGATAGCGGAGATTAAAGCTTTTAAGAGAGAAAAGAATATTGATAGGTTAGTAATGATATGGTGTGGAAGCACGGAGATTTTCTTCAAAAAAGGAAAAATCCATGAAAGCATAAAAAGTTTTGAAGATGCATTAAGAAAAAATCACAAAGGAATATCCCCTAGTATGATATATGCATATGCTGCCATTAAATGTGGTGCGGCTTATGCAAATGGCGCTCCTAATCTTTCTGTTGACATACCTGCACTTGAAAAATTGAGTAAAAAGAATAATGTCCCAATTGCAGGAAAGGATTTTAAAACAGGACAAACATTAATGAAAACTATTCTAGCTCCTGGAATAAAGACTAGATTACTGGGATTAAACGGATGGTTCTCAACAAACATATTAGGGAATAGAGATGGTGAAGTTCTAGATAATCCAAAGAATTTTAAAACAAAAGAAGAGAGTAAATTGAGTGTTCTTGAACATATCTTCCAACCTGAAATTAATCAGGAGCTTTATGGAGATTTTTACCATAAAGTAAGAATCAACTATTACCCTCCTAGGGGAGACCAAAAAGAAGCATGGGACAATATAGACATCTTTGGATGGCTGGGCTACGAAATGCAAATTAAGGTAAACTTTTTATGTAGAGATAGTATTTTAGCTGCACCTATAGTCTTAGACCTAATAATATTTATGGATCTTGCGCAAAGAGCTGGAATGGATGGTATACAGGAGTGGATGTCATTTTACTTTAAAAGCCCAATGGTTGGAGAAAACTTATACCCAGAACATGATGTTTTTGTTCAATCTATGAAGCTTAAAAATACTTTAAGGTTCCTTGCAGGTGAAAAGAACATAGACCACCTTGGACTAGATTATTACTACGAATAACAAACTAAATAGCTTTTGCAGATTCTAAGACAACAATAACTTTATTTGATTTAACTGTTATTAGCCCTGGGCCTGTAGTTAACTTCCTTGAATCTCCTTCAAGACCTTTGAACGAGAGATTGCAAGGGAGTATGTTAGAAGAAAAGA
Organism: Thermodesulfobacteriota bacterium; assembly: GCA_029246845.1. Lineage (GTDB taxonomy): Bacteria > Desulfobacterota_D > UBA1144 > UBA1144 > UBA1144 > TMED58. Next base: position 22,990 of record JAQWMJ010000040.1, read on the forward strand.
AAGTATGCCCTGGTAAGATTCCAAACTCTCCAACAGAATTCGTTGCACTTAATTCAACAGCCTTATCATTGAAGATGATTTCCTCTGGCGAATAAATAGTAAGGTTAAAAAAATGACTCATATTATTCTAACGTCTTCCCTTTCTCTTTGGCCTCTTCAATACTACCGACTAAATAAAATGCCTGTTCGGGAAGAGCATCTAATTCTCCACTAAGAATTTCATCAAAAGATTTAATTGTATCTTCAATTGAAACATATTTACCATCTAAGCCTGTAAATTGAGATGCAACAAAGAAAGGTTGGGACAAGAACCTTTGAATCTTTCTGGCTCTTGAGACGTCTACCTTGTCCTGCTCAGATAATTCATCCATACCAAGAATAGCAATAATTTCTTGAAGTTGCTTATATCTTTGAAGAATTCTTTGAACCTCTCTGGCTACTCTATAATGCTCATCTCCAACAATTCTTGGATCAAGCATTCTTGAAGTTGAATCTAACGGATCAACAGCAGGATAAATTCCTAACTCTGAAAGCTGTCTGGATAAGACAATAGTTCCATCTAAGTGAGCAAAAGTTGTAGCTGGTGCGGGATCTGTTAAATCATCAGCTGGAACATAAATAGCTTGTACAGAGGTAATTGAACCTTTAACAGTCGAAGTAATTCTCTCTTGAAGAGCACCTAAGTCAGTTGCTAGTGTTGGTTGGTATCCAACAGCAGAAGGTATTCGCCCTAAAAGGGCTGAAACTTCTGAGCCAGCTTGTGTAAATCTAAATATATTATCTACAAATAATAAAACATCTTGACCCTCTTCATCTCTAAAATGCTCAGCCTGCGTTAGGCCGGTCAAGGCTACCCTAGCTCTAGCGCCAGGTGGTTCATTCATTTGACCAAAAACAAGCCCTGTATTTTGAAGAACGCCTGATTCCTTCATTTCCATATAAAGATCGTTGCCTTCTCTTGTTCTTTCCCCAACACCTGCAAAAAAAGAGTATCCACCATATTCCTTTGCAACGTTATTTATGAGCTCCATAAGAAGAACTGTCTTGCCAACTCCAGCTCCACCAAACAAACCAATCTTTCCACCTTTTAAGAAAGGTGCAAGAAGATCAATAACTTTAATTCCCGTTTCAAATACCTCGGTTTTTGTACTTTGTTCTTGAAATGAAGGTGCTGATTTGTGGATTGGACTTAGTGAATCAGATTCAATTGGGCCTACTCCATCAATTGGCTCCCCGATAACATTCATCATCCTTCCCAAGGCACCTTTCCCGACCGGAATACTTATAGGTTTTCCGGTATCTAAAACCTTCTCGCCTCTTCTAATACCATCTGTTGTATCCATAGCAATACATCTTACTCTTTTACTTCCAATCTGCTGAGCTACTTCTACAGTCAAATTCCAATCATCCTTATTAATCAATGGGTTTGTTAACTTTAAAGCAGTATTAATAGGAGGAAGTCCCTCTGAAACAAACTCAACATCTATTACTGGGCCTAAAACCTGAATAACCTGTCCTAAATTTTCACTACTCATTTTAATCTCCTTTTTATTTAATAGCCTCGGCGCCATTTACAATATCCATCAACTCAGTAGTGATGTATGCCTGCCTGGTCTTATTAAACAATATTGTTGTATCTCGTAAAATATCGTCTGCATTTCTAGTTGCGTTATCCATAGCAGCAGTCCTAGCGGCATGCTCGCTAGTGACAGACTCTAATAAAACGCTAGAAATTGTAAGGTTGAAGAACTTTGGAAGAACTTCTTCAACAAAAGATTCTATACCGGGCTCAATTAATATATCACCTGATTTATCATCTTCTGATTTATCTACTTCTAATTGGATAGGTAAGACTTTACTTATAATTGGAACCTGAGAAATTGCACTTTCGAATTTATTATAGGCAATATAAATATTATCAATCTTCTCTTCAAGAAAAGGGGTTAAAAGCTGGTCGGTAATTTCTTCAGCAATATTTTTATAATTCTTTTCTGTTAAACTAGAAATACTTTCTCCAAATCCTATCTCTTTGAAATAGTCAGCGCACTTCTTCCCGACATATAAGTTTTTAATATTCTCAGATTTAAAATTATGCTTTTCTATCATTCTGAACAAGCTTGTATTGTAAGATCCACATAACCCCCTATCGGAAGAAACAATTATTAAGATATCTTTATCTGAATTCTCATTAGGATTAAGAAATCTACTAGGAGAATCCTTTATCGATCCTGTGACTATTTTAACAATATCTTCATATGACTTAAAATAAGGTCTAAATGAATTCAACATAAGTTGAGTTTTTGCATACTTAACCGTAGCAATCATCTTCATAGCTTGCATAATTCTCTTTGTGCTTTTAACACTAGAAATTTTAGTTCTTATTTCTTTTAAACTAGGCATATTAAGATGTATATACTCCCTTGAATTTTTCTAAGGATGTTTTTAATTCTGCTACAATCTCATCAGTGTATTCTTTCTGAAGCTTATCTAGTAAATCTTTGTGTGTAGACTCAAAGTAATCATATAATTTTTCCTCATAATCGCCTATATTCTCTACATCAATTTCATCTGCATAGCCATTTGTAACAGCAAAAGATAGTAAGACCTGCTTCTCTACAGGCAAAGGAACATATTGACCTTGTTTTAAAGCTTCGACTAGTCGAGAGCCTCTTTTTAGCTGTGACTTTGTTGCTTCATCTAAATCAGATGCAAAAGCAGAAAAAGCCTCAACTTCTCTGTACTGAGCAAGATCTAATCTTAAAGTTCCAGCAACTTTTTTCATACTTTTCACTTGTGCAGAACCCCCTACTCTTGAAACTGAAAGCCCAACATTAATAGCGGGTCTAACTCCAGAATAAAATAAGTCAGTCTCTAAATAAATTTGACCATCTGTTATGGAAATAACATTTGTTGGAATATAAGCCGAAACATCTCCAGCTTGTGTTTCAATTATAGGAAGAGCTGTAAGTGATCCTCCACCGTTTTCATCACTCATTTTAGCTGCCCTTTCTAACAGTCTGGAATGAAGATAAAAAACATCTCCAGGATAAGCCTCTCTTCCTGGAGGTCTCCTAAGCAAAAGTGATAACTGCCTGTAAGAATACGCATGTTTAGTAAGATCGTCATATATAACTAGAGCATGTCTTCCACTGTCTCTAAAATGCTCTCCTATTGCACAACCTGTGAATGGTGCTAAAAATTGATAGGGAGCAGGGTCACTTGCATTAGCTGCAACTACTGTTGTGTATTCGAATGCCCCATTTTCTTTTAATTTTTCAACAACCTGGGCAACTGTTGACTGTTTTTGTCCTATTGCAACATAAATACAAAAAACACCTTTTCCTTTTTGATTAATTATAGTATCAATTGCGATAGCAGTTTTTCCTGTCTGTCTATCACCTAATATTAACTCTCTTTGGCCACGACCAATTGGAATCATTGAATCAATAGCTTTTATTCCTGTTTGGAGAGGTTCGTCAACAGACTTTCTTGCTATAACTCCTGGAGCTTTTATTTCGACTGGTTTAAAGTCATCTGATGAAATATCTCCCTTACCATCTATAGGAGCACCAAGACCATCTACTACTCTTCCAAGCATAGAATCTGAGACACCTACTCTGGCAATTTCTCCAGTTCTTTTAACTTTATCTCCTTCATTAACTAAATCGTCTGCTCCAAAAATAGCTATACCAACACTATCTTCTTCCAAGTTAAGAATTAAGCCATAGACTCCGCTATCAAAAGTTACCAGTTCCCCAGCCATCGCTTCATCAAGTCCGTAAACCTTAGCTATACCATCTCCAACAGTTGTTACAGTTCCTACCTCTGAAGACTTAAAGCTTGATTCAAATCCTTGAATTTTTTGTCTTAATTGATCACTTATATTTTGAACATCTACCTCAGACATTAAACTCTCCTTTTAAATTGATTTTTTTTAATTCATTAACTTTACCCAGCAAAGAACCGTCAAAATACTTATCTTCGACCTGAAGAACTACTCCTCCAAGTATTTTTGAATCTTCTTTAAAACTGAGCTCCAAATTACTTCCCCAAATATCTTCTAATTTTGTCTTAATTAATTCTAATTTTTCTTTTTGGTTTACATCTATCGTAATAACTTCAATCTTAACTTTCCCTAAAAGCTTTCTTAGCTTTTTTAAAAAGAATTCTCTTGATTCAATAAAAGATTTTAACAGATTAAATTCTATTATTACCTCAAGAAATTTCCTTGTATCTTTACAATCAGAAACGATTTGAGCAATTATATCGTTTTTAACTGATGAAGGATAAATATCATTAATTAAACAAAGTCTAATACTTTTATCTGAGTTGAAAGCATCAACAAAACTTGAAAGGCCAGAATATATCTTTTCTAAATTTTCCTTAGAGGATGAGTCATGCGTTAGTGCTATAAAAAAATCATTAACTGTTGCTGATGGCATTTTGCTTAACCTCACTTAAAAAAGTTGAAATAAGTTGTGAATCTTTTTCTACAGTTACCTCGTTTGATATCTCATATTGAGCGACCTCGAGGGCCTTATTCAAAATAGTATTCTCGACTTCATATTTTAGTTTTAAAGACTCCAGCTTGATTATATCTTCTGTATCAGTTTTAATTTTTTTTGCCACAAAATTAGCATTCTCAAGTATATCGTTTGTTTTTCTACTTGTAATTAGATCAATAGAATTTCTCAACTCTGTTAATTCGTTATCTATAAGATTTATTTTCTGTGAACTTAAGTTATAAGCCTCTTGAGATGCTTCAATAACTGTATTAGCTTCTTTAATTTCTCTACTTATTTTTTGGCTCCTTTCTGAAAAAAACTTAACAACTATATCTTTTAGAAAATAATATAAGATTCCTATGAAAACTATAAGATTAAATAGGTGTTGGGAAGCAAACTTTAATTGACCAGCGATGTTAATTTCTTCTGACATATCTATATTTTCCCTTTTATTTCGGACACTAACTCTTTAATTTTCTTTGATACTTCGTTGTTACCGTTATTAATATCTTCTATAGTTACCTCTTGGATCTTTAAATACAATTCGGAATTCAAATTCTTTCTAGCATTTTCAATCTCAATCAAAGACTCTTCCTTAGCCTTCCTAATCAATTCCTCAGCATGTCTTTTAGCTTCTACTATTTTCTCATTTGATGATGTTTCTATATCAGATTTGAAATCTGATATTCTTTTTTTGTAATCTTCTTCGATTCCTATTGCCTGCTCATCCATACTCTTTGCCCTTTCTATACGAACAGAAGTTTCAACATCTCTGTTTTCTTTTAAATCTAACAATGGTTGGAATAAAAACTTATTCAAAAAAAGAATTATAAAAATAAAAATTCCTAATTCAACAAAGAAAGTATTATCTACAGATAAAACATTAGATGAATCCGCTGAATTTACATTAAAAGTAATCAAGTATATAAATAAAAAAACTTTCTTCATTATCAATCTCTAAAAAAACGATACAACAGAGGGGGAGCTATAAAAGTAGTCAACATAACCATCACTGTAAGAGCCGAATAATCACTACTACTTAATACTCCAGTAGCAAGCCCCATTGACGCAAAAATAAGCCCTACTTCACCTCTCGGTATCATTCCAATTCCTATTACTATCTTGTTTGCATTTATAGAAAAAGCGCCCAAGCCACAAACTAATTTACCTATTATAGCAATTATAAATAAAACTAAAGCTAAGATTATAACTGCAATATTTTCTTTTATAAAGGGATTGAAAACAGAAATATCGACGGCTGATCCAACCATAATAAAGAATATAGGTATAAAGACGTCGGCAACAGGTTTCAATCTATCTTCAATTAAATCTTTTTGATGCGTTTTAGCTAACAAAAGACCAGCTGCAAATGCTCCAATTATAGGAGCTAGTCCAGCAAGTTGTGCTAGATAGGCAAAGACAAAAGTATATGAAAGAGCGCCTAAGAGTAAGCTCCCCCTTGCCTTTAGGCTATGAACAAAGACAAATAATTTTCTAGTAAATAGATTACCTAGAATTATAGCGGCAAAAAGAAAACCTACGGCCTTACCAGTGATAATGCCAACCGTTAACAAATCAACAGTTATTCCGCCACCAGAATTTGTTGTGGTAATAAGTGCGCTTACAACAGCAAGGATTATTAACCCCATAACATCATCAATTACAGCTGCACCTAATATAATCTTAGCTTCAACACTTTTTAATTTCCCCAATTCAGACAAAACTCTAGCTGTTATTCCTACACTTGTAGCCGTAAGAGTGGCACCAATTGTTAAAGCAGCTAGAAAAAGAGTTATTTCTGATGAGAAACTTATTAATGAATATGTATTCAAAATAAAAACAGAATAAAAACCTAGGCCAAAAGGAACAACAACGCCTAAAATCGCTACAAGCAATGAAGGCACCCCAACCTTTAGTAAATCATTTAGATCAGTTTCTAGACCTATTTCGAATAATAGTATTGCAACACCAACTTCAGCTAATAAATGAAAAATTTGGTATCCTGGTTCGCCCAATAATGGTATTAGCGCTAAAGAACCTAATAAAACTCCTGCTACAAGCTCACCAAGGACTTCAGGCTGTTTAAATCTAACAAAAATAGAGCTTATAGCCTTGCCAGCAACAAAAATACTTGCTAAAGCAAGAAAAAAGCTCCCTAAAGAGTAATTATTTGGATCTTCTATAGTCATTATATGTCTCTAAATCGACTTAAGTTTCACATGAAAAAAAGTCATAGTCAAACCATAGCCTATAGAGAGTAAATCTATAATAGTTTATTATTAAAAAAATATAGAGTTACAATGCCAAGCAAAAAAATTCGTTTAACTATTTCTGACTTATGGAGCAATCAATATACTTATTTTATATTGGTGGGCTTTATCGTGGGAATATGCGCAGGTTTCTCAAACGTTATATTTCACTTTCTCTATCAAACTGTCCACTTATTATTTATCTCGCCTTTAGAATCAGGAAATATGGTAATTTTTGGAACTATTGTTGGAGGCTTGATACTATTTTTTATTTCTTATCTTTCAGGAAGAGATGATATTCTGGGTTATAAATTTCACAAGTTTATTCATACAATATCACGTGGTAGCGGTGTAATTAGTATTAAAGAAACCATATTAAAAAGCTTCTCACAAATTGTTTCACTTGGGTTTGGCGGATCAGTCGGACAAGAGGGTCCTATGGCACAACTCGGGGGTTCGATTGGAAGTATTGTTGGTCAAAGGATTAGGATTAAGAAAAGTGATCTTAAAATATTTATTGCTTGTGGAATAGCTGGGGCAATAGCTGCAACTTTTAACGCTCCTATTACTGGTGTTTTATTTGTTGAAGAAGTTGCTCTTTTAAGAAATATTAAAATTAGAAGTTTCTTACCTGTAGTAATCTCGGCTGCTACTGCAACAGTAATAGCGGGATTTTTCAGTTCTGATCAAAACATATTTAACAGGGTAGATTTTCTTATCTTTAACTATAATGAATTATTTATATATGCCCTAATGGGTGTTGCTATAGGCTTTGCTTCATCTTTTTTTACAAAATTACATTTTTTTATAGAGAAAAAATTTGATGACTTTGTTCCAAACTTAAAAATACGACCTATAATAGGTGGAGCAGTACTAGGAATACTGGCCTTGGTCCCATTTGGTATTGGACTAGATGTTCTGGGGAACGGCTATGATGCAATTAGAAAAGCGATGACCTATGAGTACTCACTATGGATAGCTTTAGGAATATTATTATTAAAACCATTGGCTACATCAATAACTCTAAATAGCGGTTGGCCTGGTGGAATATTTGCGCCATCAATATTTATGGGTGCAATATGTGGCTACCTTTTTGGCTTTGGAGTTGAATCAATCTTCTACCCTCAGTTGATTCCTGGGGAGCTAACGACTTCATATGCAATTGTAGGGATGGGAACCTTTTTGGCGGCAATGACCCAAGCGCCTTTGACTTCTATTTTCTTTACTTTTGAATTGACTCAAACATATCAAGCGGTGCTCCCAGTTATGGTAAGTTCTGTTATTGGTACCACTATTTACAGACTTATCATTGGTAGATCCTTTGAAGCTTGTTATCTAAAAAAAGAAAATTTAGAAATTATCCAAAATGAAGAATCAAACATATTAAGCAATATGAAAGTGAATGAAATTATGAGAAAAGATGTAGTTACAATCCCCGAAAAGATGACTTTAGGAAAATTTATCGAGTTTCTTCCATCGACACATCTCACGACATTTCCTCTAATAGATCAAGATGATAATTTATCTGGGATTATATCTGTTCAAGATTATAGAGGATGGGTCCTGGAAGAAGAGTTAAGAGAAGTGGTAATAATGAAAGATCTCGCTTCAACTAACGTCAATACTGTAACTCCAGATGAGTCAATGTTGGAAGTATTAAAACATTGGGATAAGGGTGACATGCTCCCTGTTGTTTCGAGGAATGGATCAAAAAAGATTATAGGGATACTTGCCAGAAGAGATGCTCTTATTGCTTACAATAAAGCACTGAGTGAAGAATCATCTGAGCTATGATTCTTTTTTAACAAATAGTCAATTTCATAGCCAGTAGCCAATGAACCTATACGGGAGATGACTTCTAAAGATGGGTGTATATAAAGATTACAATCATCATTCTTACAATTCTTACCATCTGCACCAGGACATAAACATTTAAAATACATTCCTTTAGTATTTAGATTATGCATCGAACCTTTAGAATCATTAACCCTATAAAAGCCCCCTGCTAAAGAAGAGTTTATAAGATAATAAACAGGTTCTTTATTCTTATAAATCGTCTCAACTCCTTCTTGAAGAATTATGTTTTTTAAAAAACTACCGCCTTTAGAAACTTTCATCTTCTTTCTACCATCTCTATTTAAAGATAATAATTCCTCTCCTTTTTGAACTTGCATTACGGCCATACCATAAGTACCGGTATTATTTTTTATAAAAATCAATGGATTTTTTACTTCATAGCGGCCTACTAATTCTCTTATCATTTCATTTGTTAAGTCTGCAAGTCTCTCTCGATCTTCAAGGATATCAAAATTTATATCTTCAACTAACCTAGTAGCCAATGAAAAATTAAAAGAATCTAGATTTAGCATTTCAGAAAATTCAGTTACTAACTTATTGTAAAATTCAAAATGAATATTTTTCTTACGTGAATGCCACCCTACTTCAGTTGGTGGAACAACGAGCTGGTCCAAGTTTTCTAATATTGCGGGTGAAGAATCTGATAAATCATTATTAAGCAGAACTAGGTCTGGTTCAAAGTCATCCAAAAAGATTTTATCTCCTACTCTTTTAATCTTACTAGCTAAAACTTTTTCATTATCAGAAGCAGTAAATTCATACTCTCCAAAATCTCCATCGTATAAACCAACCCTAACTTTTAAGTTCGCCTTTTCCAGAATCTTTACTAGTGAAAGTATATTGTCCCAATAAAAATTATTTCTTGTATGAAATTCAGGAACTATTAGAACCTTCTTAATTTTACTGGAATGGCTCTCAGACTTAAAATCTCTTGTTAATTTTGCCGCTTGATCAATAAAAGTAGTAGAAAGGTTATTAAAGCCCCCCGGAAAAATATTAGTATCTACAGCGGTTATCTTATTCTCAGAAACTCTTAAATCGACAGAAGTATAAAAGGGTATTTTAACTTCTCCTTGCTTCTTTCTAAACCAATCCGCAATCTTATCTTGATTTAGCAGAACAACTTCATCTATTTTTTCCAAAAAGGTCATATTTTCTTAATCAGCTTAGGCAAAATCTCTTTTACAGCTTGAATCAAACAGTACTAATTCTTAATAAAGCTGTCAATTGCTTCTTTTATTTTCATGTAATCAGCACCAGGGACAATATGTCCTTCTACAATGAAAGTTGGAGTGGATCTAATGCCAATACCAACTCCTTCATCAACGCTTGATTTCACAAACTTCTTATACTTTTCAGACTTATCAAGACATGAACTATAATTAAATTTAACTTCTGACACAAATACACTACCAACAACTTCATTGAATGATAGTTCGTTAAATTGGTCTTGATTATCAAATATTAAATCATGCGATTTCCAGAAAGCTTCTTGACCAAAAGTATCGTAAACACAAGAAGTAAAAAATGCTGCGTCATCAGCCCATTTGTGTTGTTTTAAAGGGTAGTGTTTATAATAAAAAGTTATCTTTTCTCCATACTCTGATTGCAACCTTTTAACTTGATTTGATCCATACTTACAAGCAGGGCACTGAAAATCGGAATATTCAACAATTCTAATAGCACCTACTGTATTATTTGTTCTTGGAACATCTGTAAGATTTATTAAATTCATTAAATCAGGATTTCTAATTGGACCAGAAAAATCATAGATTTGTGGTTGAAAGATTATGTATTTACCATTATTCGAAATAAAAAAAGTTAGCTGTTGAGTTTCATCTATTTTTTTGAACAGTATTACGCCTTCTTTTAGACCCTCAATTGGAGAGTCTTTAATAGCACTAATTGTCACTAGTGAATCTTCGGGAATGATAGATGAAAATTTTGATTTAAAATCTTTAAGAATCTTATTTTTATCCAAAACAATTTCTTTTTCTTTAGTATTATCAAAAGAATCACATCCCAAAAGAAAAAGGATTAAAAAAAAAGTTAGCCTAAATAAATTCATTGTTTAATTACTCTTGCTAGAATTATCTGAGCATTCTTATATAAATTCTTAAATGCAAAGCAATTTTCAAGCTCTTTTTTGTTCAGAATCTTCATGATTTTAGGGTCTGCTAAAAGTAAATCTTTAAAATTTTTATCATTATTCCAAGACTGAAAAGCTAAATCTTGAACCATTTTATAAGACTCTTCTCGGGACAAACCTTTCTCTATTAGCTTTACTAGTATATTTTGGGAAAATATAACACCATTTGTCTTCCATATATTTGAAAGCATATTCTCTTTATAGACATTAAGATTAGCCAGCATATAGTTCCCTCTAGCTAGCATGAAATGAACTAATGTTGAAGAATCTGGACCAATGACTCTCTCAACTGAGGAATGACTAATATCTCGCTCGTGCCACAATGGTATATTTTCAAAAGAGGCATTCGCATTAGACCTAACTATTCTGGCTAATCCAGACAGATTCTCAGATAGTATTGGATTCCTCTTATGTGGCATAGCAGAAGACCCCTTTTGTCCTTTTGAAAAAGGTTCTTCAACTTCTAAAACTTCTGTTCTCTGCATGTGACGAATCTGAACCGAGATCCTTTCAATAGAGGAAGCTATAAAAGCTAGAGCTGTAAAAAATTCGGCATGATAGTCTCTATTGATAATTTGACTACTTATCTTTGCTGGTTTCAACTTTAAGATTGAACACGCCTTTGCCTCTACTTTTGGAAGTACATTCGAATAAGTACCCACGGCGCCAGACATTTTTCCAACACTACATACTTTTATAGATCTTTCTAATCTTTCCTTTGCCCTCTTAATTTCGTCTAACCAATTCGCAACAACTAAACCAAAAGTAGTTACCTCGGCATGTATCCCATGGGATCTCCCCATTATAGGTGTCTTAATATGCTTTTTAGCAAGCCTTGTAAGGACTTTTATAGTTTCATTTAATTCTTTTTTTACTAGATTTCCTGAATCAACAATTAGAAGAGATAGAGATGTATCTAAGACATCAGAAGAGGTCAACCCTAAATGAACGAACCTTGAATCCTTTCCGATAGATTTTGCAAGATTTGTTGTAAAAGCTATGACATCATGCTTAATAACTTTTTCAAGTTTATCAATTTCTTTAGTTTTAAATTTTGCCCTTTTCTTTATTCTTAAAAAAGATGCTTTAGGTATATGTCCGTAAAAAGCCCATGCTTCACAAACTGCAAGTTCAACCTCTAGCCATTTCTGATATTTATTATCATCCGACCAAAGATTTTGCATTTCTTTAGTACTATATCTATCTATCATTTGATTCAATATATTATACACAGATTTAAAATGTGTTACATAAACTTGTTAATTACCTTTGATTCATTATAATTTTTAAATGAGTCCCTTAAGGATAATTTTTTCAATACTAAGTTCTATCGCAGGGTTCTGGATTACTTTAGGTAATTTAAAGTCAGCAGGAAACTTGATTCTTCCATATTCTGTTGGTATCGGAATCTTTTGTGGTTTGCTAACCTTTTTCTTTGTATATTATTCCGAAAAACTTTTCACTGATTTAAGTGCCAAGGCCTTAATTGGTGGAACCATCGGTACTGCAGCCGCATTGCTATTCTTTTTAACTTTTGCTTATTTCTCCGAGATAATTGGTCTAAGTAGTAGATACCCTTTTTATACTTATCCTATTGTCTTTTTATCCGTTCTCTGTCTGGGAATTGCAGTAGGTCTAAAAAAGGGTGGTGGGAATGAACAAGAAAATAAAAAACTAAATGAATTCTTTCACAGTAAAGTGCTTGATACTAGTGCAATTATCGATGGAAGAATTTCTGATATTTCAAAAGCTGGTTTTGTTGAAGGCACAATAATTGTTCCACAATTTGTTATTCGAGAGTTACAGTGGATTGCCGATTCCAATGATAGTCTCAAGAAATTAAGAGGAAGAAGGGGCCTCGAGATACTGAAGTCTATGCAAGACCAAAAAGATATTAAAGTTAAAATTTTTGATAGAGACTTTACAAATATAAAAGAGGTAGATCTGAAGCTTGTTAGACTTGCAAAAGAATTAACCGCTCACTTGGTGACTAATGATTTCAACCTTACTAAGGTTGCCAACCTACAGGGTGTCAGAGTCTTAAACGTTAATCAGCTAGCAAACTCGCTAAGGCCGGTGATACTCCCTGGTGAGAAGATGAAAATTAAAGTATCTAAATCGGGAAAGGATGATAAGCAGGGTGTTGGATATCTAGATGACGGTACTATGGTAGTAATAGATAACGGGAAAAAACATATTAGTGAATTTATTGATATCATTATTACTAGCGTAATTCAAACTCCTACTGGAAGAATGATTTTCTCTAAAGTCGGTGATTTGCATGATTAAAATAGTTACTTATTATTAATTCTTATGCTACAACCAAAGTTATCTTTTATAGTTACAGCTGCAGGAAAAGGAATAAGGTATGGAAATAGTACTGCTAAGCAATTTAAGAAAATAAATGGCATACCTATATATATCTACTCTCTACTATCAATTGTTAAACTTAAAAATGTTGACGAAGTGCTTCTGACTATCAATAAATCAATCGGAATAGCATCTTTAAAGAACGAGCTAAAAAAATATAGGCTAGATAAAGTAAAGGTTGTAATTGGGTCAGACACAAGAGCAGAAAGTGTTTATACCGCCTTTAATAAAATAGAAGGGAAGCCAGGTTTTGTTGTAATACATGATTCAGTAAGACCTAATTTTAATTTCGCTCTAATAAACAAAATCATTCAACAAATTAAAAATAATTCAGGGATAATTGTTGGCAGTAAAATCCAAGATACTATTAAAACAATTAGTGGAAATTCTCTAAGAGGAACTGTAAATAGAGATAAGTTGTGGGTAGCAGAAACCCCACAAATTTTTAAGTACAGTGCACTAAAAAAATGCTACTTAAATAGTATTGACTTCACTTCTTATACTGACGAGTGTCAATTGATGGAAAGAAATAATTTTAAAGTTAAAATATTTGAGAATCTTGAATATAATAATAAAATAACTACAAAAAAGGATTTTGATGTTTACAAAAAGTTGTTGAGATATGTATAGAATAGGACTTGGTTTTGATATTCATAAAACTTCAGAAAAAAGAGAGCTTTTTATCGGTGGAATAAAAATACCTTCAAAATTTGGTCTTCTAGGACATTCTGATGCTGATGTATTAATACATTCTATATGTGACGCAATTTTAGGTGCCCTTGCATTGGGAGACATCGGAGAACACTTCAGTGATAAAGATCCAAAGAATAAGAATAAAAAAAGTAGCTTCTTTCTTAAAAAAATTATCAAAATGTTAAGAGATAGAGACTTTAAAATAGTAAATATTGATTCAACAATTATATGTGAAAAGCCTCAAATGCTAAAATATAAAAGAAAAATTAAGCAGTCACTTGCTTCTATAATGAAAATGGATGTTGATGATATCTCTGTAAAAGCAACAACCTTTGAAAAGCTTGGCCCTATAGGAAACAATGAGGGTATCGCTTGTAAAACTATAGCATTACTCGAGAAAAAAAAATAAAGAAAAAATGATTTTTGAAAATAAAAAGAACACATTCTTAGGAATCAAAGATTCAAGGACCCCTAACACAGATGTAATAATCGTCCCATACCCTTTGGAGAACTCCGTATGCTATGGGAAAGGGACAAGGATGGGTCCTGGTGAGATTATTAAAGCATCGCACCAACTAGAGCTTTATGATGAAGATTTAAAATATGAGCCCTGCACGAGAATCAATATAAAGACAATTAAAACCAATTTGCCACCAAAAAATAATATTGAAGCAGTAGATGAAATAGAAAAGATAATTACAGATATTTTAAATATTAAAAAATTTCCTTTCATCTTTGGAGGTGAGCACACAATAACTGTCGGAGCTATAAATGCTTTTGCTAAATTTAAACAACCGCTAACTGTAGTTCAATTTGATGCTCATGCAGATTTAAGGAATGAATATCAGTCTAATATTTTATCTCATGCTTGCACAATGAGAAGATGCATGGATTTGAAAAATATTAATATAATATCTATCGGTACAAGGAGCATTTCCAGAAGTGAAGCAATATTTTTAGAAAACAATAAAGATAGAATTGATATTTTTTCTGCTAAAGATAAGGACAACTGGGACACTAATAAATTTGCAGAGTTAATTAAAAATAAAAATGTTTATATTACTTTTGATGTTGATGCATTTGACTCTAGTATAATGCCTGCTACAGGGACACCTGAACCAGGAGGCTTACTTTGGGATGAAGTTCTTAAGTTAATAAAAATTATTTCTACAAATTCTAATGTTGTAGGTGCAGACATTAACGAACTTGCTCCAATAAAAAATTTAGATTCATGTAATTTTCTAATTGCTAAACTAGCTTATAAAATTATATCATTAGTCTTCCATTCAAAAAAATGCTAGCGAATACCAATAATTTCTTCATAGTGTATATTTAATGTATTAAAAACAATAAAGTGAGGTATTACCATGGCTTATGAATTACCAGAATTAAAATACTCTTTTGATGCATTGGAACCCTATATTGATACACAAACTATGGAGATCCACTATTCCAAACATCATCAAACCTATATAACAAATTTGAATAAAGCGCTGGATTCATATCCTGAGCTTTTTGAAAAAAACATAGAAGATCTTCTAGTTAATTTGGATCAAATCCCAGAATCAATTAGAGTCGCTGTACGTAACGGTGGTGGAGGTCATTATAATCATTCATTATTCTGGGAAACAATAGGACCAAAAACCGAGAACAAAATCAGCGAGAAAATGAACTTTTTAATCTCTGAATCTTTTGATAGCTTTAATAACTTCAAAGCAGAGTTCACAGAAAAGGCTACTAAGCAGTTTGGTAGCGGATGGGGATGGCTAGCCCAAGACAACGGAGGAAAACTAGTAACACTTTCTACTCCTAACCAAGACACACCCCTTTCATCTGGTCTAAATCCAATCTTAGGAATTGATGTCTGGGAACATGCTTATTACTTAAACTATCAGAACAGAAGGCCAGATTATATAAATGCTTTCTGGGAAATAATTAACTGGGAAGTGGTTGAAAGTAAGCTGAAATAATGAAAAACAAGAAGTTTTCCTCATATATAACAAATGGTCTTGATAAAGCACCAAATAGAGCGATGCTTAGAGCTGTAGGTTTTACTAACCCAGATTTTGATAAGCCTATAATAGGAATAGCGTCCACTTGGGCAATGGTTACTCCTTGCAATATGCATATTAACGGATTAGCAGATCATGCCGCTAAGGGTACTAATACCAACGGAGGGAAGGCGGTAATTTTCAATACTATTACTGTATCAGATGGTATTTCAATGGGTACTCCTGGAATGAAGTACTCTCTGATATCTAGAGAAGTCATAGCAGACTCTATAGAAACTGTTTCTGCAGCTGAAGGCTTTGATGGTTTAATTACAATTGGTGGATGTGATAAAAATATGCCAGGCTGTCTTATAGCTATAGCCAGACTCAATAGACCATCCATTTTTATTTATGGTGGCTCAATAATGCCTGGAAGACATAAGAATAAACCTATCGATGTGGTTTCTGTCTTTGAAGCTGTGGGTTCATATTCAAATAAACAAATTTCTAGAAAAGAATTAGAAGATATTGAGAAATCTGCTATACCTGGACCAGGCTCCTGTGGTGGAATGTATACTGCAAATACTATGGCCTCAGCAATTGAAGCTTTAGGAATGAGTATGCCAGGTAGTTCAACACAGATTGCTATATCACCAAACAAGAAAAAAGATTGTCTCGACTCGGGAAAAGCACTAATGACTTTAATTAAGAAAAATATAAGACCTAAAGATATAATGACTAAAAAAGCTTTTGAGAATGCTATAACAGTCACTATTGCCTTAGGTGGCTCAACAAATTCTGTTTTACACCTAATTGCAATGGCAAAAGCAGCACAAATTAAAATAACGATTGACGACTTCACAAGGATCGGGAAAAAAGTACCAGTTCTTGCTGATTTAAAACCCAGTGGCACACATGTCATGGCTAAATTCTGTCAAATTGGTGGATTACCTCCATTACTCAAAAGATTGTTGGACAATAATCTGATTCATGGAGACTGCCTAACAGTCACCGGAAAGACAATGAGAGAAAATTTAAAAAATGTTAAAGATAATTTAGGAACTAAAATTATAAGAGACATATCGAATCCTATTAAAAAGGATAGTCATCTAGTGATACTTAAGGGGAACATCTCACCTGATGGTTCGGTAGCTAAAATTTCTGGCAAAGAAGGTCTTGTTTTTGAGGGTAATGCAATTGTTTTCAATTCAGAAGAAGAGTGTATGGAAGCCATATTAAAGAAAAAGATAAAAAAGGGGCACGTAATTGTTATAAGATATGAAGGTCCGAGAGGGGGACCTGGAATGAGAGAGATGCTAGCTCCAACATCAGCCATTATGGGACAAGGACTTGGTTCAGATGTTGCATTCATAACAGATGGGAGATTTTCTGGTGGTACTCATGGTTTCGTAGTAGGCCATATAACACCAGAGGCTTTTGACGGTGGCTTAATATCTATAATTAAGAATAATGATTTAATCAGAATCGACTCCTCTAAGAGAGTCCTTGAAGTTAAAATCCCAAAGAAAGAAATTGCGGCAAGACAAAAGAAATGGAAAAAACCATCGCAAAAACATCTAACAGGTGCCATATATAAATATTCCGCTTTAGTCAGCTCTGCTTCTGAAGGTGCAATAACAGATGGTAAAAACTAATAAACTCCTCGACTTAGAAAATAAAAAAATACTGGTTGGTGTAACAGGAGGAATTTCTGTCTATAAAGCCTGCGAGATGATTAGACTACTAATGAAAGAAGGGGCTAATGTAAGAGTAGTAATGACTAAAAATGCTGAGAAATTTGTCAGCAAGATGACTTTTCAGTATTTATCTGGCAACAAAGTGCTATCAAATATGTATGATGACACAGAATCAGAAATCTCTCATATAAGCTTAGCTGATACATCAGACTTAATTCTAATATGCCCTGCAACAGCAAACTTTATTTCAAAATATGCTAACGGTATTGCTGATAATCTTTTACTTAATATACTTCTTGCGACTAAAGCCAGTGTAATAATCTGCCCGGCTATGAACGTTAATATGTATGAAAATCCACTAATCCAAGAGAATATCAAAAAGCTTATTTCTACAGGTGTAGAATTTGTCGAACCTGACAGTGGTGAGCTTGCTTGCGGCTGGGAAGGTAAAGGAAGATTAGCGGATCTAGATAAGATATTAGAATTTATTAAAAAAAAAGACACTAATCAGGATTTGATTGGAGAAAATATTCTTATAACCTGCGGTGCAACAAGAGAATTCCTTGACCCTGTAAGATTTATCTCAAATCCCTCATCTGGTAAAATGGGACTGTCTCTAGCTAAAGTACTTGAGGCCAGAGGAGCAAAGACAAAAATTATATATGGTCACATAGATGAAGATATTTCAAACCATAAAAATACAGTACAGTGTGAATCTGTAGAAGAAATGGAGAAGGAAGTATTTAAGGACTTTGAAAATTTTACGGTAATAATTAAAGCAGCAGCAGTGGGTGATTATAAATTCAAAAGCTTAGAAAAAAATAAAATAAAAAAGGATATGAAATCTCTTAATCTCCAAATGGAAAAGACTAATGATATTTTGGCAAGAATAGGAAAAGAAAAAAAGCATAATCAAATTCTAATTGGCTTCAGTGCTGAAACTGAGAATACGATTAAAAACGCAAAGAAGAAAGTTGTTAATAAGAATCTTGATTTGATAATTGCTAATGATATATCAGTTCCTAATTCTGGATTTGGTAAAGACAATAATTTCACTTATATGGTAGGAAAGATGAATGAAGTTGAGGAACTAGGATTGATTTCTAAACAGAACTTAGCAATCAAGATAGGTGACTACATTAAAAGTACGAGAATGGAATTATCGCAATGATAATCCCATTCAAAAAATCTTATCTATAAGATTGAATCTTTACATGCTTTAGCAATTCTGAATTTAACAACCTTTTTGGCTGGTATTTGAATTACTTCGCCAGTCTGAGGATTTCTACCCTGTCTTGCTTTTCTATCAACCAAAACGAGTTTTCCTAATCCAGGCACAGTAAATGTTCCACTTGCCTTAGCTTCCCCACATGCGAGCTCTGCAAAAGACTCCATAAAACGTATTGCATCAGCTTTTGAAATACCTAATTTTTCTGCTAACGCACTAGAAATTTGTGATTTTGTTAATGCCATAGTGTTAAGCCTCCTAAGTACTAATTATTAATTAATATATTAATCAAAGTACCTTTTTTCCTTATAATAGTTTTTTAATAGTAAAAATGCAAATTTTATCTTCTAAAATCATGTATATTAATTTGCATAATGATACCAAAGAAAAGAAGTCTCTTTTTGTTCTTTTTAATATTCTCTTTAGTCTTAATAACAATCTATTACTTAAAATTTGGAAAAAAATCTGATCTAGATGAAAAAATTCTTATACCAAAAGTGGAAGTAATAGAACGAAATGTAGAGAATTTTACAAAAAAAGTCTATTTCTTAGCAAAACTCCATAGCAATAAAAGCATTGATATTATGTCTGAAACTGACGGAACTATCGAAAGCAGGGCCTACCAGATAGGTAACTATGTAAAAAAAGGGCAAATAATAATACAGATGACAGATACCAGAAAGGTTCTGGAGCTTAAGGAAATAGAAGATATGCTGAAAGCATCTAAAGCGAGGCTAGATGAATCTTCATCAAACTATAGGAATAGCATAAAGCTTCATGAAAAAAATATTATCTCCGATAAAGAAAAAGAGACACAATTGAACTTGTATAGATCTAATAAATTTGAACATAATGCCCAAAAAATGCGTTATAAAAGAGTACTTTGGGAGTTTGACAATCTAAGTATAAGGGCTCCATTTGATGGATATGTGAATAAGTTTTATTTTGATGTTGGCCAAAAGATTTCGAGAGGTACGGCTATGTTGGAATTTTTAGATAATAATACCCTTATAGGAAAAGCTAATCTTAGTTCTGTAAACGCAGAAACAATTAGAAAATCAAAGAATAAGTTGTTATTAAAAAACAAAAACTTGTACTTTGAGGCAGAAGTTCTAGGAATTGGAAGACAGATGAGTAATGATGCACCATCATACAAATTAGAGTTTAAAATTAATAACAAAGAAAGTAATTTTATTCCTGGTGAAGTTGTCGAAGTTGAAGTTGTTACGGCAGAATATAATGACTTTATTTCTTTTCCTTCTAGTGCAATTGTAATGGAAGAAAACCAATACTTTATTTTCATAACTAAGGATGGTGTAGTAAAAAAAATAAACGTATCTCCTACTCAGCTGGACAACAAGCTTTTTATTGTTCCACAGGTCCAGATTCCAATTCTTCATAAGATTGTTATAAATGGTCAGGCTAGACTAGAGAGTAATGACAAAGTAAGGATCAATAAGTAATAAATGAAATTAATTGAATTTTCTGTTAATAACCCTGTATTTTCAAACCTCTTAATGGCTACAATTATAATCTTTGGTCTTTACGTAGGAATGAATTTACCAAAAGAATTATTTCCGTCTATTGGGTTTGAGAGGGTAACAATTGTAACAATATATGAGAACTCTACAGCAGAAGATGTTGAAAAATTAATTACAATACCTATAGAAGACCAAATCTCCGGTATCTCCGGTATAAAAAAAATTACTTCAACTTCATCTGAGTCTAGATCGTTTATTGTTGCAGAACTACTTCCAAATGAAGATATTAAAGAAATAGCCCAAGAAATTAGATCCGAAGTTTCTCAAATAAGAAATGATTTACCCGAAGATATAGAGGATCCTATAACAAACGAAGTAGAGGCTAGCGCACCATTAATCAACGTATCAATTGGAAGTAAGGGTGATGAAAATGAATTAAGATTTTATGCTACAAAGCTTAAAGATAAGCTAGAAAAGCTAGAAGAAATTGATGGGCTTATCGAATCCGGATATGGGGATTTAGTTTTCTGGATCAACATTGACCAAAAAAAATTACTGCAATATGAGCTTAGTTTAAATGAAATTATATCAACTATTAAATCGAAAAACATTGATCTTCCTGCAGGAGCAATTGAAACAGGTGAGCAAGAGTACACAATAAGAACTAAGGGTAAGATAGAAAGTGTTTATGAGCTAGCAAATGTTCCATTAAATAAGAGGTTTAATAAAATTCCATTAATTCTTGGTGATATTGCTACAATCGAGCTAGGTCAAGAAAAAGATTTATCGCTTTCTAGAATAAATGGATTTAAATCTGTTTCTTTTTGGATAGATAAGCAAAAAAATAAAGATGCCATCAAATCTGTAAAAAAAATCAAGGAGACTGTTGCTTCTTTCGAAGAAACTTTACCAAATGACGTAAAAATATTTATATCAAATGATTCATCATATTGGGTAAAAGGAAGATTTCAGTCTATGGTCAAAACTGGTGTGTTCGGCATATTGGCAGTCCTTATTATCTTAGCTTTATTTTTAGATTTTAGATCTGCATTTCTTGCTGCACTGGGGCTTCCAGTTGCATTCTTTGGCGCCTTTATAGTTATGCAATACACCGGAGCAAGTCTGAATGTAATTACTATGTTTGGATTAATTATGGTATTGGGAATAGTAGTTGATGATGCCATAATTGTTGTTGAAAATGTAAAGAGACATATACAGAAAGGTCTGCAACCTAAAGAAGCCGCTATTGTAGGTACCAAAGAGGTAGCTTGGCCTGTTATTGCAACAATTTTGACTAATATAGCCTCTTTATTTCCAATCCTACTTGCAGAAGGAACTTTAGGTATTTTTCTATCTATTATTCCTCAAGTTGCAATCTTTGCATTAATATTTTCTTTAGTGGAAGCACTTACAATACTACCATCTCATTGTGCAGATTTTGTTAAAATAAGTAATGAAACAGGATTTATTGCAAGACTTTTTGGTAAATTTAGAAAGAAATATTTAGGTGCATTAATTACATCATTAAGATACCGATATTTTGTTATAGGCATGTCATCTACTCTCCTAGTTATTAGCTTTATTATACTTTTTAAAATCCCATTTGTTTTACTTTATGTATCTGATGTAAATCAATACCTTATTAAAGTTCAAAATCCCACAAATTATAGTTTAGATTTAACTAGTCAAAAATCCCAAGAGATCGAAAGAATAATCTTGGATAATACTCCAAAAAATCTACTTAAGAACTCTTTGACGACGTTGGGTATTGATTTCTCAAAAAAACCACCTGTTTTTGGAGATCATGTTTCAAATATACTTATTCAATTTGAAGACTTTGAAAAAAGAAAGGAAAATGGACTCGACTCGATGAAAAGAATACAGGCTATTGTTGATGAGAAAATTGTAGGACCTGAAAGTATTAGCTTTGTTCAGACTGCTGGTCCCCCTAAGGGTAAGGATTTAGACGTTAGAATCATAGGGGATAATGTAGTTGTTTTAACAGAAATAAGTACAAAAATTAAGAAGTTTCTAAAGACCAAGAAAGGAGTTTATGGTGTTAGTGATGATTTATCCTACGGTAAAACCAAATTAAATATTAATGTCGATGAACAAAAAGCATCACTATACGGACTTAGTACTTTAGATTTGGGAAGAGAGCTGAGAGCTATAGTTGATGGTCTAACTATAGATGAAACTAGAATCAATGATGAAAAAGCCTATATAAAGATAAGAATTACAAACTCAATAAATAAAAAAGGTCCCTTAGATATATCTGGGCACTTAATTAGAACGGCGAATGGATCATATGTTCCCATATCAAATTTTACCAATACTACAGTTGATTCATCATTGGTAAGCATCTCAAGATACAATAGAGAAAGGGCTGCAAGTATTACAGCAGAAATCGACTCGGACATTACAACACCAAGGCAAACAATTGCAAGTGTAGTCACCTTTTTTAATGGTATTAAGAAAGATTATCCGGGATATAAATTAGCGTTAGATGGCGAAGAACAGGATACAAGAGAGTCTTTAGAGAGTGTTAAAAGAGCATCTATAATCTCAATACTAATTATTTATTTAATACTTGCAACGATCCTTAGGTCTTATGCTCAACCCCTCTTGATAATGTCGATTCTACCTTTCACAATAGTAGGTATTACTGTTGGAGTACTTTTAAGAGGTGACCCTATTTCGATTACGGGATTAATAGGAATAGTTGCACTGTTGGGTGTTGTAATAAATGACAGCCTGATTCTTATGAATTTTATCAATAAAGGAATAAGAAATAATAATTTTATATTTTCTATCTTCTATTCAGCAAAGAATCGATTTAGAGCGATAATCTTGACCACTCTCACAACCTTTGCAGGACTTTTTACACTAATGTTTGAAACAAGAGGAGAAGCAGCGTTCCTAGCTCCAATGGCAATCTCTTTGGGGCTAGGATTAGTATTTGCCACTTTTATAACACTTTTCCTAATTCCATGCCTCTATTTGTCTTTTGTCGATTTAAAGAGATATCTATCTAGAGCTATTTCATCAAATTAATTCAGAAATATTGAATATTGGATCATACTCAATATTAAGCTTTGAGAACTTCTCTCTTGCTCCCATTTCCCTATCAACGATTGAAAGGATAAGCCCTACCGTTGATCCTTGTTTTTCTATTTCACTAATGGCAGAAATTATGGAGCCACCTGTTGAAACAACATCTTCAACTATAACTACCTTGGAGTTGTCTAAAGTTGGTCCTTCTATCACTTTCTTAGTACCATGCTTCTTCTCTCCTGACCTAACAAGAAATCCTTTTAAGGCCTTCTTCTCGTTGTATGACTTATTAAGAATGGCTCCCACTATTGGATCAGCACCTATAGTTGGGCCTCCAACATAGATCAAATTGCTAGCAATAATCTTTTTATAAAAAATATCTGCAATACTTCCAAGTGATTCAGAAGAAAGTGTACTAATTCTTGCATCTATATAATAAGAACTTTTTTCTCCAGATGAAAGAGTAAAATTTCCCTTTAGAATAGAATTCTTTTTTAAATATTCTAATAAAAAGTTTTTCATTTTTAACAGTTCTTATTATTTTGAGTTAAAATAAAGATATGTCAAAGTTTCCTCCAGGTTTAGATAAAGCAATAAATCATTCTTACTTAAACGCACTTTATGAGCGAAGGTCAAGAAGATTTCCTTTGGGCGGTGAGATTGACGAAGGTCCACTTCAATACAAATCAAAACATTCACCTATTCCTCTTAGTGAATTAGAAGAGGCAATCCTTGCTTGGAACGGGCTTGGGATTAAAAATATAAATCTATCTGACTTTCCCCCACATAAAGGTCTAGATTTAGAAGTTAAATTTATGAGTAAGACTATCCCCTCACTAGGAGATATTCATAGAACAGAATTATTTTATACAAACGATGATGGTCTATACTTGTTAAAATTAAATGATAAAGATGCGCCCGACTTAAAAGGATTAGAGGGGCTAAAAAAAGAAGACAAGATTGAAAAAATATTAGAGCTTTTTAGGGAATCAAGAATTAAAATTCATGATGGGCGAGCTAAAATACCTGACGTGCCTCCTGGCCTTGCAATTCATAATACATGGAGCGTAAATAAGCCTGGAACATCTTTATTCATGCCTGTCACAGACTTGTCAGCTGGTTTAATTAATATCTTGTTCTTTTATATGAGAGAAGGTCATAGATTCAATTTTGTTGACGAATTAAATAAAATGAAACCTGCTGGAACCCAAAAATGGATTGATAACGGTTACATTAAAAAAACAAATCCCATACCTTTAATTGAAGCTGAGCTGAGATTTGCAAATGGATACATTGCCGAACAACCTTTATTTTGTCAAAACGTTGTTTTAACTCAACAAATTTTAGGGTTAGGTGGTTGGATGTTTAGTGGTTTTCAAAGTCGTCATATATTAGGTGCAGATGACGCCTTTAAAGGTTTAGGCTTTACTTGTGTTGAAGCCAAAGATCAGGGTGAAGACTGGGGAGCTGCAGTTTCCAAAGCTCCAGTTGGACTAGATGGACACTTTGAGTCCTTTTGTCCACCATACTATAAGAACATGTCTGAAGCTGTCGATGCATTTAATGAAATGAAATGGGGCAATTGGGATTCAAAATATATGCCTTACAAAGACCCAACTGGTGTCTTAAATGCTACCCCTAAACCAAGCAAAGAAGAGGTCCAGATTGTAAAAGATATATGTAATTATATATTTGATACCTACGGAAAATTTCCAGGCTTTTCAGATCCAATGTATTGCCGTATGATGGTTCAGAACCACCATATCGATTTAGATTTTTATGATAAGTTTTATCCAGAAGGTGCTTATACTGAGGCGCACAAAAATCACTTTGCACTTTGGCATCCTGAGATAGATGATCCTTTTAAAAAATAATTAAACTAGATTGTTAGTATAAAAATAGGAATCACCAAAAGCACAATAAAATTTAAAAGACATCCGTATGGTAAGAAAGACAGCATAATCACCAGTAATAATAGCTACTATATTATTAGTTTACTATGTTAAATTACCTAATCCCAGTCTAAAGAACCCGCAGTTTGATACTCTGTGACTCTTGTTTCAAAGAAGTTCTTCTCTTTTGATAAATCAACAGATTGAGACATCCATGGAAAGGGATTGTCAGTTTCGTAAACTTTAGAAAGCCCTATCCTTTCAAGTCTTCTATCTGCGATATACTCCACATATTCACAAAACTGCTCAGGATTAATTCCAAGTAGCCCATTAGGGATTGCATCTAATGCGTATTTCTTTTCATGGTCTACAGCCTGAACAATTAAATCTGTTATTTTCTTTTGAACATCATCAGTCCATATACCCTTATTCTCTTCTTTTATTGTATTAATCAAATCACATCCGAATGCGAGATGGATACTTTCGTCTCTCATTATATACTCAAACTGCTCCCCAATTCCCACCATTTTATTTTGCCTTTTAAGAGCAAGCATCATTGCAAATCCCGCATAAAAGAAAATTCCTTCCATTATCACGTAATATCCGACTACGTCTTGGAGAAAAATCTTAATATCCTCATCTGTTCTTAGTTCAAAATTAGGATCCATAATTGATTTTGTCAGACCAACTACATAATCATCTTTTTCTTTTATAGAAGGAATAGTTTCATACATATTATATATATATTCGGGATCTAGACCCAAAGTATCGCAACAGTAAATAAAAGTATCTGTATGTACTGCTTCTTCGTATGCTTGTCTTAGAAGATACTGTCTTGCCTCAGGATTAGTAACGTGTTTATAAACTGTTAAAACAATATTGTTTGCTGTTAAGGACTCTGCCGTTGAGAAAAAACCTAAATTCCAAAGAATCATTCTCTTTTCAATGTCAGATAAAACATCAGGGGATTTCCACTGCTCGACATCTTTTTGCATTGAAATCTCTTCGGGAGTCCAGTTGTTTGCAACTCCATCTTTATAGTGCTCCCTAGCCCACATATATGTCATTGGGAGAATCTTATTAGGATCTGTCTTCGAATCATTGCTTAAAATAGTCATTATGCACTCCTTAAATTATATTACTGACAAGCTTCACAGTCTGGGTCCATTATACTACATGCACTTGCGACTTCTGACCCTGGCCTTTCTGACTGTGCTTCTTTCTCCTGATTATCTTCAGGAATTTCTTTGTACTCTCTTTTTTGAGTATAACCAAATTTATTAGCATCAAGTGTAGATTTTTCAATCTGTGTTGCTGCTAATGTTCTTAGATAATAAGTTGTCTTAAGTCCAAGCTTCCAGGCTGCAGTATAAATCTCACTTAACAGCTTGCCTGAAACGCCTTGCATAAATATGTTATGAGATTGGCTTTGATCAATCCACTTACCTCTAACTGAAGTATGCTTAAGTAGAGTAAGTGGGCTAATTCCAAATGCCTCTTTATGCTTTTCCTTTAAGTCCTCGGGAATTTCAGAAATCTGATCTAAATTTCCGTCAAAATATTTTATTTTTTCTAACATATCTTTAGACCAAAGATTTAAATCTTTTAAATCTTTGACTAAATATGAGTTAACAACAGTAAACTCACCGCTTATGTTTGATTTAACGTAAATATTTTTATATATTGGTTCAATACATGGAAAGCATCCTGCAATATTAGAGATTGTTGCGGTAGGAGCAATAGCCATTGTATTAGAATTTCTCATTCCATGCTTTTTGACCTTTTCTTTTAACTCTTCCCAGTCCATTGAGGTTATCTTGTTAACATCTATATGGTCGCCTCTTTCCTCTTCTAACATTGTCAGAGTATCAAGAGGGAAAATTCCCCTATCCCACTTTGAGCCCTTAAATGTTTCATACGAACCTCTCTCTTTTGCTAACTCAGAAGAGGATTCAATTGCATTATAGGAAATAAATTCCATCAATTGATCTGAAAAATTTAGTGCTTTAGGAGACTCAAAGGATAAATTACATTTAAAAAGCGCATCCTGAAGGCCCATGATTCCCATACCTATTGGCCTATGTTTAAAGTTCGAATTTTCTGCTTCAACTGTGGGGTAGAAATTTAAGTCAATAACATTATCAAGCATTCTAATTCCAGTCTGAACGGAGTCTTTAAGTAAGTCTTTATCCAATTTACCATTAACGATATGTTTAGAAAGGTTAATGGAGCCTAGATTGCATACTGCTGTTTCATCTGCAGAGGTGTTCAGCGTAATTTCAGTACATAGATTAGAACTATGAACCACCCCAACATGGTCTTGAGGGGATCTAACATTACAAGCGTCCTTAAAGGTTATCCAAGGATGTCCTGTCTCAAAGATTCTAGTGAGCATCTTCTTCCACAAATCAGGGGCATGTATCTTCTTATGCTTTTTAATCTTCCCTTTTAAGACCCCATCTTCATATCCTAGATATGCCTCTTCAAATTTACTCCCATATAAATCGTGTAAGTCAGGTACCTCTTCCGGAGAGAATAAGGTCCAATCTTTCTTCTCTACGACTCTTTTCATAAATAAATCAGGAATCCAATTTGATGTATTCATATCATGAGTTCTTCTTCTATCATCACCGGTATTTCTTCTCAAATCTAAGAAGTCTTCGATATCTAGATGCCATGTCTCAAGATAAGCACATGTAGCACCTCTTCTTTTCCCGCTTCTATTGATTGCGACCGTTACATCATTTGCAATTTTTAAGAATGGAACAACTCCTTGGCTTTCAACATTAGTACTTTTTATTTGAGATCCTGTTGCCCTAATGTTAGTCCAATCATTTCCCAATCCTCCTGACCATTTAGACAACTGTGCATTATCACCTACGCATTTAAAAATGTGAGATAAGTCATCAGAAACAGTAGTTAAGTAACAGGAGCTAAGTTGAGGATGTGGTGTTCCTGAATGAAAGAGTGTCGGAGTAGATGAAACAAACTCCATTGAAGATAGCTTATTGTAGAATTCAAGCGCCCTGGAATCTTTGTTTTTTTCGTTAATTGAGATGCCCATAGCAACTCTCATCCAAAATGACTGTGGAAGCTCAAACTTTCTACCTTCATGGTTCAGAAGATATCTTTCATACAATGTCTGAATCCCAATAAATTCAAAAAGCCCATCCCTCTCTATTTCAATAGAGTTAGATAACTTCTCTAGATCAAACTCTAAAAGCTTATCGCTAAGGTAGCCCTTCTTTACACCGAGTCTTATTCCATCGATAAATGATTCTTTATATTGAGGCTCCAAGGTGTCTTCTGTTACGGAAATCTCCATCCCTTCTTTGTAAAGTCTTTGCAAGAATAGGCCCGCTGAAACCTTACTATAATCTGGGTCTCTCTCGATAAATGTGGTTGACGCTAAAATCAAAGCTCTCTCTAAATCTTCAGTTGTGGCTCCATCGAATATATTCCTGGTCAATTCTTTAACTATTGAGTCAACAGAAGTTGTATCTGGATATTTTTCACAAATCCTTGAAACTGTTTTTCTAATCTTTTGGGGGTTAAAAAGGACATTTACCCCATCCTTTTTTCTAATCTTGAGCTTACCTAACTCGGCTTTTTGAGATATTTTTTCTTTTTGCTTTTCTCTTTCCTTCGATCTTTCTGACCTGTATATAATATATCTTCGAGCTACGGTAAATAAATCAGCTCTAATGAGATGTTTTTCAACTATATCCTGAATATTTTCGACATTAGGGTAGAACTCTAGGAATCTTGATTGAATTTCTTCTTCAATATTATCTACTATCTCATTTGAGTTCACATTAGAGCTTTCACTCTCGCTACCCGCGTTGATAGCGGCATTTATTGCATTTAAAATTCTGGCTGAATCAAATTTAACTAATTCTCCCGACCTTTTCACAACTAACAACTGTTCAATTTGATTCATTCATAGTCTCCTTCGTTAAGTGAATTTTTAGAGGCAAGGAAAAGCTTAACGGGGTGCAAAAGGGGAATTTAAACTTAATCCTTGCCCCGGTTAGTCCATAATCACTCTAAAACCTATCTAACCTTTTAGTACACAATTAACTATATATTGTGATTATAAATTCATTAAACCACTATATGTGGTATGAGTCAAGCAAATCTTAAATCATTTTTTTATTTAGTTAAAAAATCAACAATGTGAGGAGTTTAGGTAGAAAAGAGGTGGTCGTTATTTAGCTTTAGAAATTATTGCTGTGCCCAAATCACGGAATATGTACTTATGAAAAGGAAAGATCGAATACCAATACAAATACCCCCAAATACCTTTAGGCTCAAATATAGCTGATATTACAAGGAAGGTTTTTGAATTATGAGGAATAGATTCAAGCTTAAGCCATGCTTCCCCGGGCGATTTTAGTGTCATTTTAAGTAATATTTTGCGGTTTTCTTCAAACTTTTCTATTCTCCAACAGTCCATAGAGTCGCCTACTTTAAGATTGCTTCTATCACTATCTTCAATTTTCTTTCCACCAACAAGACGGTCAATAAATTTACGGAGAGTCCACAAAAAATTCCATGCAAGCCATCCATCCTTTCCACCCAAGGATGTTAGCACATTAAATAATTTCTCAGGAGATGATACGGTCTCAGTAATTCTTACCTCTTCAAAGCGTCCTCTTCTTTGAAACATTTCATATTTGGGATAAATATCTTGCTTATTCCAAGAAGTCTCAACATACTCACTTTTAGTCTTCTCAAAAGCTGACTTAATCGAATCATCAAAACATAAAAGTTTAATTTCAGGGAAGAACTCTAAAGCTTTAGATGTATCACCAACTATATTATTCACAATTCCTTTTACAATAGGCACCGCTAGTAAGTTTGTTATTGGTGTCATTAAACCAATCCACCTAGCAGCAAGTCCCGGTGCCAATACTGGAACAGGGACAATTAATCTTTTTAGACCTCTAAACTTACAATAAGAAAGCATCATATTCTTGAAAGTTATAGGTTGGGTTCCAATATCTAATCTTCTAAGGGGTATTTTATCTATTGCTAATATTAGGTATTTTAGGACATCTCTAATACTAATGGGTCTAACAAGATGATTAATCCATTTTGGCGCAACCATAATCGGAAGCTTTTCACAAAGATGCCTTAGCATTTCGTAGGAAGCTGATCCTGATCCAATGATTGGACCAGCACAGAACTCAGTCGTTGGAAGATTGTCTGACAGGATCTTTCCTACCTCAATTCTACTATTTAGATGATCTGAGATTTGAGGGCCATCCGGCGATATTCCTCCCAAGTAAATAACATGCTTGATATCCTTAAATAAAGTAACAAAATTCTCAGCTACGAGTCTGTCCAAGGCTATGTAATCTTGTGAGTCGGACATAGAATGAATTAGATAATATGCTTGATCTACACCATCAGGTAATCCATTTAATGTTTCAATTTTAGTCAAATCACCTTCAAAGACTTCAACCTGAGAGTACCATGATTTATTTTTAATTTTTTCTTTATCTCTAACTAAGACTCTGACCGTGAGATTATTACTTAAGAGCCTAGGAATAAGTCTGCCTCCTATATAGCCTGTGGCTCCAGTCACAAGAATTCTGGCATTTTTAGTTGTTAGCTTTATTGGATTATGGAACTCATTCATATATGTATATATTAACTAATTTTTTGAAATAGCTAATTTTAGAATATAATTAAACTTAATATGAATCTACTCAATAATTCATTTACCAATTATATGTTTTTGGATAACTATGTATGGGAATGGATCTTGGCAATTGTAATAACTCTTACAATATATGCTTTTTTAGTTTTCATAAAGAAAATTGCAGAAAAAAGATTGAAGACGTTTGCGCAGAAAACATCTACCAATTTAGATGACTATCTGCTTGAAATGCTTTCCTCAATTTCAAAAATTTTTATTTTCTTAAGTGCAATAAATATTGGTAGCAATATAGTCACATTAAATGAAAATGTGAATAGTGTTTTAAGTCATGCCTTTCTTCTAATACTTTTCTGGCAAATAACTAGATGGATTGTCTTGGTTACAAATATAATCTTCACCAGATATAAAAAGATAAAAGAAACAAATGACGATATGCATGGGGTAACTGCAATAAATGGCCTAACAGCTATATCTAAATTTATAATCTGGCTTATTTTTCTTATGCTAGCCATGGACAACTTAGGAGTAGATATAACTGCCCTAGTTGCTGGTCTTGGTATAGGTGGTCTTGCAATTGCATTAGCTGCACAAAGTATACTTGGTGACCTATTTGCTTCTCTTACAATCATGATAGATAAGCCAATTGCGATAGGTGACTATGTTGTAGTTGACGATTTTATGGGGAATGTAAAAGCCATTGGAATCAAAAGCACAAAGCTGGAAAGTCTGACTGGTGAAGAAATTATTATATCGAATTCAGATTTATTAAATTCAAGGTTAAGAAATTATCACCAGTCAAGGATGAAAAAGAGAAGAAGCAGTATGAAAATAGGTATTGTATATGAAACCGATTTTAATGAATTAAAAAGGATTCAAGAAATATTAAGAGAGATAGTTAAATCAAATCCAAAAACAGAATATATAAGGGCCATCTTCACAAACTTTGGGGACTTCTCTCTTGATTTTGAGCTTACTTATAATGTTCTAAGTCCAGACTATGAAACTTTAACTGAAATAAATCATGAAATTAGACTTAAGATTTTTGAAACTTTTGAAAAAGAAGGTCTTAAGTTTGCATACCCAACGCGAACTGTCCATCTGACTAAAGAAAACTAATAGAACCAATCATCTTTTCTTAACATGTAAAAATATAATTTGTTTTAAAAGTATATATATTCTATTATTTTTTATGGTTAAAAAACTATGGGGTGGAAGATTTCAAAATGCTACTAATGCTGATGCAGAGAACTTCACCTCTTCTATTGATGTAGACAAAGATTTATATAATTTTGATATTTTGGGCTCTATTGCTCATGTCGAAATGCTTTCACAGCAAAAAATTATTTCCAAAAGCGAGAAGAGCAAAATCATAAAAGGTTTAAAAAAAATAAAAAATGAAATAGAGCTTGGTAAGTTTAATTTTTCACATGAACTAGAAGACATACATATGAATATTGAAGATTCTCTTACTAAGAAAGTGGGCACAGCTGGTAAGAAAGTACATACTGCTAGAAGTAGAAACGATCAAGTGGTGACTGATATTAAACTTTATATCAAAAGTATGGCTGAATCACTAAAATCAGATGTTGTAAAACTTCAAAAAAGTATTATTAAAAAATCCGAAAAAAATATAGATGTCATAATACCTTTTTATACTCACCTCCAAAGGGCTCAACCAATATTGGCATCTCATTACTTGTTAGCTTTCTTTGAAATGTTTCTGAGAGATGCAGAAAGAATTAACCAAACTATTCAAAGGCTTGATCAAAATCCTCTTGGTTCTTGTGCTGGAAGTGGCACATCATTCGAAATAGATAGATTTTATACATCCAAAAAATTAGGCTTTAGAGAACCCACAAGAAATAGTATTGACTCTGTAAGTGATAGAGACTATGTAATTGATACGATTTATTCATGTTCAATTATAATGATGCATCTTTCGAGATTTTGTGAGGATCTTATTGTTTGGAATAGCTCTGAGTTTAACTTTATTCAAATAGGGGATGAATTTACAACAGGTTCAAGCATAATGCCCCAAAAGAAAAATCCAGATATTCTAGAGCTAATTAGAGGAAAATGTAGCCTTGTTTATGGTGATTTAATATCCATTCTGACGAATTTAAAGGGTTTACCTTTGAGCTATAATAGAGATTTACAAGAAGATAAGATTCCACTTTTTTCAGCTTTAGAAACTTCCATCGATTGTGTTAAAATTTTCTCAAGAAATTTTGATTCAATAGAATTTAATACAGAACATATTAAGTCAGGAATGGACTTAGGTTTTCTTACAGCAACAGACCTTGCTGACTATCTCGCAAGGAACGATGTACCTTTTAGAAAAGCGCATCATATTACAGGGAATATTGTAGCTTATTGTGAAAAAAATAATAAAAATCTTAGTTCTTTAAGCCTTCTTGAATTCCAAAAATTCTCAAAGGTTATCAAAAAGGATGTTTTTAATTTCATATCGATTGAAAATTCTGTTGCCTCCAAAAAATCATATGGTGGAACTTCGAAAGAGAATGTAAAAAAAATGATAGCTAAATATAAAAAGATTTTATTAAAGTCGAAGTAAAGAAGCTGCAGAATTAGCATTAACTTGAGCTTAAATTTTTTTTGTTTACAATAATTTTATGAGTATTTTGAAAAGTTTTAAAAACAAAGCTACAAAGCGTGACTACGAAATTAATATTTCATGTCCTGAATTTACATCCCTATGTCCAGCAACAGGTCAACCAGATTTTGCAGAAATTAAAATATTATACGTACCCCATGAAAAGTGTATAGAGCTAAAATCTCTAAAACAATATATTAATTCTTATAGGAATGTAGGAGAGTTCCATGAGCATGTAACTAACAAAATACTAGATGATATTATCCTCACTTGTAAACCGAAATATGCAAAAGTAATTGGAGATTTTAATATAAGGGGGGGAATTAAGACAATTGTTGAAGCAGAGTATAAAAAGGGATCGCGAAAGAAAAAAAGTTAGCTATTTTATCTTTGGTTTAATTTTCTTAGTTTTAATAGTTTTATCTATTTTTCCCGATTCTTTGGCACCTTTTTCTCCCTCGGAGTCAAACTATGATCAACTACTCAAGGAACCCTCAAAATTAAACTTATTCGGTACAGATGAGCTTGGAAGAGATATTCTAAGTCGTATCATATATGGAACAAGAGTTTCACTTTCTGTTGCTTTATTCACTTCAATCATATCGCTAGTTTTTGGAACAATTTATGGATTATTTTCAGGAATAAAAGGGGGAATAATAGATGAGATTTTGATGAAAATTGTTGATATCTTTTATTCTATTCCAGACCTGCTATTAATTTCCATCTTCATCTTACTATTTGGTCGAGGTACAACTGGAATTATATTAGCTCTTTCGTTATTAAGCTGGATGAGAATTGCTAGAATAACTAGAGCAAATGTAATTGAGCTTAAAAATAGACCATTTGTCTTAAGTGCAAAAGTAATGGGATTTAGTGATACTAGGATTGTATTCAAAGAGATTCTTCCTAATATATTAGCCCCTATAATTGTTACTTTTAGCTTCACCATTCCTTCCTCTATACTTGCTGAGTCAACTTTAAGTTTTTTAGGTTTAGGAATTTCACCACCAGAAGTAAGTTGGGGGTTGATGGCAAATAATGGTTGGCAAGGTATCAGGAGTTTCCCACACCTAATAGTTTTCCCATGTCTGGCTATTTTTATTTCTACAATTACATTTATAAAAATAGGAGAGTTTATGAAGGAGAAAGCTGAATGAAAACAATTATAATTATTCTTCTATTTTTTATTCTTTCAATCTCATCATTCTCTTATCAGAATTGTAGTGAATTAAATAATAATCTTGCGAAGTCTGAATGTTTTAAGTCTAGTAACAAAAATAAAGAAGCTTTAAATAGTATTAACAAACTTCAGGGATCTTTAATAGAACTTGAAACGATTCAAGACTTTTTAGATTTTAAGAAGATTCAGTTTTTAATAAAATCAAAAGATATTAGCTTAAGCCTTGAAAAGTTTAAGCTTAATTATCCTGAATCAAATCTAACTAAAAAAATTGAGCTTATAAAAGCAGAGGCTTTACTAAATGAAGGGTTCAATGAAGATTTAGTGGAGGTACTTAGTCAAATAGAAAAACAATATAAGCTGTCAGTGAAAGATAAACTAATGATTAAATACTTAAAAGGTCTGAGCTTCTATAAAACACAGAAATATAATGAATCCTTTAAATTAATTAAACAGTTAGCAATTAATGACCCTCAATTTAAATCAAAGCAAGTAAATGAGACTCTTTATAAACTTAAAAGCAATCATTCATTTAAACTTAGTAAAGATGAAAAAACTACTAGGCTCCATAACCTTCATAAAAGAAATATGTATTCAATTTTCATGAAAGAATATGATGATAAGTTATCTGTTCTACTAAGAATAAAGAAAAGTTTAATAATGATTAAATCAAAAAATAGTAAAAAAGGGTTCGAAATCTTAGAAAAAATAGCTGCCGGACAATTTACTGATTCTGGATCACAGTCAATCAATCTCGAAGCAATTGCTGAATCTAAATATAGACTATTATTATTCAAACTAAAAAGTACGAATAATAATTCATTGCTGGCAAAAGAACTGCAGTCAATCCTAACAAACTATCCTAATTTCAGTAAAAACAGTGCAGTAGGTTATTTATCAGCAAGGCTGTTTACAATTGATAAAGAATATAAACAAGGAATAAAGGTCTACAACTGGCTTATTAAAACAAAGTCTAAGGGGTATGTTGATAAATCCTTTTATGGCCTTGGTTTCTCAGAATATATGCTAGGGAATTATAAGGAAGCAATGGGATATTTTAGATCTCTAAAAGAGTCCGACGAATCATACTATAGACAATTGGGAAGCTTTTGGACAGGTAAATCATTATTGAAATTAGAAGATAAAACTTTGGCATTAAAAGAATTTAAAAATCTTTCCGATAAATATGATATTGGTTATTACTCATATCTCGCGTCAACGAAAATTAACAGTAAAAAAATTAGAAAAACTTACAAAAAAGTTAAGTCAAATAGTTATATTGGAGATATTACTCTTTTAAAATATGCCAATGAATATGGTCCACTAAGAAAAGAAGTGGAAAACTATATAAGAAACAAGATTAATAAATCAAATTATAATTCATATCTTTCTGCTTTAGACGATGCAGGTGAGTTTAATCTATGTATAAAGATTTCTTATAGTTACAATTCTCATAACTACTACAAATATCCTAGAGGATATAAGTCTATAGTGAGCAAATATTCAAAAAAATATGGTGTTGATCCTTATCTAATTTTCGCACTTATAAGAGAAGAAAGTTTATTCAATCCATTAGCTAAATCATGGGTTGGAGCCAAAGGATTAATGCAACTTATGAATAAAACTGCTAATTCATTAGATAGAGAGTTAAATATAAAATCAAATCTATTCAACCCTGAAGATAATATTAATCTGGGAACTTTCTATTTAATGAAACTAATGAAACGTTTCGATAATAATATCCCTAGTGTTCTTGCAGCATATAATGGGGGCCCTCATAATGTAGAGTTATGGAGAGAGAAATTTGCAGGAGTTGATGATGAAGAATTTGTTGAAAATATTCCATTTAAAGAGACACATGGGTACGTAAAGAGAATATTAAGAAGCTATCACTATTATAAAAATAACTACTAAGAGATTTTTGAAAAGTTTCTCAAAACCTCTAATCCTACGTTGCTGCTTTTTTCAGGATGAAATTGTGTTGCATAGATATTGTCAGAACTAATTGAAGAAGCAAAGTCATCTCCATAGTTAGAAATAGAGTCTGTTATTTTAGAGTCGACATTAGACTTAAAAGAATGTACAAAATAGAACCAACTCCTATTGGGAATCCCTTTGAAAAGTCTAGAGTTACCTTTAAATTCAACCTGATTCCAACCCATGTGTGGAACTTTAAGTTTTTTTGATTCAAACTCAATTTTATCTACGGACCCTTTAAAAAAAGAAAATCCCATAGAACCAGGACTTTCCTCACTATTTTCAAACAAAATCTGAAGACCAAGGCATATTCCAAGAAAAGGTTTACCTTTTTTAATCGAATCTTTAATAGGTTCAAAAATCTTTTTGTCCTCCAAATTTTTAATGCAATCTCCAAAAGATCCAACACCAGGGAAAATAATAGAGCTGGCGTCTTCTATTTCTTTTTTTTGATCAGTAATTTTAGAGTCTATTGATAGTAGACTTAAAGCTTTTGAAACTGATTTTAAGTTTCCAAAACCATAATCAACTATCGCAATCATTAGAGGTTGCCTTTAGTTGAAGGTATTGAATCAGACCTTGAATCAATCGAAGTAGCAGAATCAAGAGACCTCGCTACTGACTTGAATATCGATTCAATAATATGATGATTATTTGCACCATATTTCAGTTCGATATGTATATTGGCTTTAATATTATTTGTAAACGATTGAAAAAACTCCTTTGTAAGCTCAACATCAAATTCACCAACTTTAGAAGCTGGTAGCTCGACATTGAACACAAAGAAAGGTCTATTACACAAATCAACTACTGACGAAGAAAGAGTCTCATCAAAAGGTATAGTACTAGATCCATATCTTTGAATTGACTTCTTATCTCCTAAGGCCTGATCAAAAGCTTGACCTAGAGTGATTCCAACATCTTCAACAGTATGATGAAAGTCTATTTCAGTATCTCCATCAGCCTCAATTTTTAAATCAAAGTACCCATGCTTTGATAATTGCTCTAGCATGTGGTCAAAGAAAGCAATGCCAGTATTAATCGAATAATTCCCAGTTCCATCAAGATTCAGCTCAACAGAAACCTTAACTTCACTAGTTTCTCTTTTAACTTTTGCTATTCTATTCATTATTTGATGTTAAACCAAAAAATATTATTATTCAATTTAGTCTTAATAATCATGCTCATCTTCAATTTCACCTAAAATTTCTTCGAATATATCTTCTAAAGTCACCAAACCTAAAGCCTTATGGGCAGAACCAACTATTGCCATATGTGATCTTGCATTTTTCATCTCA
Source organism: Thermodesulfobacteriota bacterium (assembly GCA_029246845.1). Classification (GTDB taxonomy): domain Bacteria; phylum Desulfobacterota_D; class UBA1144; order UBA1144; family UBA1144; genus TMED58. Next base: position 60,890 of record JAQWMJ010000040.1, read on the forward strand.
TCTAATAATGATGAAACAAGAAGATCTTCATCGACAAAAAAGCATTTATCTAAGAATGAGTCAATATTTTTATCATCATCTTCATCCAACAAGTAACATGCGTGCACAGTTCCTTTAATTTGAGATTTATTTAAATCAAATACAGGAAATCTTGAATGGCCTGTTTTCCTAACTAGCTCTTTAATATCTTGAACTTTTTTACTAAAAGAAACTAGGACAGTTTGATCAATCGGAATCATAATATCTTTTACTGTTACCTTATCAAACAAAAGAATTTTATTTAGGATTTTATCTCTAAATTGCTGAGAGGAACTTTCTAGAGCTGACTGAGTTTCTAGCTCATGCATCAACTCTTCTCTAGTAATCAACTTATTCTTTGTTCCAATTATATTTACAATAAAATCTGTTAAAAATTCTATCAGAAATAAAAAAGGTTTAAATAAAACTCTAAAGAATTTAGAGAAATAAATCGTCTTTAATACAAAAAAATTGCTTTGTCTTTGAAATATCGACTTAGGTACAACTTGCCCAAAAATTACGATAAGTGGGGTTAATATCAAGACTGATGCTAGATGAGGATCAAATTGAGGATAAGTGCTCTCTATAAAGGATGAGACCAAAACAGTATTGATTACAATGCAAAGATTCTCACCTACTAGGCTTGTTGCAACATATTCTTCAATTTTATTTATGGATCCCATTACAAGCTTCGCAGAGCTATCACCTGCATCAGCCTTTGATTTAATTGTTCCTTTATCACATGATAATAAAGAAATTTCTGAACCCGCAAAAATAGCCTGTATGCATAATAAAATTAAAGTAATTAATGGAAGAGTGTATATGTTAATTTTCGACCCTCTCAACCTTAATTTTAGTTACCCTATTATTCTCTATTTTGAGTACTGTTAGCCTAATATTACCCCTTATTATACTTTCACCTTTTAAAGGTAACCTTCCAATATTAGTAAAAATAAATCCACCCACTGTCTCAATATCTAAATCCTCAGGAAGAAATGAATGCTCAATCTCAGAGCCTAAAGATTCAAGCCCACCTGGTCTCAAGGTTGCATATAAACAAGATGAATTAAAATCATTGATCCTTAGCCCACCGCTGACTTCAAGGATATTATTAATGTAGCTCATATTGCTACTGTCTGGTCCTCTTTCATATTCAATTTGGCCAAAGATTTCTTCTAATATATCCTCTAAAGTAACAATGCCCTCTAATCTTCCGTATTCATCAAGAACTATAGCTATATGAATTTTCTTAACTTGAAATTCTTGTAGTAATTCAAGAACATTTTTTTTATCTGGAACAAAATAAGGCTCATGTAATATGGAAGCAATGTCATCTGTCTTGTGGTTGAGTAAATCTTTAGAGTGAAGAATTCCGATTACATTATCTGTATCACCCTTATATATTGGAATCCTTGATAATCTCCTCTTCTGTATCTCTACCAATGCCGAACTTTTACTAATATCGTGTGGAAAAGTTAAGAGATCAGGCTCAGGTGTTAATATTTTAATTAAATTAATTTTTTGAAGGTTTAATAGATTATCTATAATTTTACTTTCGCTTTTTTTCACAGAACCCTCATCTTCCCCGATGTCAATAAGACTTGTAACCTTAGAATCACCATCCTGAATACTTCCAGATTCAACGACTAAGGGGCTTGTAAGATTTATTAAATACCTGGAGAGAGAGTTGAAAATAAAAGTGACAGGAAACATAACTTTGTTGATATAGTAAATAATAGGGGCAATAGCGATAGAAAGTCTCCTAGAGAATTTTACACCAATAGTCTTGGGTATAATTTCACAAAAGACTAAAATTAATATAGAAGTCACAAAGATAGCAATTATAGATATAAGCTCATCAGACAGTCTCCCATCTAAAGAGTTGTGTAATTTCGAAGAAATTAAACTAGTTATAGAAACATTGATTATTTCATCTAAAAGCAAAATCGTGGCAATAATTGTTCCAGGATTGTTTATAAAAGTCTCTAGGAGTTTTCCTGAGGAAGATTTCTTTTTTATTAAGTTAACTTGGTATCTCTGAAGTGAAAAAATAGAGCTTTCTGTGATAGAAAAAAAAGCTGAAAGAAGTACTAGTAAAAAGATTATTAAAAAAAATAAATATTGATCATTCATTAGAATTTATGGACAAATCCCTGGGGCTTCAAATTACTAACCCTACCTCCTTTAATCAACGAAAGGCTTGCAGACGAATCAACAGAACCTATTCTAAAAACTTTAAATTTATTTCTCTTACATAAATCTTCAAAGTGCCTAGCTCTTTTCTTTTTAATAGTAAATAATAATTCATAATCATCACCGCCATTCATAACGCTAGTGATTAATTTATTCTGGCTAACTGGGGGTAATATACAATCTGTTTTAGGTATGTCTTCCCACGTTAGTTTAGCGCCCCTTCTTGAAGAAATTGGGCCTAAAAGTCTTCTTAAATCTAAAGATAGTCCATCTGTAATATCAATCATTGAGGTTAGAAATTCTAGCTGGCCCAAGAATAATCCCATCTCAACTTTAGCTCGTGGAGATTTGTACTTAGATATTATTAATTTTTCATTAAGAGTAAACCTTTTCTTTTCCTTTAGTAATTCCAAGCCCAAAGATGCATCACCAATATTTCCTGTTACATAAATCAAATCACCAACTCTACTACCATTCCTTTCCTTAAATCTATCATTTAATACTTCACCAAAAACACTTACATCTAATGCAAGAGATTCGGACCTTGAAACATTCCCACCTATAAGATTCACATCATAATACTTACATCCATTTCTAAAACCCTTGAACAATCTATCTATAAAAACTTTCGAAGTTTTTTTAGGTAAAAAAAGCGAGTTAGAGAAAAACCTAGGTTTTGCACCCATTGCACATAAATCACTTAAAGCTACGGATAAAGCCCTAAATGCTAGCTGTTCTGGGGTCAAAAATCTAAGATCAAAATGAACACCTTCTACTTGGGAATCACAAGAGAAAACAATTTTATCAGATTTAATTTTAAATACAGCAGCATCATCGCCTATTCCGGTTGGAAAGGAGGCAGACTTTAAAGGAAACTTTTTTTTAACTAGTTCTTCAATATAAAATTCATCAAGCATTTTTAAGTGTTAGAAAATGATAAATCAATTTTAAAGTTATTCAAATAGTTAATTTATATATAATGCTAACTTTTTAAAAAGCTCGTCTATAAATTCTTTCTTAGAATTAAATCCCATTATACCAAATCTCCACATGTAACCCTTAGTTGGACCCAAGCCGCCACCTATCTCAATATCATGATTAATTAACATTTTTGACCTTAGCTCTATATCATTAATTCCTTCTGGAATAATAACGGATTTCAGCATAGGAAGATCTTTAAATTTCTTTTGATTCACAAAAGGTTTAAGTCCTGCTTGATCCAGTAAGGCCAAAAAATATTTACTATTGGATTTATGTCTTTCAAATCTTTTTTCCAATCCTTCCTGTAAGCATATTGAAAGTCCTTCATTTAAAGCAAAAAGCATATTTACAGGAGCTGTATGGTGGTAAACTCTCTCCTCCCCCCAATAGTTAATCAGCATTTTTAGATCAAAATACCAGGAGCTATTCGAACTTTTCCTATTTTTAATCTTTAGCAGTGCTTTCTCGTTAAATGTTATTGGAGCTAGTCCAGGGGGAACACTTAGACATTTTTGACTCCCGGAAAAACAAGAATCGATTCCCCATTCATCTACTTTTAAACTTACCCCGGTTAACGAAGTTACAGCATCAACCAAAAAAATTATATCAGTGTTCTTTAGATGTTTTCCTATTAAGTCAATTTCTTGAAGCACTCCAGTAGATGTTTCAGCTTGAACAACGCTGACTAGTTTTAAATTGGGCATAGATTTAATCTTTTCTATAACTAATGATTGTTCAAAAGATTCTCCCCATTCGGCAGACATTGTTGAGACCCTTGCTTTAAGCCTATGTGCAAGATTCTCCATTCTACTTCCAAATTCACCATTCTTTAAAATCAGAACTTCGTCATTTTCTTCAATTAAGTTTGTCATTGCCATCTCCATACCTGAACTACCTGTCCCGGATACAGCAAAAGTGACCTTGTTGTTTGTTTGAAAAACACTTCTCAAAGAAGAAGATATGCTATCTAGAATTGAAAAAAAGTCTGGATCTAGGTGACTCAAAGGCTCCTTGGATAAAGCCAATTTTATTCTTCTGTCGATATTTGTAGGGCCAGGGCCCATTAAAAGTTTGCCATCAATTGTTTTTATATTATTTTTCATAATAGAATTATAATAAATTTTTATAACTGTTGGTATAATAATGATATGAAAACTCTTTTTTTAGATTTTGATGAAGATAAGATTATTGCTTCGCTACCCGAGAGACTTCCTTTATTCCCACTTGATAACGTAGTCTTTTTTCCAAGCACGATACTGCCTCTTCATATTTTCGAGGAGAGATATAAGCAAATGATTCAAGATTCATCTGATAGTCACAACCTAATTTGTATGACATTACTTAATTCCGAAATGGGTCAAGAAGATCCTGAATCACTTGCGAACACTGGCTGTATTGGTAGGATAATAAACAATGAAGAATCTGATGATGGGAAGAAGAATATAATACTTTATGGATTAAAAAGAATAGAGATCACAAAAGTTTTGTATGATAAGCCCTACAGAGAAGTCGAGATTAAAATAATAGAAACCTCTAGCTCAGATAACTCTGAGGCATTTAAGAAGAGGATTATTGATCTAACTAATAAGTGGAACTTGTTGTTGGATGGATATACAGATGACTATAAAATTAAGATTGAGAATAGCTCTACACTTTCAAAAATTACAGACTCTCTTTCTTCCTCTATGGTTGCGAAAGCCTCAGATAGACAATTACTTCTCGAGGAATTTGATGAAAAAATAAGAGCTGAAAAGATTATTGAGGTTTTAGAATCAAGAATAGAAATCCTATCTGGGAAAATAGAAACTCCAGACAGTAATTCAACTCTTATCAATTAGAAATGCATATACTTCGGGATTAACTAATGCTTTATTTTCTTTCCAGAACCCATGCCCACCTGGAAAAGAAATAACTTGATTATTAGTTAGATATCTAGACATTTCACAGGACTTTTCTGCGGGCACAATTAAATCATCCTTGCCGTATATTATCAAAGTATCTGACTTAATTTTTAAAAGATAATCATTGTTGTCCAATTTACTTATTGCCTTACACTGATTCAAGTATCCTTCTATTTCTTTTTTTGAGTCACTAAACTTTGTTTTCTTATATTTCGAGAAATTTGCTTTAATGTAATCTCTAGAATATCCCAGAAGCATAGCATTAAACCAAATCTCTTTCATTCCTACTTTGGAAACTATTTTTTGAGATATATCAATTATCTCTTGGTTTATTCTATCTCTAGAGGAGCAAGTACATGCTAAAACAAGCTTCTTAACTTTTTTACCATATTTTGCAGCAAAGACTTGGGCTATCATGCCGCCCATAGACTTCCCAACAACATGTGCATTTTCTATTTTTAGCTGCTCAAGGATTTCAAAGCAATTATCTGCATATATTTCCATAGTTAAAGGTTTGCCAACATTGCTGCTTTTACCAGATCCCAAATTGTCAAAAGCAATCATTGAGAAAGAATTTTTAAAGTATTCAAACTGATCGTCCCAGCTTGATATAGTACTACCAAGACCTCCAATAAAAAAAATATAAGGCTTTCTCGGTTTATGCTTTACAACATAATTAATTTTCCCTAGTTTTGTATTGAGAATATTTATCCTACACTCCTCAAATAGTTATCAATAATAAGACAAGCCGCCAACATATCCTGAAAGCTTTTTCTTTTTTTCCTTGAAACATTCATTTTAATTAATATCTCATCTGCTTCTTTAGAGGTAAAATTTTCATTCCAATATTTAACTTCAATATTAATTAAATTCTTTAATTTTTTAGTAAAATTTTCTATGTCTGTTTGAATCTTCAGCCTACCATCGTCTTTAATTGGCAAACCAACTAAAACTAGCTCGGGAGTTCTTTCGTTTATTATTGAAACAATTTCTTTAAGGTATTCTTCTTTGCTATCATTAAAGACAAGCTTTATTGGATGGCTGGCAATTCCTAAATCATCACTACCTGCAACACCAATTCTCTTTAATCCAAAATCAATTGCTAAAACGCCCATTTTTATAATCTATCATATAGTATTAAGAATATGGCTAATATTTTTTTTTATACCCTTACTGACAATATCTTTAATATTCTTCATATTCTTGCAATATTAATGAATTGTTTTGGCTGGGCTTTCAGTAAAACCCTTAAATTGAACCTGTGGTTTTTACTTTTAACTATTTCAAGCTGGTCTATCTTGGGATTATTCTTTGGTATAGGCTTTTGCTTTTTGACCGAGGTTCATTCTTTAGCTTTGGGTTTAATAGGAAGCCCAAGTATTAACTTTTCATATTTAGACTATTTATTACTCGTTAAATTAAAAATTCCCATCTCCTCTAATGCAATATCTATATTAAGCATTTTAGCTGTATTTACATCTCTAGGAATATCAATTAAAAAAAATCTGATCCCAGTAAGTAGCAAATTTACTCTGCTTTTATTGATTTGTTGCTTGGGCTGGATTCTTATAATTTACTTCAAAGGAATTGGCTTCATTCATCGTTGGGATAATATTTATATTTCATCAATATTGATTGCTTCATATACTCTAATTGGAAACATTTTTTTTCGCTTTATACGAAAAGATTTCTAAAGTAACGAACCTAATATACTATATATTAAAGTTATGGATATAATTACAAGATTCGCACCAAGTCCTACAGGTTCTCTTCATCTGGGGGCAGTTAGAACTGCCATTTTTAATTTTCTTTTTACAAAAAAAAATAAAGGTAAATTCATCCTTAGAATTGAAGACACTGACCAAGAAAGATCATCTAATGATTCGTTAGATGAAATTCTCAAATCTCTTAATTGGCTAGGAGTGGATTATGATGATGGACCTTATATTCAGTCTAATAGATTGGCTGTATATAAAGAAATTGCACAAGACCTAGTTGATAAAAATCTTGCATATAAATGCTTTATGAAGAATCAAGAGATTGAAGAGTTAAAGAACCAGGCTGCAAAAGAAAAAAAGATATATAGATATCCTAGAACATGGAGAGATAGAACTGATCATCCAGATAATGATGAATATGTAATAAGATTTAAAACTCCAGATAATCAGAATATCGAATTTATCGATACATTAAGAGGGATAATTAGTATTAATTCCAATAATCTTGATGATTTTATAATATTAAGAAGTGATGGATACCCTACATATAATTTTTCAACTGTAATAGATGATGCAGAAATGGGCATAACTAATGTTATTAGAGGTGAAGACCACCTGTCCAATACATCAAAACAAACTCTGATTTTTAAGTCATTAGACAAGGAGCCTCCGCTGTTTACTCATGTTTCAATGATATTAGGAAAAGATAAAACAAAACTAAGCAAGAGGAATGGATCAAAGTCTATTGAGGATTTTAAAGATGAAGGGATATTGCCAATAGCAATCTTAAATTATTTAGCACGTTTAGGATGGTCACATGGCGATCAGGAAATCTTTACCTTAGATGAGATGATTAATTTGTTTGACATAAGTAATCTCACTAAATCTCCCGCCATATTTGATGAGAATAAGTTGAAATGGGTAAATGCTCAACACTTAAAAAGACTAAGTAACGACGATGTACTAAAAATTATTGAAATAGATTTCTATAAAGGAATCAATGTAGAACTAGCCTTGAGTGCTGCTAAAGAAAAGGTAAAAGACACTATAACACTCAATCAATCATTAAAATTTTGTGAATCAGAACTAATAAATATAAGTGATGAGTATAAAGAAGACCTTAAGGCAGAAGGCACTAAGGAACTAATTGAAGCATTTCATACTGATGCTTTAAATTTAAATTCTTTTGACATAAACGAAATAAAGAAATGCATGGATAATTTTCTTGAAAAAAGAAACCTAAAAATGAAGCAAGTTGCTTTACCGCTAAGAATTATTCTCACGGGATCTAAAGTTTCACCGGGTATTTTTGAAGTAATTTGCATATTAGGTAAAGAAATTTTTTCAAAAAGAATTAGGTATTATCTAGAATCATGAAGAGGCAAACTTTAACTACTGTTGGAATTACTGGACTTATGGGATCTGGGAAATCAACTGCGCTTAATTTTTACAAAGGAAAAGGAATCCAAACCTACGACTTAGATATTGAAGCAAAAAAGCTACTAAAAAAAGATACGAGATGTTATCAGCAAATTATTAAAATTTTTGGAAATGAAATATTAAATGCCAATCAAACAATTAACAGAAAAAGACTAAGAAGAATTGTATTTAATAACAAAAAGCGGAGGGAAATATTAAACTCTATAGTTCACCCAGAATTAGGAAATCAAATCTCCACACTTTGTAATAAGCTAGAAAAAAGAGGTGAGAAAATAATATTCCTTGAAGGTGCCTTAATTACTAAACAAAGTAAGATTGGATCCTCGCTAAATTATATTATATATATTGATGCCCCAAAAAAGGTATTGAACTTAAGAATTCTAAAAAGAGATGGTATTGAAGCAAAAGAGGCAGAAAAGCTATTATTAATGCAAAAAATAATAGAAAAAAATCGTAAATATGCCGATTTTACAATAAGAAACAACTCCAGTGTAAAAGAATTTAATTACCAATTAAATTTGGTACTGGATAAATTGGTCTATTAGATTATATTTTATTACTTAATTACTAAATTTTTTATTAATAAGATTTGAAATATTTATATTAATTAAGTAGGCAATATTATTTTCGTGAGGTTTTAAATGAGCATTGATCAAACAATGGACCAAAAAATCAAATTTCTTGAAGAAAAGATTGCTTCAGCCGAGGAAGCAGGTGGGAAAGATCGGGTCGACAAGCAACATGGTAGAGGAAAGCTAACCGCCAGAGAAAGAATAGACTTCATGTTAGATAATGACTCCTTCGTGGAACTTGATAAGTTTGTTGAACACCAAAATCACAATTTTGGTATGGAAAAAACAAAGTTTTTAGGTGATGGTGTTATTACAGGATATGGAAAGATAGACGGCAGGCAAGTTTTTGTTTATGCACAAGATTTTACAATCTTTGGTGGAGCACTTGGACTAGCTCATGCAAGAAAAATAACAAAGATAATGGATATGGCTGTCCAGGTTGGATGTCCTGTGATTGGACTAAGTGACTCGGGTGGAGCAAGGATTCAAGAAGGTGTCCGTGGGCTTGCGGGATATGCCGAGATATTTCTAAGAAATGTGCAAGCATCTGGTGTTGTTCCTCAACTTTCAGCAATAATGGGACCTAGTGCGGGTGGTGCAGTTTATTCACCAGCTATGACTGATTTTATAGCAATGGTAAAAAATACAAGCTATATGTTTATAACTGGACCCGATGTAGTTAAATCAGTTACAAACGAAGAAGTAACACAAGAAGAGCTTGGTGGTGCAGAAATGCACTCAAGTCAGAGTGGTGTAGCTCAGTTTGCTGCCGAAAACGATGAAGATTGCCTTAAATTATTAAGAGAATTATTCACCTTCTTGCCCCTTAACAATATGGAAGATCCTCCTGTGCTGAAAAATGATGACCCTATAAACAGAAAAACAGATAAATTAAGAGATATTGTACCGACCAACCCTAACAAACCTTATGATATCAAAGAAGTCATTAGTACAATCGTTGATAATGAGTATTTCTTTGAAGTTGCCGAAAATTATGCACCAAATATAGTAGTGGGGTTTGCTAGATTAAATGGAAAGACTGTTGGTGTAGTTGGAAATCAACCTAATGTCTTAGCAGGAGTTTTGGATATTAAATCTTCTATAAAAGGTGCAAGATTCGTGAGATTCTGCGATTGCTTCAATATTCCTTTGCTAACACTAGTAGACGTCCCTGGATTTCTTCCTGGGGTAGATCAAGAATTAAATGGGATTATTCTTCATGGTGCCAAGCTACTTTACGCTTACTGTGAAGCCACTGTTCCAAGAGTCACTGTGATTACAAGGAAAGCATATGGGGGAGCATACGATGTTATGTCATCCAAACATTTAAGAGGAGATATTAACTTAGCGTTTCCAACCGCGGAGATTGCAGTTATGGGACCTGATGGGGCAGTAAACATTGTAAACAGAAAAGAAATACAGAATGCAGATGACCCTGTGGCAGAAAAAGCAAAACTTGTCGAAGAATATAAAGAGCTTTTTGCAAATCCATACAGAGCAGCAAACTTGGGTTATATAGATGAAGTATTAAAGCCTGAGGATACTAGAATAAGAGTTATTAGATCTTTTGAAATGCTCGAAGGTAAAAGACAAAATAATCCACCAAAAAAACATGGGCTAATTCCTTTATAGGTTTTCTCTGGAGATTAATTTTATGTATAAAAAGATTTTAATTGCTAATCGTGGAGAAATTGCTGTAAGAATAATAAGAGCGGCAAAAGAACTTGGAATAAAAACAGTCGCTGTTTATTCCGACGCTGATAAGAATTCACTACATGTAAACTTAGCAGATCAGGCATACAATATAGGTAAGTCTCTTCCAAGTCAGAGCTACCTCGTGGCTAAAAAAATAATTTCAGTAGCTAAGAAAGCAAAGTGTGATGGTGTTCATCCGGGATACGGTTTCTTATCTGAAAATGCAGAATTTGCTGAAGAATGTATTAAGAATAAAATTGATTTCATTGGACCAAGCGCGGAAGCTATTAGGTTAATGGGTGACAAGATAACATCAAGGGAAATTGCCAAAACTGCAAAAGTACCGTTAGTTCCTGGAACTGATGGTGAGGTTAATGATGATGAAGCTTTAGGAATTGCGAAAAAAATTGGCTTTCCATTAATGATAAAAGCATCTGCGGGTGGTGGTGGAAAGGGAATGAGGTTAGTTCACGAAGAGTCTGAATTCGAAAACTCTCTTAAGATGGCAAAGAGTGAAGCTAAAAATGCTTTTAACAATGATGCTGTTTTTATTGAAAGGTTTGTTCAAGAACCAAGACATATTGAGATACAAATTCTTGGAGACAAAAAAGGTAATGTTGTGCATCTTTTTGAAAGAGAGTGCTCAATACAAAGAAGACATCAAAAGGTTGTCGAAGAGGCACCCTCTCCTGGTGTAAGTGAGAAAACTAGAAAGAAAATGGGTGAAATTGCTGTACAGCTTGCTAAAAAAGTTTCATATTCCGGGGCAGGTACCGTTGAGTTTATAATGGATCAAAAAGAAAACTTTTATTTTCTAGAAATGAACACCAGAGTTCAAGTTGAACACCCTATAACGGAAATGATCACTGGCATAGATATAGTTAAAGAAATGATTAAGGTTTCCTATGGACATGAATTGAGTTTTAAACAAAAAGATATAGTAAGAAAAGGTCATGCTATAGAATGTAGAGTGTGTGCTGAGGACCCTGACAACAATTTCCTTCCTACACCTGGAACAATCTTTTATGTTAAACCACCTCAAGGTCCTGGTGTAAGAGATGATTCTTCACTTTTTAATGGATATAAAGTTACTACTTTTTATGACCCAATGCTTTCCAAACTTATAGTGTGGTCAGAAGATAGAGATAGTGCAATAAAAAGAATGTCCAGAGCACTCTCTGAATATATTGTCTTGGGAGTTAAAACAAACCTTGGATTTCTTGTAAGATTAATGGATGATAAGGATTTTATTTCTGGTAAATTAGATACAGGTTTTATAGAAAAACATAAGAAACTTTTAAAGATTCCAAAAGAAAATTCCAATATAGCTACTGTTGCATCCGCAATAATGCTCCATGCGGGAATAGGAGTTGAAAATCTAGAGAGGGATCCTAGATTTACTCCATGGAAATATATAGCAAGGAGAGCAAGCGTTTCTAGAAACTCTATGTTCTAGAAAGCAGTATAGTTATAATGAAATATGATTTAAAAATTAATAAAAAAATAGTTTCTTTTGAATTAGTAGAAAAAGATAATAACTACAAGATACTACTAGATGAAAAAAAATACTCTGCAGAATTAGTAAAAATTGATTCAAACCTATACTCTTTAATGTGCGATGGTTCTACTTATACTATTGCAATACAAAAAGAGGGAAAAAGAATTGACTTATTCTTTAGGGGAGATTTATTTAGCTATGAGATCCCATCACAAAGAGATAAGGGCGGGACTGAGAATACATCAGGAATCGATAAAATTTCAGCTCCAATGCCAGGAAGAGTAGTAAAGCTCCTCAAGGAAACAGGTGACATGGTCTCGGAGGGTGAGGGTGTTGTTGTTGTAGAAGCAATGAAAATGGAAAGCGAACTTAAGACAACAATAGATGGAAAAATAACTGATATTAGCGTCAAGGAAGGGGATACTCTTGACTTAGGTGCTCACATATTAACAGTTGAATCACAAGATAAAAAATAATATTATTACTCTATATTGAAAAATTTTCTTTTAATAATCTTTTTAATTTTATCATCTATAAATGATTCTCACCCATCTCCCATAAGAATTAATATTGGTAGTGAGCCTGGAACCTTAGATTGGAATCTAGCAACGGATAGTTCTTCTTTTCAAATAATTAACAACATAATGGCTGGCCTAACAAGTTTCAATAGTGAGCTTAAGCTAGTACCAAATCTAGCAGAATCGTGGATTATTAACAAAAAAGATAAGACTATAACAATTAAAATAAAAGAAAATATTAAATGGTCTGACGGTACAGAATTAATATCAAAACACTTCATAGACTCGTGGGAAAGACTATTGAATCCCAATACAGCTGCTGACTATGCATACTTTCTTTATGATATTAAGAACGCTAAAGAATATAATCTTGGAATAATAAAGGAATTTAAATTAGTAGGGGTAAAGTCGCTTGATAATAAAACAATTTTAATTAATTTAAATGAAAATAAGTCCTATTTTATGAGCCTTTTAAGTTTTATGTCTACATTTCCAATAAGAATTGAGCAGGTCCAAGCTCACAATGAAAAATGGATTCAACCAGAAAATATATTAACTTTAGGGAAATATGGTCTTAGCAAATGGGAAAGTCATGAATATATTCTGTTGGAGCCAAGAAACAATGAACTTAAATCAGTCTTGCTTTTAATGAACGATAATCCATCGTCTTCACTTGCAATGTTTGAGAATGGCAAGCTTGACGTTATAGACGGAGGCGGAATCCCCCTACTTGAAATTCCATATCTTAAATCAAAGAAACTATTAAATTTTGAATCACAATTCAGAAATAATTATATTGGTTTTAATGTTAAGAAATTTCCATTCAACAATAAGGAGGTGCGTAAGGCTTTTTCTCTGGCAATAGACAAATCTATATTTGAAAAAGTTTTATATAACACCGTAATTAAAACTGAATCATGGATTCCACCTGGCCTAATTGGTAGCATCCACAGCAATAAACCAAGATACAACAAAGAAATAGCAAATGAACTATTAAATCAAAATGGTTTTGAAGATAGAGGTAAGTTCCCAAAAGTTATGTTTCTATTCCCTGAAAGTGGCAACAACAGAATTATTGCTGAAATACTCCAAACAATGTGGATGGAGAACCTAGGAGTTCAGGTTGAAATTCGCGGACTTGAATGGAAAATTTATCTGATTACGCTAGATATTGATAGACCTCATATGTTTCGTGCTGGATGGGCAGCTGACTATCCAGATCCACATAACTTTATGAATATTTTTTCGTGTAATGGTGGGAACAATGAAACGGGATGGTGTAACAGTAACTATGATGAAAAAATTAATAAAGCTTCTTATGAAACATCAGAAGAAAAAAGAAGAGAAATGTATATTAATGCTCAAGAAGAACTTATATATAATCAAAACACTATTATTCCATTATTTATTTCTAATCAAATCTATCTAAAAAATAAAAGGATAAAAAAAGTTAGCTTCTCTAAAATGGGAATTATTGACTTTAGCAAAGTTGAAACCAATCCCTAAGAATTAAAATAAGGGATTATATCTTCAGCATATGTTTTCAAAGCAAGTTCTGGATCCGGGCTAAAATAATGAAAAAGGACAAAATGTTTAACGCCTTTTTCTATATACTTCTCTATCTTTTCGATACAAGCTTTTTTTGAACCTGTAATAGTGAAATCTATTACTGCTTCTCTTGGAAAAAATTTACCCATATCTCTAAATTTTTGTTTTTTTTCTTCATCTGTCGGAGTTATATTGAAGTAATTTAAGCCTTTATATTCATCAGGAATATCAATATCATAACCTGCCTTTTTTAATTGATCTTGCATAATACAAACATACCTAAAAGGCTCGAGTGTTTTATAGGCCTCGTCTTCATTTTCTCCTAATGAAGTGAAAATCCATAAAGTTGAATCTATATCATCCAAAGTTCTCCCTGCTTTAGAAGCTGATACCTCAATTTTATCTAATGATTTTCTATATAAATCTGGCGTTAAATCTAAAGGCATCCAGCCGTCACCTGCTCTTCCTATTAAATCTAGTCCCTTATCTGTATGGGTTGCGTAATAAAAGGGAATACTTTTTCTATCGTTATATAGATTTAACAATAAGGATGCCTTTTCTAAATTAAAAAACTCTCCTTTATAGTTAACTGTTTCTTTTGTAGACCATAAGAGCTTCATTACATCAACTGACTCTACCATTCGCCGAAAAGGTTTATCCCATGGAATACCATATGCATCAGTATTCATAGACTCTCCTACCCCTAGCCCTAAAGCGACTCTACCTTTTGATAAATGGTCTACCGTTGCTAGTCTTTGAGCAAAAACTGCGGGATGATTTCTATGTGGATCAGATGTTGCACCTATCGTGATGTTCTCTGTCAACTGTGCTATGGATGCAGCAATTGTCCAAGCTTCATAGGCTGGGCTGGGTGCAATAAAAGCAAGATGGTCGGGGAACCAAAGACTATCAAATCCGAGCTTATCGGCCTTAATACAAAAATCAATAAGTCCTTTAGAATCGGCACCTGGCATTGGGGGAACTAGTCCAAATTTGATTTTATTCATTTAATATACCTACTCTAAAAAGCTTTTTAGCACTTCTCCAACATCGGACTTCGCCAACTTTTCTAAAGCCTTCTTCTCTATTTGTCTAATTCTTTCTCTGGTTAAATCGAACTTCTTACCTATTTCATCTAACGTATAAGTGCTTTCCATATCAATTCCAAATCTCATTTTAATAATTTCTTCCTCTCTGGGAGTTAGGGCTTTAAGTGCACCTTTAATTCTTTCTGTTAAAGAACTCTCAGCAACAATCTTATCGGGGACAGGAGAGCCTTCGTCAGGAATGAAATCAAGCAGTGTAGCCTTTTCTCCATCGAAGACAGGTGTATCTAGTTGTATAACTTCATTAGTTGACTCAAGTATTCTCTTTACACCATCAATGGATATTCCCACTTTGTCAGCTATTTCAGATGGGGTAGGTTTCCTTCCTAAGTCTTTTTGTAAAGCCGTACTAGCCTTAAAGACTTTACTAGCTTGTTCTAAAACATAAACGGGAACTCTAATTGTTCTAGTTTGATCCAGCAGAGCTCTGGAAATTGCTTGATGTATCCACCATGAAGCATAAGTTGAAAACTTAAAGCCTTTAGTATGGTCGAATCTTTCAACAGCTCTCATCAATCCAACGTTACCTTCTTGAATTAAATCTTGAAGAGCTAAGCCTCTACCTATATACCTTTTTGCAATACTAACGACAAGCCTTAGATTAGCTTTTACAAATCTCTCTTTTAAAGCATTTGCCAAATTCGTATAAGCCCTAATGTAACCTTCGACCTCAGCAACTCTTCTTCTTTGACCGCCCTTTAAAGACAATAGCTTCTTTTTCTGTGTAGCTGTTATTTTTGAAGAATGTACTTGCTCCAAAAGTTCAGTATAATTCAAAGCATGAAGCTCGGACTTTTTTATCTTAGCTGAAACTTCAACTTCCTGTTTTGATTTCAAGAGAGGCTCCAATGACATATCCTTGAAATAAACATAAAGCAATCTGTATTGCTCATCCGGAACCCAATCTTTTTTCTTTGCCTTACCAGCTCCTTTTAAAGTGGTTTTTTGATATTCTTCTAGTAAAGCTTTATCGTCTAAATCATTATTGGTTGAATCGTCTTTTTCAGACTTATATGTATCGTGTTCATTTGAACTCATATTTTAAACCTTTTTTTTAAGTAAAATTAATCGACCTAATTATACAATTTTTAAATTCATAAGTATATATAAAACTGGCCCGGAAGGGGTCGAACCTCCATTGCTTGTACCAAAAACAAGAGTCCTGCCATTAGACGACGGGCCAATCCCTAAGAGGATACAGAAAAAATTTATAATTTCAATCGAACGTAAAGTGCCAGCCTTCGAATGCCTCAGCTTTCATAGTTGTGAAGCTACCATTTGATTCAATATATTTTAAAGACTCTGAACAGTCATACTCATCATCTAATGCACAAAATATTGTTGAGCCACTCCCTGATATTGAATATGTGTTAAGACCGAGATCTTTTAGAAACTTAAATATATTAAGATATGTTTTATCTCTAGAGATCAATAAAGGGGTAAAATCATTTTGTAGTAAAAACTTTTCTTTGTTAATAGATACTTGATTATTTAGATGTGAACTAATTTCATTTTGAAAAGCACTATCAATCAAACTATCCCTAGTGTCCCACATTTCATAGAGTGTTCTAGTATCAGAATAAAGACCTGGGAAGATAAGAAGGTAATTAAACTTTTTATCTATGTTGTAAGGTTCTACAACTTCTCCACGGCCTGAAACTAAAGAGGTTCTAGAATATAAAAAAAATGGAACATCTGAACCAATTTTTAATGCTATCGATTCCAAGGCACTAAAATCATCAATAGAGAAAAGCTTTGAAAGACCAATTAAGGTTGATGCTGCATTGCTACTTCCACCTCCTAATCCTGCACCTGCAGGAATCCTCTTCTTCACTGAAATTTTCACATGAGTATTAATTTTGAAGTATTCAAAAAAATTAAGTGCTGCTTTTGTAATCAAATTTTCATTAAAGTTTACTATACCATCCGGAAAACTTAGCTCAAAAGCATCATCACCCTCTGAAAGCTCTATTAATATATCATCATAAAGATTTATCGGTTGCATTAACGAACTGATGTTGTGAAAATTATCTTTTCTTTTATTTTTTATAATTAAATCCAGATTAATCTTAGCAGGTGATAGAATTTTAATTTTTTTCATTATTATTAATTTTATACACCATAAATGCTAATTAAAGAAAAATCTTAGTATCTTTTCTTGACATATTATATTTTTAGGTTTTGTTTAACTTGTGAACAAAAAAACAATAAATTCTAAATTAATGTTTAAGAATGCCCTTGATGTGATACCAGGAGGTGTAAATAGCCCAGTTAGATCTTTTAATGCAGTCGACTCATCTCCTATATATATCAAACGAGCTAAGGGGGCTTATTTATATGATGAAGATAAAAACAAATATATAGACTACATAAACTCCTTTGGCCCATTAATATTCGGACATTCAAAAAAGGAAATAGCCGATGCTGCAATAAAGGCAATTGATAAAGGCACTACTTTTGGAGCATGTCATAAGAATGAAATTAGATTAGCCGAACTAATAAAAGAAAAAATACCTTCAATGGAAATGACCAGATTAACTAGTTCGGGTACAGAAGCAACTATGAGTGCAATTAGACTTGCTAGAGCCTTCACAAATAAGGATAAGATAATAAAGTTTGAAGGTTGTTATCATGGACATGTCGATCACTTGCTTGTAAAAGCAGGCTCAGGTCTTACCACTTTTGGATCTCCATCGTCACCGGGCGTACCTAAAGATTTCACTAAGCATACCTTGATTACAGAATTTAATAATTTAGATCAAGTAGAAAAACTTTTTAGAAGAAATAAGAATAAAGTTGCTGCAGTCATTTTGGAACCAGTACCAGCAAATATGGGTGTAGTCTTACCAGAAAGAGGGTTTCTTCAGAAAATAATTGAGCTAGCACATAGCAATAATTCATTAGTGATATTTGACGAAGTAATTTCAGGACTTAGACTATCGATTGGTGGCGCTCAAGGATACTATAACCTCAAACCAGATATTACTTGTCTAGGAAAAATAATTGGAGGTGGCTTCCCAATTGGCGCCTTTGGTGGGAAAAAACAAATAATGTCTATCTTATCTCCATCCGGTCCAGTTTATCAGGCTGGAACACTGTCCGGTAATCCAGTAGCTGTTGCCGCAGGGATTAAAACTATTGAATTATTAGAAAAAAATCATGCTGCTTTATATCTGAAGTTAGAAAAAAAAGCCTTAAATATAAAGACGGAAATAGATAAATTAAATCTTAAATCAATTGCAATTAATCAGATAGGTTCACTACTAACTTTCTTTATTACTAAAAATAAATCTGTTAAGAACTATAGAGATGTTTTAAAATGTGATACAAAAATGTATGGCGCCTTATTCAAAAAACTATTATTGTCTGGAATCATGGTTCCGCCATCACAATTTGAAGCAATGTTTATTTCTGACTCCCACTCCAAAAATGATATAATTCATACTATAAAATCATTTAAAAAAGGAATAAAATCCTTAGGGTTAGAATAAAATTGGGAAAAAATACTTTATGGATTAAGTTCATAGTAATTGGCTCGGAATTAGCGATACTAATTTTAGCTGGGCTATTTATAGGCAATAAACTTGATATACATTTTAACTCACTGCCTATATTTACAATATTAGGAGTAATTGTAGGTTCTATTGGTGGATTTACTCTAATGTTCAAACTGCTTAAGAGGTTAAATACAGAAAATGATAAAAAAGAATAACTTATTCAACCTTATTTCGATAAATTTAACAATTGTTACTTATTTAATCTTTTTATATTCTAAAGAAATGTTTATTCAAGGAGTTTTAT
The DNA here is from genome assembly GCA_029246845.1 of Thermodesulfobacteriota bacterium. GTDB lineage: Bacteria > Desulfobacterota_D > UBA1144 > UBA1144 > UBA1144 > TMED58. Next base: position 79,879 of record JAQWMJ010000040.1, read on the forward strand.
TTGGGATGGGATTAAGCTATTTAAATATCAAAAGTACCGAAATAATAGCAAAATTACTCACGAATACTCAAAAGACTAAGACTTTTATGTTTATATTGACGATTTTAAAGATAGTTTTACTAGCTGGAATAGCAATTTTTCTGTTAAGAAACTTATCAATAGATTTAATTGGATTTTTAACTGGTTTTAGTGTAATTTTATTTGTGTTTATTCTACTAAATCAAGGAAAATAATATATGAGTGCAGCTTTAGAACATGCTCAATGGACTGAACTTTTAGGTGTAAGTAACTATGACCATATTGTTGGATCTGGCATTGTAGTTGTAATATTAATCGCTGTATCATTAAAAATTAAAAAACATTGCTCAAATAATAATGCATTAATTCCTTCGGAAAAATTTAACCTTACAAACTTCTTTGAATTTCTCACATTAGATTTCTTGCTCGATTTACTTACGAATATATTTGGTAGCGAGGATAAAGCAAGAAAGTTTCTTCCATTATTAGGTGGCTCTTTCTTGTTTATATTTATATCGAATTTATTAGGAATCTTTCCTGGTTTTTATCCTGCATCTCAAAACCTCAACTCTACTTTAGCATGCTCCTTAGTTATATTTGTAGCTTATAATTATTTAGGATTTAAAGAGCACGGAGTCGGTTATCTTAAGCAATTTATGGGTCCAGTCATATACTTGGCACCTCTAATGATTTTTATTGAAGTTGTAAGTCATCTTGTAAGACCAGCATCTCTTTCTTTGAGGCTCTTTTGGAATATGTTTGGTGACCATTTGGTATTACAAATTTTCTCTAACTTAACGCCATACATCGTGCCTGCAATTTTTATAGGACTTGGAGTATTTGTTTCTTTTCTTCAAGCTTTTATTTTTACTATTTTATCAAGTATATATATATCACTTTCAACAAGTCATGATCATTAAATACAAGGAGGAAAACAATGAAGAAATTTACAATTTTTGCATTTAGCATGTTGGCTGTACTTTTTCTTTTTACACCAGAAGTTTATGCTGCATCATCAGATGGTGAAGCAATTTCTGGACTTGCACTTGGAGCTGGGCTAGGTATTGGCCTTGCTGCTGCAGGTGGGGCTATTGGCCAAGGAAAAACTATGGATGCTGCTTTAAATGCCATAGGTAGAAATCCTGGAGCTGCTGGTCAGATTCAAACACCAATGATTATTGGTTTAGCTTTGATTGAATCATTAGTTATTTATGCTCTTGCTATAACATTCTTATTGCAAAGTAAAATATAAATAAGTTTATAGACTTAAAAGAAGGTAGGATAGAACTTACCTTCTTTTAAAAGAGTCTGTATAGAGACAAAGTTTTCCAACGGATCTCCTATCTTTTATTCCTTTCATCGCTTTTAAGAAATCTGAGATATGAAACATTGTTGGTTTAGAAAGTTTTATTAACCCTTGGTTAAACAAACTGCTAACTTCATTTAAACATTCAAGATTAAAATTTTTATTTCCACGAGCAAAGGGGCCCCAAAAAATTCCAATTATGTCACATCCTTTTAGTAATATTTTATTTGTTGGAATAGAAGCGATATCGCCAGAAGCAAAGCCCATTATCAAAAGTTTTCCTTCCCAATCAATAAAACTTAAAGAATCATTAGTATAAGAGCCACCAATCGTATCATAGATAATATCAAATTTTATACCTTTCAGTTTTGTTAAAGACTCTTTTAGATTGTCTTTTTTTGTTAATATCAATTGGTCTGCTCCACAGTCTTTACAAGCAGATAATTTATCCTCAGAGGAAGCCATTGCAGTAACATGACAACCAATGGCTTTTGATATTTCGATTGCAGACAAACCTATGCCACCCGAAGCGCCTAATATTAAAACCTTATCATTTTGCTTAATTTTTGCTCTTTCAACTAGTGCATAATATGAGGTCCCGTAGTTAATTGTCATACAAGCGGCAGTATTAAACGACATTCCTTTTGATTTTTTAATTACAAAATTTTCTTTAGCTTTTACTTTTTCTGAAAAGCCTCCCCATTTTACTAATGCAATTACTTCATCCCCAATTTGAAACTCCTTCACAGCACTTCCAACACTTTCTACAACACCAGAAACTTCTAATCCTGGCGTAAAGGGCAGAGGTGGAGTATCTTGATATTTACCTTCAGCTGCAAGAATATCAGCGAAACTTATTCCACAACAATAGACATTTATAAGTAATTCGTCATCTTGGACATCATCAATATCACTAATAGAAAATTTCAGATTCTCTAGGGAACCAAAATCTTGCTGGTTAACTGATTTTATTTTCATAGATCTGCAATTAGCTTTTTAACTAGGCTAATTCCTCCTTCATGATTGAGAATATTACCTTCCAATTGCTCATCAAACACTTTAGATAAGATTACTTTAAAATCCGGACCAGGACTGAGCCCCAAATCAATCAAATCATCTCCGGTAATTATAGGTTTCGGCTTTATTGGCTCATTGCTTAATTCTTCAATTTTATTATTAGTAAAATTCAAAAGACTTAGGTCCCCATGGCTCGCTAAACAATCAGCCTTATGTAGCCTTAAGTGTAAGTCAAAGTTATCTATTGAAATAAATCTTTTAAAGGTGCTCTTCTTCATATCTTTAATATTTCCAAATTTCATATGTTCGCTAACAAGGGCTTTTATCTCGCTAACTTGCTTGTTGGAAAATTTTAATCTTTTACAAATCTTCTCTGCCATTAAAGCACCAACATACTCATGACGGTTGAACCTAACTCTATCAGTTTTAGAGTATGTTTTAGGTTTGCCAATATCATGTAAAAGTGCCCCTAATGCTAGTACAATCTCAAGAACATTATCTTGCTCAAGCTTTTCTAAAACTAAACATGTATGAATAAAAACATCTCCCTCAGGGTGAAATTCAGGGGGTTGATCGACACCCCTAAGTAATTCAATCTCGGGTATTATATGTTCCATTAGTCCATATTTACTTAATAATCTAATGCCCTTGCCAGGATTTTTATTTGTAATAATTTTTACAAACTCCTCTCTGACTCTTTCTACGCTGACATTGACAATCCTATCTGACATATTAATTATTTCTTGTTCTGTCTTCACTTCTATCTTTAAATTGTATTTATTAGAAAATCTTACAGCTCTAAGAATTCGCAAATTATCTTCCTCAAACCTTTTTTTAGGATCAACAATTGTTCTAAGTAACTTGTTTTCTATATCATTAAGACCGTCACAGAAATCTGTCACTTCAAAATTCATAGGATTGAGCAGTAAACCATTAATGGTAAAATCTCTTCTTTGAACATCAACCTGAGCACTTTTGGTATATTTCACATCAACTGGGTGTCTTCCATCTTGATACTCCATATCCTCCCTGAAAGTGGCAACCTCATAGAACAGTTCATCGACTATAACAAGCATTACACCAAAAGACTGGCCAACAGGCTTTGTTCTCTTAAAAATTTTCTTTATCTGATCTGGTGTTGCACATGTCGAAATATCGAACTCATTTGGCTCTATTTCCATGCATAAATCTCTTACAGCTCCGCCCACAATGAAGGCTTTATGTCCATTAAGAATAAGCTCATTAATAATAAATTTTGCTCCGTCAAATTTTAAATTATTACTGATTAATTTCTTGCTAAGTTTCATCACGCTATATTGTATTAATTACTTCTAAAGTATACTATAGTCAAAATTTAGTTTAAATAAACCATAAAATGAACATAGAAGATATAAAGCGATTACTTAAGAACAATGGTCCAAGACTTGCGTACCAATCACTCGATGGAATGAACTGGAAACAGCTAACTTCAAACGATATAGGGTCAAATCTAGATTGTATAAATTCATATCTGGTAAAAAATAACATGTTTAATAAGAGAGTTTTAAGTTTAGCGAGTAATTGCCTAGAATCTTATATATTAGAAAGTTCATTAATTAATCAAGGGTCTTCCCTTCATTTTACAACTAAGACAAGCCTATTAGATGTTCAATTTAATTTAAAGTTTGATATTATTATTGTTGATAATCTCGACGACATTAAAGATAATCACATACTAGAGAATATAACAAAAGATAGTCAAATCATCTCAATAAAAAACTTTAAAAGTTCCAAAGAATCTATAGGTAAATCTATTTCATTGCAGAATATTTACAAAATTGGTTTACTATCAAAAAGAAATTCTAATGATATTGAAGAAAAAATAAAACCTATTCCCGTCTCTAAAATTTCTTTTGTTGAAGGGAATAAAATTAAATCTCATAGTCTAAAAGATCTAGAAAATTTTTTTGCAAAGAACGAATTTCACTTTAAAGCTTTAGAAGAGAATGAATTTTGCACGTCCTTATATCTAAAAAAAGATATCTTTTCAAAAGTATTAAATTTATTTTTTCTAAAATTTAGGTGTAAATTTACTAATAATGTTTCTTTAGATTCCTTAATTGCTAATATAAATGAAGTAATGCCAGTTAACCTTATAATAGATAGTGAGAGTTTGAAAAACATAACAAACCTCTGCTATATAAATAAGGTTAATTTCTCTGATTTCACAGGATCAAAAATAAAGAAAATTATTACTTATGGGCTTCCTTTAAATCAAAATATTGAACTAATTAAAAAAGAAAAGATCATAATTATTGATCTTTTTGACTAAGAATCACCAGAAATACTTTTCGCCATTGGAAATATGTCACTTATAACACTTGCTATAGCAATTGCTATATCCATGTGTTCCTTCTGAGTACCATTAGAACTTCGGAGTTCTATATAATGAACCCAGCTCCTAAGAGTTCCATTCATATACATTCTGCTCACTGTATTACCCTCAGGTAATACGGACCTTGCTTGTTCCTTTGCTATACCCTGATCTATAGCCCAGATATAAGTTTCTTTGGCTAAATCTATCAACTTCCTTTGCTTTTGTTCCCACTTCTTCGCTAATTCCTCATCACTTGTTTCCAAAGAGTTTTGCCTATTCTTTGTATCTTGTAGCCTGGCATCCCTAACAACAAATGATAAGTCCTGGGTTGGATCCGCATATCTTTGACTAAATTCTTGAAAACTAAAAGATCGATGACGCAATATCTGTCTTGCAATATCTCTAGTAGTTTCAATCTCTATACATGCACTAACCATTTCCAAGGGAGACCAATGTTTATTTTTTATCAAATAATTAATAAGTTTTTCACTAGTTTCATTATTAATTTGATTGGATGGATTAGAGACTCTAGCGCAAAAAGCTATCAACTCCTGAACATTAGAGACGCCCTCACCAAGAAATTCATCTGTAGGTTTTGAAAAACTTACTAATCTTATTTTCAAATTATACTATCTCCATAAGTCTCAACAAGTGAATCTAAAAAGAATTCGTTGGATTCATAAATGAAGTCAACATTATTCGAAGAAAAATCAAAAGTATCATAATTTAGGGATTCTGAGCAAATAATTTTAATATTTTTCATTCTTTTCTCAACAATATCTATAAAAGAAATGGTAACAGGTGAGAGAAAATTGTCAGCAAAAATTATCAAATTATCACATGAATTCAACATCATCCACGAATCCTTCATATCCCACTGAGAGAATTCTTGTCCAATAAAAGGAATGCTAGGTTTAAGTATATTCTTTTGACATGAATTACATACAAACTCATCTTTATTTTGAACAATTAATTGACTATCCTTGTCCATCCCACATTGAGAACAATAAAACCAACTAATATTTCCTTCAAGTTCTATAAGCTTTTGGGCACCATTAAGTTTCAATAAACCATCTATATTTAAATTAATTACTCCCAATATTTCTTTAGCTTTTTCAATTTGTAATACCTTTTTATAATTGGATGATAATTCTAATAATCCGATTTGCTCAAAAACTTTAATGAAATCCTCTAAAAAAGAATTTCTTATATTCTCATCGGATCTAAATTTTTTGATCTCAGGACGTAATTCATAACTTAAAAGCATCTCCAATTGTCCATCTTTATAAAAATTTTTTTCCAATAATATTACAATATCTTTAATTATACACCCCTAATATCACCCCAAATTATTTTATGTATTTGCGGAATAACTCTAACATTTAGATTGTCTTGAAGGACCAAGTCTACTAGCTTTTTTAAATTAGACCCATAAACTGGCTGAAAAACTATTGCGGCCTTAAAATTATTCTTTATAAGAATATTTTTTGCATATTCATAGTCTACTAAATCTTTGATAACAAATTTAATTTGGTCTTTAATTTCTAGGTCTTTTAATAAATTTAAATTGGTTTTCTTTTCCATTCCTGACCCTGGGCACTTGCAATCCATACTAATAAGCACATTTGGATTTTTAAATATAGGCATTGGTTCAATATGCCCGGCCGTTTCTAAGAGAATCTTATGATCATTTTCTAGTAATCTTTCAGTTAAATTTACCAAGCTTACCTTTTGGTGAAGAGGCTCTCCACCTGTTATGCAAATATGCTCACATCTCAACTTCTCAATTTTGTTAATTAACTCATCAATTGTGAACTCTGTATAGTCATTTCCTTCAACCGCGTACATGGAATCACACCATTTACATCTTAGGCTACATCCAAATAATCGAACAAAGACTGTAGGAACACCTACTTGTAAACCTTCCCCTTGAAGTGAGTAAAAAATTTCATTAATCTTTATTTTCATAATTTTTTGTCTTTGGTAATTCCATTAAATTTTCTTGAACTGCTCTTTCTACTAGGGGATCTGGATATCCCGCTTCCTCAAAACCCCTGGCTCTTAATAAATTTGCATGATCATTTGATGTTGGTGGATACTTCCCATCATAACTTGTATGAGAAAAGGATAAGGCTTCCCAACATTTCTTATCAAGTCCCTTAGCCATTAAGACTATATCTGATTTCTTTAAATCCATAAGAGGTGTTAATATTTTTATCTTTCTCTCCATAGCCAGTGAAATAGTTTCTTCCAGACTTTTTACGAAATCTATTCTACAATCTGGGTATCCTCCAAAATCCTCTTGGCAGATTCCTGTAATCATAGTATCTATATCCATAGAGTATGCTTTGTTTGCAGCTAAAGAAAGAAATAATAGATTCCTACCGGGTACAAAAGTGTTTTGAAGCCCAGGGGTACAATCTTCCAGACTGGAGAACTGGTCAAGTTTTATGTTTTTGTTTGTCAAAGGTGATTTTCCAGAAAAAAGCGGGCCTATAGATAATATTTCGTGTTTATCAATTTCAGCCAATTCTGCGGCTTTCTTTGCAGACTCAATCTCTATGCTATGCAATTGACCATAATCGAAAGTTAGAGCTGAACATGTATATCCCTGACTAATTGCCCAGAATAAGCATGTTATGGAATCTTGGCCCCCACTTAAAATAACTAATGCATGTTTCATAAAATTGATAAATAATATTATATATTCATGGGCACAATTAGAAAAATAAATTTTAACGATTTAGATGAGGTAAATAAGTTAGAGAAATCTATCTTTTCGAATTTTTGGTCTTTGGAGATAATCAAAAGCCAAATCAAGCATCCTGAATCAATAAATCTTTTACTAGCTAAAGAGACGCAGATTCTGGGGTATCTCTTTACACGTAAATATATAGACTTTGTTGAAATAGAAAGAATTGGTGTTCTTAGCAGCAAAAGAAGAAACTATGTTGGAGAAGAGCTTATAAAAAAGCTTGAGGTAATAGTTGCACTTGAAGGTATAAAAAAGATTACATTAGAAGTTAGAGAAGATAATCATTCGGCTATCAGTTTATACAAAAAGCTTGGTTTCAATAAAGACTCAATAAGAAAAGATTATTATCAAGACAAAGAAAATGCTATCTTGATGAGTAAAATACTAGATTGATCCTTTATATCTTCCATGAACTGACTCTAATGCTGATGTCATCTCACCAATAGTAGAGTATTCTCTGACAGCTTCTAAGATATAAGGCATTATATTCTCACTATTTTCTGCAGCTTTGGTAAGTAAGGATAAACATTTATTAACTTTTTCATTATCTCTACTCTTTCTTAAAATCTTCAAGCTTTCATTCTGATTTTTTTCTAAGTTTTTATCTATTCCTTGAATAGGAGGTACTTCCTCATCCTCAGCTTTAAAGTCGTTTACACCTACAATAACTCTTTCTTTACTTTCAAGTTCAATCTGAAAATCATACGCAGAATTCTCAATTTCACTCTGAATGTAATTATCTTCGATACACTTAACCATTCCGCCTTTCTTTTTTATGATTTTAAGATATTCATAAACTTTTTCTTCAATCTGATCGGTCAAATTTTCTACAAAGTATGAACCTGCAAAAGGATCAATAGTGTTAGCAACATCACACTCATGGGCAATGATTTGTTGAGTTCTTAAAGCTATCGTTGCTGACTCTTCGGTAGGCAATCCTAAAGCTTCGTCAAATGAATTTGTATGCAATGATTGAGTACCACCTAGTACTGCTGCCATCGCCTGCATAGCAGTTCTAACGATATTATTCAAAGGCTGCTGAGCAGTAAGGGTGACTCCACCAGTCTGCGAATGAGTCCTGAATTTGCAAGCATTATCATCTTTTACATCAAATTCTTTTCTAAGTATATTTGCCCAAATTCTCCTTGCAGCTCTATATTTGGAAATTTCTTCGAAGAAATTACCATGTACGGCAAAAAAGAATGACACTCTTTTACATATTCCCTCGATATCTAAATTCCTTTCTTTTGCAATCTCAAGATACTCTATAGCATCTGCTAGCATGAATGCCACTTCTTGGACTGCTGTTGAACCAGCTTCTCTAATATGGTACCCACTAACACTAATTGGATTCCATTTAGGTACAAAATCTTTACAGTATTCCATTAAATCAACGCTTATTTGAACAGAAGGATTTGGTGGAAAAGCATAAGTGCCTCTAGCTATAAACTCTTTCAATAAATCATTCTGAGTTGTGCCCATTATCTTATCTGCTGCAACTCCTTGTTTCTCAGCTGCGACAATATACATCGCTAAAAGCATTGATGCTGTGGCGTTAATAGTCATCGAGGTTGATACTTTATCTAGTGGAATACCATCAAACAAAACCTCAATATCTCTCAATGAGTCAATAGCAACTCCAACCTTTCCGACTTCTCCCTTACTAACAGGAGCATCTGAGTCATAGCCCATTTGTGTAGGAAGATCGAAGGCCACGCTTAAACCTGTTTGACCTTTGTCTAAGAGATATTTAAACCTTTCATTTGTTTCTTTTGCAGATCCAAAACCAGCATATTGTCGCATGGTCCAGAATCTTCCTCGATACATAGTTGGTTGAACACCTCTAGTAAAAGGGAATTCGCCAGGCATGGAGTTTTTTTCATCTAAGTTTCCAGAAATATCTTCTTGAGTATAAAATCTTTTTATTTTTATATTAGATGTAGTTTGAAAGTCCTTCTTTCTTTCCTTTAACTTTTCTTTGTATTTTTCTTCCCAATCATTCTTTTTCATAATTAAGACACCCTAACTATGTTCTCTTTAGCCAAAGCTATTAATGAATCTTTATATTTACTTTCATTTAAAGACTCAATTGCCAAGATTGCCTTCGAACTATAGTTACTTGCAAACTGTAAAGTTTCTTCTACTGCATTGTTTTCTAATACAAAATTATACAGAATATCTAAATTCTTTCTATCAAAATTTTTCTTTTGTAAGATTTTTAAAATAACTTTTTTATCGTTATAAGGTGCCTTATCTAATGCTATTAGCATTGGCAATGTAACCTTGCCTTCTTTAATATCTTCCATTGTATGCTTTCCCATCTTACTTGAATCCCCAAGCAAATCTAATGCATCGTCAATTAGCTGGTAAGAAATTCCAAGGTTTGTTCCGTATAATTTTAATTTTCTTACTTTAGCTATGTCTGTTGTTGAAAGGAGAGCGCCAACTTCAGCTGATGATGAAATAAGTGAGGCTGTTTTTAACTTTATCATTTTAAAATAAATATCCTGGTTAAAAGTGACTAACCTTTTAGAAATCATAATATCCAGTATTTGACCATTCGCTAATTCAGATGCGGCATTAGTCACAGACCCCATAACCTTGCTACTCTTACACTTATTAATTAAGAAAAGAGACCTTGCAAGCAAGAAATCTCCCACTAAGACTGTTGCGTGATCTCCCCAAATCCTATTAGCCGACTTTAATCCCCTTCTAATCTCAGCCTGATCGACTATATCATCGTGAATTAAAGAAGCGTTATGAAGCAATTCAACAGATGCTGCAGCTGACAATATCTTCTTATCTATAGTTTTCCCCAAAGAAAGTGCAGAAAGTAAGACTATTGAGGGTCTAAGTCTTTTTCCTGGTTTATTAATAAGATGCTTAATCACTTCAAAAGAAATCTTAATATCACTGGGAATTTCATCATTGAGTAATAATTCAACTTTATCAAGATATTTTAAGATAGGCTCTTTTATTGATGAAGAATCCATTTTTGTAAGTTATCAGAAAAAATAAATAAGTCAAAAAGCTAAAAAAATAATATAAAATATGGGGGATGCTTATTTATGATTACATTTTCGTCATATTAGTTTTAATTTTTGGTTTAGCAGGTTTCTACTTAGGGATTATTAAATCCTTCTCGAAGCTTTTCTGTTTGTTAATTCCACTTTTTGTCTCTTTTGTAGGATCTAACGAGATTAATTCAAGATTAATCTCTGATTATAATTTTTACAGTGGTCCTGGGTCATATCTTATTTCAAGTATTTGTATTTATCTCACACTATATGGAATTTCTAAATTATTCTTCTTTTTAGTCGATATGATTTTATCTTATTTAAATCTGTCTTTGGTAAATAGGTTAATAGGTTTGATAACAGGGATAGCTTTAGGTTCTGTGATTGGATTTTTACTTCTACTAGGCGTTATGGAAATCTTAAATATAGAAACCCTTATTTGTAAAAAAATTATAGGATATTTATCTTTTTTTTTAACTATATAAGTGTATGATTCTAAAGTGGACGAGAAGTTAACAGCATACCAATATCTATTAAAAGAAAAGCTTTCAGGTGACAAAAATAGAGAGCTTATATCTCTACTCAAAGACCTTAAGCTCGCTGGTAGGCAGGTAAGTAAAGAGCTAAATACAGGAGCTCTAGCGGGTTCACTTGGAGATTATACTGGCTCCAAAAACTCTCACGGTGAAAAGGTAAAAAAGCTAGACTTAATAGCCAACAATCTATTTATAAAGTCGTTGGAAAATGGTGGGAATTGTGCTGGAATCGTCTCGGAAGAAAATGAAAAAATAGTAATTTTTAATAATGAGAATTCCAAAAATTCCAAATATATCGTTTTAATAGATCCTTTAGATGGTTCCTCTAATATCGATGTGAATGTTCCTGTTGGTACAATTTTCTCCATACTTAAGAAACCCAAAAGTTCAAAAAAGCTAACAACTAAAGATTTTTTACAAGAAGGTACAAAGCAAATAGCTGCTGGTTACATAATTTATGGTTCGTCAACAATTTATGTCTTAACTGTTGGTAAAGGAGTAGACGCTTTTACCCTTGATCCTTATGTAAATGAATTTTACGTTTCTCAAACAAATATACAAATACCTGAAAATGCTAGGATGTATTCAGTAAATCAAGGAAATTTTTTTGAATTTCCTCTTGCACTTCAGGAATATATTAGATGGTGTGAGCAAAAAGATGTTAAAACTGGAAGACCCTATTCTTTGCGTTATGTAGGATCAATGGTTGCAGATTTACATAGGAGTCTTTTTAAAGGTGGTCTCTTTATATACTCGCAGGCTAAGAACGCACCTGATGGAAAACTTAGGTTAATGTATGAATGTAATCCAATGGCATTTATTATTGAGCAAGCTGGTGGGCTAGCTTCTGATGGGAAAAAAAATATTTTATCTATTAAACCAAAATCAATTCACCAAAAATCCCCTATATTTATTGGTTCCAGCGCTATGGTTAAGATGGTTAGCAAGTATCTGAAGAGTAAGCTTTTTTCTTAAGCAATAGTTATTTTTTTATTTAAATAAACATCTTGAACGGCATTTAGAATTTTAATACCTTCGTCCATAGGTTTTTGAAAAGCCTTTCTTCCAGTTATCAACCCCATGCCACCGGCACGTTTATTGATAATAGCTGTCTTAACTACCTGAGCGATATCATTATCCCCAGAGGCACCACCTGAGTTAATCAAGCCAGCTCTCCCCGACAAGCAGTTTAAAACTTGATACCTATTTAAATCTATAGGGTGGGTTGAGGTTAACTCTGAATAAACCTTCTCATGAGTCTTTCCAAAATTAAGTTCGGTAAAACCGCCGTTATTTTCGGCTAGCTTTTGTTTCACGATATCTGCTTGAATTGTTGCAGATAAGTGGTCAGCTTGGCCTGTCAAGTCTGAGCTTAAATGATAATCATTTTTCTTTGTTTTAAAAGATGAATTTCTGAGATAAGCCCAAAGTATTGTTACCAGACCTAAAGAGTGAGCATATTCAAAAAGCTCCGAAACCTCCTGAATTTGCCTAGTACTCTCCTCTGAACCAAAATAAATAGTTGCTCCAACACCTATTGCCCCCATATTAAATGCCTGGTCAACTGACGCAAAGCGAATTTGATCGTATTGATTTGGATAAGTTAGAAATTCATTATGATTTAGCTTTAATATAAAAGGAATCTTATGTGCATACTTCCTTGAAACAGAGCCTAAAACCCCCAAGGTTGACGTTATAGCACCACAACCACCTTCAATTGCAAGTTTAACAATATTCTCTGGATCAAAATATAGTGGGTTTGGGGCAAAGGAAGCGCCAGCTGAATGCTCGACACCTTGATCAACGGGAAGTATTGAAAGGTAACCAGTTCCTCCAAGTCTTCCATGGTTAAATAATGTCTGAAGATTTCTCATGACAATATTAGACCTATCTGAATCTTTTAAAACTCTATCTACAAAGTCTGGGCCGGGTTTTATTATATTTTTTGAGTCTACTGTCTTGCATTGGTGATCGAGAAGATAACTAGCTTCATCACCTAATAGGTTCTCAATCCAACTTAAATCATTCTTGGAGCTTTTTTTCATTATATTTTTTTAGTATAAATTATTAATCAAGAATTTCTATACCTGGCAAACTACTTCCACCCAAATATTCTAACAATGCACCCCCACCAGTAGACATATGTGAAATCTCAGATTCTAAAACTTCAGCCTTTCGAATTGCTGCAATTGTTTCACCCCCACCTACAACTGAAGTTGCTCCTCTCCAAGTTGCTAAAGCAACTGCTCGTGCAACGTGAATTGTCCCAGATGAGTATTGCTCAAATTCAAAAACACCCATTGGGCCATTCCAAAAAATATAGCCTGGGCCCTTTATAATCGAGTTAAACAATTCTATAGTCTTGGGACCAATGTCCAGCGCCATATGACCATCAGGAATATCAATGTCTGATATCAAGCACTGGCTCGTTCTATTAAAATCTTTTGAAATAATATGGTCAATTGGGAGAACAATCTTATCCTTATATTTATCGTATACATCTTTCACCCAACTTAACATTTCTTCTTCATAAATAGAGTTACCTATATTAATTTTTTGTGCTTTTAAAAAAGTATATGCAGCACCACCACCGACTATTATCTTATCAGCTCCATCAAGTAAATTCCCTAGAGCAGAAATCTTATCCTTTATTTTAGAACCACCGATTATAACTAAAAACGGATGCTCCGGTGTTTTCATCATTTTTGAGACAAAACTTAATTCTTTATCAACCAAGAAGCCACTTATTTTATCTACAAAGTCTTTTGTCATTCCATATGTAGAGCAATGAGCTCTATGTGAAGTTCCAAAGGCTTCATTTATATATACATCAGCAAGCTTAGCTAGTTCACTTGAAAAGGCAGGGTCATTCTCTGTTTCTGCTTTATGAAACCTAAGATTTTCAAGCATTACAACTGAACCATCAGGTAGGTCGTCTAACTTGTCAGATAAACCACTTCCAATAAAATCTTTAACGAACAAAACTTTTTTATCTATTAGCTCAGATAACCTGTTTGATACTATTTGCAGAGATAGATCTTTTACCACCTTCCCCTTTGGTCTTCCAAGATGAGATCCTAGTATAATTTTGGCCCCTGCATCTATTAGAAAATCAATAGTAGGTAGAGCTCTTCTAATACGATAGTCTTCTCTTATTGAATCCGTTTCAACATCTATAGGAACATTAAAATCAACTCGAACGAAAACTTTCTTACCTTGATAAAAAGACTTTGGAAAATCTGAAATGACCTTCTTTTTATCCAAGCGAACTTCCAATCTTTATTGCTAAATCTAGCACTCTTGAGGAATAACCATATTCATTATCATACCAAGCAATTACTTTTATAAAATTATCTCCAATCACACTTGTGCCAAAAGGATCAAAAACTGCTGAATGTTTATTCTTTAACAAATCAACAGAAACCGCTCCTTCATGAGCTATATCAAGATAGCTATGAAGTGTTGATTTTGAAGCTTCTATAAAAGCAGAATTAATTGCCTCTGAAGATGCCTTATCTTTAATTCTGGCAACAAAGTCAACCATAGAAACATTTGGTGTCGGAACCCTAACAGATATAGCTGACAAGTTTCCTTTTAAGTCTGGAAAGATTTCTTCAATAGCTTTAGTTGCCCCAGTACTAGTAGGAATCATCGATAAACCACCAGCTCTTGCTCTTCTGAGGTCAGAATGGGGAGAGTCAATTATTCTTTGATCATTTGTATAGGAGTGAATAGTAGTCATGTGGCCACTTTGGAGACCAAAATTATCTCTTAAGACTTTAACAATCATAGCTAAACAGTTAGTTGTGCATGATGCATTAGAAACAATATGATGCTCGTTATTATCATACAAATCATCATTCGCGCCCATTACAGTAGTAAAATCTATATCACCTTTTCCAGGAGCCGATATTATAACTTTCTTCACATTGCCACCCAAATGTTGCGAAGCTAGTTCTTTAGATGTGAATATACCTGTGGACTCAACTACAATCTGACACCCTTCATCTGACCAATTTATATCTGAGGGGTTTCTTTCTGAAAAGATCTTTGTCCTCTTTCCATCAATAGTAATTCCATCTGAATCATGAGAAACATTATTCTCTAAAACACCAAAAACTGAGTCGTACTTTAATAAATGAGCACAAGTATTGAGGTCTGCAATATCGTTAATTGCTACAACATCAATCTTATCAGAAAGCAAAGAAATTCTTAAAAGATTTCTGCCTATTCTTCCAAATCCGTTAATACCTATTTTAATTGACATATTTTTATCCTTTTTATTCAGAGAGTTTTTTAATTTTACACTCTACATGATAGATTTCAAACAATTGAATTTATAAAAATTGCATGATACTGTGACAATTATGAAGAAAATAAAAATTGGCATAATTGGGGTCACCGGATATACAGGAATTGAGTTGCTTGAAATACTAAGTAATCATCCAATGGCTGACATTATTTTTGTTGGTGCAAATTCAAACTTTGGACCTTATATTAATGATGAAATTCCAAGTTTGAATTTATCAAAAAGATTGAAAATTAGAAAAAACTTGGAAATTTTAAAATTGAAGAATATTGATTTAATTTTCTCATGCCTTCCAGGGGGAGGCTTAATCTCAATATACGATAAAATAAAAAAGACGAATGCAAAAATTATAGATTTAAGTGGTGATTTTAGACTAAACAAAAAAAGCCACATAAAATGGTATGGATCAAAGAGAAATGCTTCAACACTGAAAGATTTTCAATATATTTTACCAGAAATTAATAGAGCTAAAATTAATAGAAAAATGAATATTTCTAATCCCGGGTGTTATGCTACATCTATACTGCTGGGGTTAATGCCAATTGCAGTGAACCTAAAGAACTTAGAAGATATTATTGTAGATACAAAATCCGGAATATCCGGTGCAGGTAAAAGTGGCAAGCTAGAACATAGCTTTTCAGAGAGTTACGACAATCTATCAACCTATAATGTTGGAGACCACAGACATTCACCAGAAATAGAGCAACTAATATTCAAAGAATCAGGTAAGAAGATTAACTTAATAATGGTGCCTCACCTTTTACCTATAAAAAGGGGCATAATGTCTAATATCTATATTTCAAGTAAAAAGCCATTTAATCAGCAACAAATTCTTAAATCATATAACGACTACTACTCAGGTTCTGATTTTGTAAAAGTTCTACAAACAGGTCTTCCTAAAATTAGTTCCGTGCAAAATACTAATATTTGTCAAATTGGTATTAAAGTACTGCCACAGGATAAAACATTGCTCATATCCTCTGTTATTGATAATTTAACAAAAGGTGCTTCAGGCCAAGCTGTTCAAAATATGAATTTATTATTTAATTTAGAGGAAGATTTAGGACTTTAAGTTTTTCATTTGCTCTTTTAATTCTTCAATTTCTTTATTAATTCTTAAAATATCTTCTCCACTCGGATCAGGTAACTTATTATGATATAAGTCAGGTGCTATAGATGAAAAAGACTTTCCAACAACTTTACCTGGGACACCAACAACTGTAGAATTCTCTGGAATATCATCAATTACAACAGAATTTGCACCAATCTTTGTATTCTCACCAATATTTAATGGCCCTAAAATCTTACTTCCCGCACCAATAATGACATTGTCTCCTATCGTTGGATGTCTTTTACCAGGATTAGCACTTACGCCACCTAAAGTAACGCCTTGATAAATCGTAACATTCTTTCCAATGTCAGATGTTTCCCCAATTACTACACCCATTCCATGATCTATAAAAAAACCCTGGCCTATATTAGCTGCCGGATGGATTTCAATTCCTGTTAAAGTCCTCAAAATATTTGATATCATTCTAGCTATAAGTTTAAGCCCCAAGTTCCACAAAAGACTTGCTATTCTATGCCAAAAGATTGCATGAAAACCTGGGTAATTAATTAGAATCTCTAAAAGATTCCTTGCTGCAGGGTCTCTTTCATTAACAGCGGCTATATCTAATTTAATACTTGTAAAAAAGCTCATATCTTTAATTAACTATTCTCTACAACTCTAAGATCATTCTCATAAACTTTTAAATAGTCATACTGCGTAGATCTCTCAACTGGCCTACGATTAATTTCGAATGTAAGTCTTCTAAACTCATCAGGAGGGAAATACTGCCCAAACTTACCACCAGCGGCTGTGGTTATCTTTTCTTCCATTAAAGTTCCACCAAAATCATTGGCCCCAGCATTGAGACAATATTGAGCAAACTCTGGACCTTGTTTAACCCAGGAAACCTGGATATTATTGATCCATCCTCTAAAGAATAGCCTGGAAATTGCATACATTTTTAATTGATCTAAATCCGTAGGACCTTCTCTTGATAAACCCTTTTTATAAAGTCTTGTATCCCAAGGTATAAATCTTAAAGGGACAAACTCTGTTATACCACCAGTTTCCTTCTGTATTTCTCTAAGAATATTAAAATGCTTTGCCCAATGAAAAGGTTTGTCTACATGTCCGTACATAATTGTGGAAGTAGTATTCATTCCAGCCTTATGAATTTCTTTAATTGTATGAACCCACTGATCCGTTGTAATTTTTCCTGGTGCAATTATTTGCCTTACATCCTCACTTAGTATCTCGGCAGCTGTTCCAGGAAAAGTTCCATGACCAATATCTTTTAGCTGAGAAACAAAATCACCTATTGGGATATTGAGTGTTTCAGCACCATAGTGGACTTCGAAGGGAGAAAAGCAATGAGTATGCATGTCGGGAACGGCATCTTTAACAGACTTTATTATTTCAAGGTAAAAGTTTCCGTCAATGTCTGGGTGCATCCCACCTTGCATGCAAACTTCTGTAGCTCCATTGTCTCTAGCTTCACGAACTTTATCTTTAATCTCATCCATGGTAAGAAAATAGGCCCTTTCGTCACCTTCGGCAGCCATAAAATTACAGAACCCACAATAGGTGTTGCATATATTAGTGAAGTTAATATTTCTATTCACCACATAAGTAACGTCGTCACCTACATCTTCTTTTCTAATTTTATCAGCTAGCACAACTAGTAAGGATAAATCATTGACATCTTCAATTAGGAAAAGTTCTTCTGCTTCTTTCTCAGAAATTTCTTTTTTATTAATAGATTTATTTAAAATAGAAACAATTTTTTTGGAGCCAATAGACAAAAGGTAGTCTAAACCTTTTTGTCTATTGTTTTCAATATCATCTATAATTTTTTTTAATCCGTCATCCATATCTAATCTCTAACTCTCTTTAATATATCCTGTTTCATCAACAAACTTTAATGCTTTATTGTAAATGTTATCAGTCAAAAATCTTTTATCCAAATACTCTGGATAGACTGGCAGTCTCTCTCTAAGGGCAAATCCGAATTCTGATATATTTTTTTTCATTATATCTAGTTGTGGCCAAGGGCTTTCGGGGTTTACGTAATCTATTGTAAGAGGCGAAACACCCCCTAAATCATTGACTCCAGAGAATATGTGCAGAGTATATGTTTTGGCGTTTAAGTTTGGAGGAACTTGAATATTAACATCCTTACCCATTAAAATCTTAGCTATAGCAACCGTCTTAATCATATCTAAATCTGTTGGTACCGGGCTTCCTTCCATTTTAATTCCAGGCTTAGGACTAAAGTTTTGTATTATTATTTCTTGTATATGTCTAAACTCATCACTAATTCTTTTTAATTCAAAAATAGAATCAACACGCTCTTCCCATGTCTCACCTATACCAATTAATATTCCTGAAGTCCAAGGTATATTTAGCTTTCCAGCATCAGATATTGTTTTGATTCTTGCCCTAGGATATTTATCAGGACATCTGTAATGGGCTTCGCCAGGTTCCATTAATCTCTCACTTATACTCTCCAACATTAAACCCATACTAGGATTAGAATTCTTAAATCTTTTCAGCTCTTCAGGTTTTGCTATTCCTAAGTTGGAATGAGGGAAGATACCTTCTTCAAGGCAAAGTTCTGACATCGCAATCATATAATCGGATGTTGAATCATAGCCCATCTTGTTTAGCTCTTTTCTATAAACATCATAAACAAGCTCTGGTTTGTCTCCTGAAACAAAAAGCATTTCAGTACATCCAAGCTCAGTTGATTTTCTAGCTGCCTCTAAAACTTTTTCAGGTGAATAAAGCAATTCACCTTCACCAGGCTCATACTTGAAAGTACAGTAGGAACAATTATCTCTGCATAATTGAGTAAGAGGGATGAAAAAATTCTTAGAGAAACTAATCAGGTTGCCTTTATATTTATCTCTTAAAAAATTAGAGACAGACATCAGAATAGAAACGTTTTCCATATTTATATCTGTTAAGGATAAAATGTCATTTCTAGTCATATCCACTTCATTTAAAGCTTTCTCTAAGGAAGTCCGTATATCGGGAGTTAATTTCTCAACATCACTTACAGGAATATCGTGGGCTTTTAAAATCTCAGCTGAACTGTGAGAATTTAAGAAAATTTTATGAGCTTCATTTAAAGATATCATTTTTGTCGCTTCTCAAAAGAACACTTGAATTCATATTTGAATTAGAATAATTATACCCTTTTATCAAAACAACAGGAACACCTATATCTTTTTCCATTAAAATACCGGCTGCAGAAGCTATTTCGTCAACTATTGGTATATCTGTGTCATGCAAGGGATTTTTAAATATATCTTTCTTATATTTCTTAATTGGTAAAATTCCATAGCTTCCAATAGATATTTGGGTTAAACCATATCTCCAAGGTCTACCAATCGAGTCTGAGATTATAATTGCAATATCTTTTTTAGTTTCCTTATGAATTGCCTTGGAGATCCTTCTAGCAGATGCATTTGGATTTAATGGTAAAAGGACCGCAGCATCTTTTTCGTCAATATTTGACTGATCTATTCCTGCGTTGGCTGTTATAACACCTAGTTTATTTTCAGTAATAATAACACCCTTCTTACTTTTGATTACTCTTTTGGAATTATCCAAAATTAATTGGCATATTTCTTTTGATTTCCCAGTTTTCTGACTTAACAAGACAGCTTTCTTGCTTACCTTTTGGGAGCTTAAACTGACAAACCTATTCTCTGAAATAGAAATAATTTTATGCGCTATGACAATTAAGTCATTTCCACTCAGAGTAATCTTCTTTCTTCTAAGTGCCCTTATTATCAATGAAGGGATATTGTCTCCGGGTTTAATCCTTGGAATTCCTTCTAAGGGAATCAATTCAACTTTTTTCATTTACCATCTAACTCCAATATTGATTTGGCCATGTTTATGGAAACAGTTTTTTTAACCATTCGAATATCTTTAAAAATTGGAACAAGACCAAGCGACCTAATTTTATTCTCATATTTCTTATCTTCATTATCAATCATCAAATAATCAACTAAATCTTTATAAAAAGATGCCACTCCAAGGACTGACGCTGACAGGCTCTTGGCTTTCATGAAATTTAGTACCGGTCCTTTGAAGGCTTTGTCACCAACAATGGGACTGATTGCCACTTTTATTGCCCTAGATTCTTTAACAGCTTTTCTAATACCGGGTACAGATAAAATTGGCCCGATACTTATAATTGGGTTACTTGGACAAAAAATTATAAACTTTGACCTCTTTATTTTTTCAAGAATTCCCTTTGATGGATTAGATTTTTTAATATTTTTAAAAGTTACCTTCTCTATTTTTGACTTCATTTTATATTTTATTAAATATTCTTGAAAATGTATCTTCTTTCTTCTTGTGGTTATAAAAGTCTCTACTTCTTCATTACACATGGGAAATATATTTGCATTTTTAATTTTAAGTTTTTTTCTTTGCTTCTCTACTACTTCTTGTAAAGTAAGGCCCTTGCTAATCAACAGCTTCTTTTTTAAGTTCTCAGCTAAATCTAAATCACCAAGATTAAACCACGAGTCATTGCTGTTCCTTTTATTTAAATGATTAAAAGTATCCCCTTTAATTCCCCATCCTTTTTTCCTGTCAACCTTTCCAGATAGCCAATAAAGAATTGAATCAATATCAGGGCTCACCCGAACGTCGTAGATATCTATGTCATCGGCTGTATTGACAATAATATTTAATTCTTTTAAATAATTTTGAGAATATAATCCTTCAAGAAATTTACCTGCTCCTACGCCTCCGCCAAAAGTAGTTATCATATATTAAATAATACAAAGAAATTTGACTTTTAATACTTAATTTTATATCTTATCACAATTGGTGTTTGCGAAAGCTTAAAAGGGAAGTTGGTGTAAGTCCAACACAGACCCGCTGCTGTAATAAGTTAACACTTTTAGTTAAACAGCCACTGTTTTAAAAATGGGAAGGCAACTAAAAGAACTTTAAGTCAGAAGACCTGCCAATTAATTTTTTTATTTTTCTTCGAGGTCAAAGGAAAGATAGGCTAAAACCTAATTTTTTTAAATCAAACTTGAAGGAAAGGAGTTAATTATAAAAATCTCTTTTCTATTTATTTTTTTAATTTTTAGTTTTGTTGCTGAAGCTAAAAATCAGGATATCTCTAGTTCAAACAAAGAACTTTCTTCCTCAAATGACGCAACATCAAAACTAACATTTTCTAACCCCAAAATTTCTAATTCTGATATCTTATTCTCACAATTCGGTGGTTCAGCAACTGTAATAACAGAGAATGATATTAAAAAATCTGGAGCAAGTGATGTTCAAGAGTTGCTTAGAAAGATTCCAGGTCTTTCTGTTAAGCAATCCGGTGGTAGAGGAGGAGTAGTAAGTATCTTTTCCAGAGGAAGTGAGAGTGATCACAATTTAGTAATCGTAGATGGAGTGAAAGTTAATGAGATCGGTGGTTACTATGATTTTTCAAGACTAAGCGTTAACAACATAGAGCAAATAGAAATTCTAAGAGGGCCACAAGCAGCTCTTTATGGTCCAGGTGCAATGGGATCTGTAATAAGCATTAAGACTAAAAAGTACAGTCAAAAAAATGTAATTACTTTTAGTACAGCTTTTGGAATTGGAGAGTCACCTTCCAGGGGATTACAGAGCAATGGTAATACATACTTTATAAATGAAGAGGCTATTAATATTTCCGGCCCTATTTCAATTAATAAAAACAATGACTATCTTAGGTTCGGATATTCAGTTGGTTTTAGAAGGATTGACGATAATGGACACATGCTTAAGAACAACAATCATGATAAAGCTAATTTAGGTGCTGGTTTAAGTTTATTTACATCTGATGATAAATTAAAAGTTCAAGCCAGTTTTGGCAAGAAAAAAAACAGATATCGTTATCCAACGGATAGTTCAGGCAATACCGAGGGGACGCCTTTCTTGAATACCCAAAAAGATAGAAGGCATATCACAACTCGTTCAATAAATTTAGAGTATAAAATTTTAGAGCCGCTAACAGTTGGAACCACATATAAGTACTGGTACATGCACAAGTGGGTTGAATCTGGTTACCAGGCATGGAATGGCTTAGAAACTAACAGTGATACAAACTTTTGGGAAAAAAGAGAAGGGTTTGATTATTATGCCAGGCATACAAAAGATTTTAATACTTTCACAATTGATAGCTTAGTTGGCTATGACACTATTACAGAAAGCAGTGACTATAATACTTTTGGTGGCACCTACTATGCACATGATGACAAGATAAATCAGTATTATGGAAATATAAATTTTCAATTACCACATGAAATATCAATTAATCCTGGCTTAAGAAAGATTCACCATGAAACTCATGGGGGATATACGTTGCCTTCTATATTCTTGTCAAAGAATTTTTTAGAAACTTCTACAAGAGTTAGAGGTGGTTTCAGTAAAGGGGTCAAATACCCTAATACTTATGAATCTTATAGTCAAAGCTATATGCTTAGACCAGAGAGACAAAAGTCTTATGAGTTCGGTTTTGATCAAAATATGAGGAAAGATATTGTAGTAAGTGCTACTTATTTCGATACAAAAATATATGACCTAATAACTTATACAAGTTGGGTACCTGGATCTCAATCTGGAGCAGAATATAAAAATATTCAAGAAGCCTCTAGTAACGGATTAGAATTATCTACCCTAATAAACCTTCCAAGCAATATAAGAACTAAAATATGGTTCACGCATCTTAAGACTACTGTTGATAAAAATGGAAACTTTGGTGGTGATGCAAACTGGCCTGATGGTAGGGATTTACTAAGAAGGCCTAGAAAAAGCGGTGGTTTCACGATTAGCAAATCAAGTGAGTCTTATAATATTTCCCTGGATGGTTCATATACAGGCGGAAGGTGGGATTATCAATCATCAAATATCCGACTGTGGAATAAGCCTTTTTGGAATTTTGACTTTTATGCAGAACATGATCTAAATTCGTATAATCTTCATTATAACTTAAGACCATTCATTAAAATCAATAATCTGTTTAACGATGAAAAGCAAGAAATGCTAAATTTTGAATCACCAGGAAGAACTACTCTAATAGGAATAAAGGGTGATATATAAAAAAGTTCTTTCAATAATTTTGATGAAATGCTAAAAAACATTACTATATATAATTATGAAAATAATTTCCCTTATACCAAGTGCAACAGAAATCCTCTGTGCTCTTGGTCTAGAAGACAATATTTATGGTGTTAGCCATGAATGTGATTTCCCTGAATCAATAAAAAACAAAAAAGTGGTGTTAAATACAACTGTGGACTTTAAAAAATTTAATAGCTCACAAATAGATGAAGCTATTAATGAAAGCGTAAGTTCAAATAAGCCTATTTATTTACTTGATATTGAAACAATAAACAAAATAGAGCCTGATTTTATTATTACTCAAGATCTGTGCGAGGCATGTGCTGTTTCTACTATTCAGATAGAAGAAATATTATCAAAACTCTTAAAAAAACCAGAGATTATAACAACTAGTCCCAAATCAATCGAAGAAATAAACAAATCTATACTGTTGATAGCAAAGAAGTTTAATGTCGAGACTAAAGGCATCGAGCTCGTTAATAAAATAAATGGAGAAATAAAAGCTATTTCATCTCTTACAAAGAATATAATTGATAAGCCTAGGGTCTTTTGTATGGATTGGATGAATCCTATCTATTCCGCGGGTCACTGGGTTCCAGAAATAGTGAATATTGCAGGTGGAACAAATATTAAATTAGGGGAAAATCAAGATTCAAAAAAAATTACATTCGTGGAGCTACTAGAATTCGCACCCCATTTTATATTCATAATGCCTTGTGGTTTTGAAATAGAACGAACTCTAAATGAAATTAATCTTTTACTCGAAAATCCGCAGCTGAATAGAATACCAGCTTTTAACAGTGGACAAGTTTACATAGTGAACGCGAACGCATACTTCTCAAAACCCACTTATAGGTTAGTTGAGGGGATTAAAATTATCACTCGAACTATAAATCACAAGAGTTTTAATTACGAACCTGAGCCAGACGCAATACTAAACCTTCAGAATTATATGCATTTTGAATCTTTCGCTGGCTAAAAGTTAATTTAAAATTAACCTTTAGGTGAAGCAAATTCTGATCCGTCAGTAATGCCTTCGTTAGTAGTGGGTGGCGTACCATCTGTCAAAGAATCTGAAGCAGGTGTCTGAGTCTCACCTGGGGCGCTATCTGCCGCACCTTCGCTTTCTCCGAAATTTGTAGCCGCAATCCAATAAAGTGCAATAAAGCTTAAAGCTATAGCTAAACCTGTCATGAACACTCCTCCTTGATAACTTAAAGTGTAAGCCTTAGAATTATACTATAATTATGATTAAGAATTCAACTAAGAATATATCTATAGATATTATCCTTAAGAAATTTAATTTTATTGAAGAAGGGTCGATGTTTTTTTTCCACGATAATAATTATCTACTTGCATCATGTATGGAGACACAATCTGTTATAAACTTTGATGATAGCATGGACTTCAAACTTGTCTTCAACCCTATAATGCAAGGAGATTTTCCTACTTTAGAGTTAAAAATTGAATTTTATAAAAACAAAGTAAAAGTTGAGACAATATCTAATCTTTTGTCTGTCGACAATATTAATGAAGTTGAGGATATCTGTAATTATTTCTCTTCTAATAACTTGCCTTTAATAGTTTTCAGCAAAAAGAATAATTCTTTAAAGATTTTCGAACTAAAAAATCAATTCATTGACGAATTAGCAGAGAATCTTAATCATTTCAAAATTGACATTAAAGATATAATAAAAAATACTAACAATTAAAGGATTAGGTGGATAATTTGAGCTTTGCAAAAATCACGGGAACCGGCGTTTATATTCCAGAAAAAATACTTTCAAATAAAGATTTAGAATCTCTAGTTGATACTACAGATGAATGGATAAAAGCAAGAACAGGTATTTCAGAAAGGAGGATTCTTGAAAAAGATAAAGCTACTTCAGATATGTGCTATGAGGCTTGCCTTCAAGCGTTGAAAAACTCTTCTACAGATCCTAATGAAATTGATGGAATTATAGTTGGAACAGTCACACCTGACTACATGACCCCATCAGTTGCATGCCTGCTTCAAGATAGGCTAAAGACCAGAAAAGTTTTTGCATTTGATGTCTCTGCAGGATGCTCAGGATTCATTTACTGTCTGAATATTGCAAAGGCAATGATTGAAAATGGACAGGTAAAAAAACTCCTTGTGGCAGGATCAGAAAACTTATCTAAGATTGTTGATTACACTGATAGAGGAACTTGCATACTTTTCGGTGATGGTGCGGGTGCAGTTGTAATAGAAGCGAGTGAGACGCCAGGAATTATGTCTGTCTGTTTAGGCGCTAGTGGTAAAGAAGCAGAGCTATTATATACACCTGGTGGTGGATCGAAAGACCCCGATGGTTCACGTTTTCTTGTAATGCACGGAAAAGAAGTCTTTAAAGAAGCGGTCAAAGTAATTCAATCAAACTCGCTAGAAGCTATTGATGCTGCGGGAATAACACCCAACGAAATAGACTTATTTATACCTCATCAAGCTAATATGCGTATTATTGAAGCAGCTAGAGAAAGGTTAAACCTCCCAATAGAAAAATGTTTTGTGAATATCGAAAAGTACGGAAATACTTCGTCTGCCTCAGTACTACTGGCGCTACACGAAGCACTTAATGAATCAAAGATTAAGGAAGGGGATAATGTCTTATTCTCTGTTTTTGGGGCTGGTTTTGCCTGGGGTTCAGCAGTTATAAAATGGTAACAAATAATAAATTTAATATTAATGAAATCAAACTAACAGTGCCTGAATATTCAAAGAATAAACATAATCTCTCATCAGCTAAAACTATCGATGAAATCAACGAACTTGAGCTTATCAAAGAAATTAAAGAAATTAGTAAAACTAAGAAATTCTTTAATAAAAGAAATTTTCATAATAAGAATCTGGTTTTTTTTGGCATGGGAGGATCAAGCCTTGGAATAAAAACTATAATTCAAACCTTATCTAAAGAAGACGATTTCAAGAAGAAAGTCTTTTTATTAGATAATCTTGATGGTGAGGACTTTGAAAGAATTTTTGATAAGATAAATATTAAATCAACCAACTTTGTTTTTATCAGCAAGTCTGGAAGTACTTTTGAAATAAAGAAATTATTAAAAGAGACCATCAAAAAGCTTGCTTCCAAAAGTATCAAAATTAATTCATCTATATATTTTATTACAGAGAATAACAATGGTTATTTAAATAAGTTTGGTAAGAAAGAAAATATTCCTACTTTCTATATAAATCCACATATTGGTGGTAGATTTTCTGTCTTAAGTAAATGCTCACTTATTCCTTGCCAAATGATGGATATTGATTGGAAAAAGATTATCATGGGGGCTCTAAGCTCTTACGAGATAATTCTAAAAAGTAAATTTATTGCAATTAATTCCTTAGCTAATTTCTATTATAAGAACCTCAATAAAGGTAAGACTAATACTGGCATTATGTCATACAAAAATAATATGGAATATTTTGGTGAATGGTTTATGCAGTTATGGGGTGAAAGCTTAGGTAAAATTTCTGAAGATGGGGTATCAACTGGACTTACACCAATGAGATATTTAGGTCCTAAAGATCAGCATTCTCAAATGCAGCTTATACTTGATGGGCCTAAGGACAAGACTTTAACAGTTTTATCGATTAAAAATAATAAGAAAGGAAATTCTGAACTCAACAAGTCAGCACTAAAGGAAAAAAACGCAACTGTTAAAGCATTAAATATAAAAAAGATTCCTTGTCTCGAAGTAGAGATTAATAGGCTAAACGAAGAGAGTCTTGGTTCGTTATTGATTGTTTTTCAGCTAACAACTATAATTCTTGCTAAAAAAATGAAGGTTAATCCATTTAATCAACCTGCAGTAGAGCTAATTAAAAAAAATCTAACTTTTTAAAAGAACTTCTTATCTAGAGAGTATCTTCCGCCCCCAACAAATAACAGTGAATATGCTAATCCTACAAGACACAATTGGTATCCATAGGTGTCATAGGTAGGAAAATATCCATTATCCAGATGTGCAACCCATATTCCTACACACATAACAATTATAATTCCTAAAGCTGCCAATCTAGTTAATAAGCCTAGAGCTATGGCAATTCCTCCAAAAAATTCTACAAACACTGCCACTGCTGTTGCCCACATCGGAAACCCAAAATTTACACTCCATGAAAGAGCTTTTTGCTCGAAATCTGAAATCTTATACCAGCCAGCAGGGATGAAGGTCAAAGCAAGAATAAGCCTTGGTAACAAAGATGCCCAAGATGAAGAAGTACTCAAAATCCACATTAAAAAAATTATAACCAACAAGTGTCATTTATCAATTTACATTGTGTAGACTAGTGTCATGGAGCTGTGGATAAAAGTCTTTGAAGTTATACTTCCAGTAATTATTGTTATTCTTACTGGCTTTGCTTTTGGTAAGGTGACAAATGTAAACCTAAAGCCCATAAATCTCTTGCTTTTATATATATCAACTCCATGTCTAATATTTTCCTCTCTAATTGATGGAAAAATTACAATGGAAGCTGCCTACCAAATACTAATAGCGGGCTCATTGATGATATTTATTGGAATGGGAATTTTTTCAATAATATTAAAAGTTTTAAAAAAAGATATAGTTACCTTTTTAAACCCTTTGGTCTTTCCAAACACAGCAAATATGGCTCTTCCAATAGCTCTATATGCTTTTGGAAACGAAGCATTTGAATACGCGATAATCTTCACAACAATTGTATTCTTTTATCATTGTTCTGTTGGCATATTTATACTAAATGGGCCAAAAAAGATTATTGAAGTATTTAAGACTCCCTTAATCTACGCAGTTACATTAGCTCTGCTTCTTAATAATTTAGATATAAAGGTTAACGTTGGTCTTAATAATGCTATAAATCTTCTAGGTACTACCAGTATTCCATTAATGATGTTTAGCCTTGGGCATAAGCTTTCTGAAACTATAATAGTCAACCTTAACGAAAACCTACTTCTGGGATCCCTTCGATTATTTTTAGGTTCAATACTTGGATTTGGAATCTGTAAAATCTTAGGGGTTCAAGGTCTTATAGCAAAGGTTATGATTCTTCAATTTTCTATGCCTTCAGCAGTTTTTAATTTTATACTATCTGACAGATACAATAAATCACCAGAGAAAGTGGCTTCCTTAGTTTTTGTTTCTACGGTTTTGTCTATTTTATTTATTCCAATTATTTTATATCTTTTAATGAAGTAAGATGTTTTTTTATCTCAAAATCTAACTCAGTTTTAAATCCATTCTTTAGAAGAATCTTATTAGATTCCCATATATTAAGGGACTTGTGGACCAGCCTAGCAGATAACGATATATCTTTAAAGATAACCTTAGTCTTAAGATAAACTGTAATTTGAGAGAAAGGATGAACATCAATCTCTATCCTCCCACGTCTAATCTTGGATGGGCCATAAGTTCCACTAAAGGCCAAAGTAGGTATGCGACTTGCATCAGTTTCAATTTTTGCAATAAGTTTTTTCATGATTTTTTGCGAATCAGTGTTGATTCCAATCATTCCAATGAGGCCTTTCTTTTTTGAAATTATGGATAGAGAGCTATTTAGCTCATAAGGTAATAATTCCCCATCGCTTCCATAACCTAGAACAGCAATTTTTGTATCCACTGATGTTTCGACTTTCTTTAAAGCTGACAACATTATAGAGTCAGCTAAAGGACTTGATAGACCCGGCTCGTCTCCTTTAGCTATGACGTCTCCTCCAACATCAATACCAACAATCAGATCGATTTTATTTTTTTTACAAAATTCTTTAAAATCTTTAGCAATTTTAGTAGAACTGTTAAAAATGTTAACTAATAAAATTTTTTCTTTTAATACTTTTGAGGCTTTTGATTCACTAAAGAATAGCCCATCTTGAGTTTTAGTTTTTTCCGTTGCCCAACACAAGCTATCATTAATATTAACAACATTAACTATTTGGTCAAAAGGTCGGGGACCAGGAAATGGATCAATTGAATATCTTTCCCATGGTATCCCACCCAGAACACATTTAATTCCAAAAGACTCTAAGTGGAGCTTGGTTGGAATTGCTCCAATAACATCAGCTCCCCCGCCTATTCCAACAAGCAAAGCCTTCTTATATTTTGAAAAAGATTTCAGCATAGGATTTATTAGGTATTATAACGTAACGAGATAAAAATGGATAAAATTGAAATTAAAAGTTCTGACTATTTTTTCAAAGGGAACATGCAAGTTCCTGCAGATAAATCTATTGCTCATAGGGCGCTGTTTATAGCTTCTCTCAATAAAGACATGACAAAGATATCTAATCTTGCTATGTCTGAGGATGTAAGAACCATAGCTAGTGATCTGCAGACAACTATAAAATGTCTTGCTGATATAGGTGTACAGTTTGCGGAAGTTAAAGGAAATATTTTTGTTCGTGGAAGAGGCGCTAAGGAATTTGTTGCATCAGAAGGGATATTAGATTGTGGTAACTCTGGAACAACAGCAAGACTTATGATGGGTCTTTTAAGCGGTCAAAGCTTTGAATCCAGATTAGATGGTGATGATTCTTTAAGAAAACGTCCAATGGGCAGAGTAATCGAGCCACTTCAGAAAATGGGGGCATCAATATTGTCTACCGAAGGTAATTTGCCACTAGCGATTTCTCCTTCTCAGCTGAAGGGGTTAAAGTTCAATTTAGAATTAGGTTCTGCTCAAGTCAAAACTGCACTTATTTTTGCTGCCTTATGCGCTGAGGGTGAGACAA
>JAQWMJ010000041.1:0-9956 GCA_029246845.1 Thermodesulfobacteriota bacterium
TTTTTATTTAAATTGATAGATTTTAAAATATCTTTCTTATAAATATCGATTAGATTCAACTCCTCGATTGTCCCTAAATTTGTATTTTGAATGAAAGATTTACTTCTTATTATGTTCTTTATTTCTTGAATTTGTGCAGCAGAAAGTACATCTTTGCCAATAGCGGCCTTAAATCCATTATAGTCTGAAGGATTATGACTCGCGGTTATCATTACTCCACCATCAATCTTTAATCCGTACAAAGAAAAATAAAGAACGGGGGTTGTTATCATACCTAAATCAATAATACTTATTCCTGCTTTAATAATTGAACTTGAAAGCACCTTAAAAATCCTTTCAGAGCTTTTTCTGCAATCTCTACCAATAGAAATCTTCTTAAGACCCTTCTTTGCAAATATCGTACCCATAGCTAGTCCTATGTCAGAAACTACATCGTCCGTAAGGTCTTCATCAGCTATTCCTCTAATATCATATTCTCTAAAAATCGAACTATTCAATTTAATCTCCTATAAGAATTATTTTATCAATTATAATTAAAATACACTAAATAACCTTTGACAAAAGTTAGCAGTAATAATATATTGAATTTACATGATTTCATTAACTTTAGAAAATTTTAGAGCTCTAACAAGACAGGGAAATTTAATTCCAGTATTCAAAGAGATAGATTTAGACTATGATAATCCTCTCTCAATGTTAAAAAAAATCTCATCAAAAAAACATTGTTTTTTACTTGAAAGCTCAGCTGGCCCAGAAAAATGGTCCCAATATAGCTTCTTAGGCTTCGATCCAACATTAATAATTTCATCTGATAAGAATCAACTAACAATCAAGTCCAGAGAAGGAAAGGTAGAAAAATCGAATGAGGATATTTTTTTAAAGCTAAAAAAAATAATGCAAAAGTTTACTCCGGTAAAGATAAACAATCTTCCTAGATTTTATGGGGGTCTTGTAGGATTCTTTTCATATGAAATAATAAACCAGATTGAAAATGTTGCTGAAAAGCAACATGGTCAAGCTGATTTCCCCGATTCACTATTTATGCTTACTGACTCGGTAATTATTTTTGATAATATTAACAAAACTGCAAAGATTGTTATCAATGTACATATAAAAGATAATAAGACTTATAAGACAAGTTATAAGAAAGCTCTTCAGCAAATCACCAAGATTGAAGACTTGCTTAAATCCTCAAAAAAGAACCCATACAAGGAAGTCGCAAAATTTTCAAAAACCACTCATCCTATTAAATCTAATTTTACAAAATCAAATTTTCTTAATGCTGTAAAAAAAATAAAAAAATATGTTCGAGCAGGCGATGTGATTCAGACAGTTGTTTCTCAAAGATGGGAAACAAAGTATCAAGATGATCCTATAAATCTTTACAGAGCATTAAGGAAAAATAATCCTTCACCATATATGTTTTATATTAAAATGGATAAATCTTTGATTGTTGGAGCATCCCCTGAAGTATTGGTAAGGTTGGAGAACAATAAAGTTGAATCTAGACCTATCGCAGGTACTCGACCAAGGGGTTTTGATGAAGAATCCGATATAAAAATGGAAAAAGAACTTTTATCTGACCCAAAAGAATTAGCAGAACACGTTATGCTAGTTGATTTGGCAAGAAATGATATCAGTAGGGTATGTAAGAATGGTTCAGTTCAAGTTTCAGAAATGATGAATATTGAAAGATACTCTCATGTTATGCACATAGTGTCTCATGTTGAAGGCATTATGAGAACAAGTAAGGATTGCTTTGATTTACTAAAGTCCACATTTCCAGCAGGAACATTATCTGGAGCGCCTAAGATAAGGGCTATGCAAATAATTAATGAACTTGAGCCTAATCCTAGAGGGCCCTATGGTGGCTCAGTAGGATATTTCGGTTTTTCTGGAAATATGGACATGAGCATAGTCATAAGATCTTTTTACATTAAAAATGATAAACTATATTTTCAAGCAGGTGCAGGTATTGTGGCAGATTCGGTGCCAAATAGTGAGTTTGAAGAAACTAAAAGTAAGTCTAAAGCTATGCTGGATGCAATTAGAAAGAGTTTAGTGGAAAAATAAAATGAAAAAGAAAATATTAATGATAGACAACTATGATTCATTTACATACAATTTAGTCCACTACATTGAAGAGCTTGGTCCAAAAGTTACAATTAAACGTAATGATACAGTAACGATAAAGAACATAATTAAGATAAATCCAGACTTAATTTTTATTTCGCCAGGCCCATGTACTCCTAATGAGGCTGGCATATCCTTAGAGCTAATTAAAAAACTTTCTGGTGAAATTCCAATTTTTGGAGTTTGCCTTGGTCATCAATCAATAGGAAATGCGTTTGGAGCGAAAATCGTAAAAGCTAAAGAGCTTTTGCATGGGAAAACTTCTGATATATATCACAATAAAAAAGGTATATATGAGGGTCTTCCAAATCCGTTTAAAGCCACAAGATATCACTCATTAATTATTGATAAACAAACATTACCTAATGATTTTTCTATAACTGCAAAGACAAAAGATGGAACAATAATGGGTATAAAACATAAAAGACTTGCAGTTGAAGGTGTACAATTCCACCCTGAATCAATTCTTACAACCTTTGGAAAGAAGCTAATTAAGAATATTATTAAAAATTAGAATGAACGATAAAGATATAGAGTATTATTTAGGCCTGGCTTTAATGGAAGCTGAGAAAGCTAAAAGACTAAACGAGGTACCTATAGGTGCAATTGTGGTCAACAATAGTAAAACTATTACTGGTAAAGGTTTTAATCAAACAGAAAATAAATCTGATCCTATAGCTCACGCAGAAATATTAGCAATACAAGATGCTGCTAAACTAAATAATGATTGGAGGCTTAATGACTTTATTTTATTTACAACTTTAGAGCCCTGCCCAATGTGCTTGGGAGCTATAAAAGAAGCAAGAATTAGCAGAGTTTATTTCGGCTGTGAGAACAACAATAGTGTTAAAAAAGAAAAGCAAATAATAATCACAAATATTAATAGCCAAAGCTGTAAAGAGAATTTAAAAAAATTTTTTCAAAAACTAAGGTAGATTTTTATCTATTAGTTTTGGCAAAATAGTTATCTTTTTTAGCATACCAACTTCTTTCGTTTTATAAGTGACTTCAGAATTCTTTTCTATTTCCAAATAGCAAATTCGTCTCTCATAAGAATTCATTGGGTTTAAACTAAGTGGTCTATTTATCGAGATGACTTTATCAATCAGGACTCCAACTCTTTCTACCAGCTCTTTATCTTTCTTCTCGCGAAAAGAATTAATATCTATCGATACAAAAATGCTTTCAGAGTTCTGCTTACTTGCAATCCTACTAAGTAAAAACTCTATATTCTTAATCATCTCGCCCTTCTTACCAATTAAAAAACCAAGGTTTGATTCACTCTTTAGTTTTAACAGAATATTTCTCTCATTTACATTAACCTCAATTGTAGAATCATCTACAAAGTGTTTCACTATTTCACTAAAAATTTCATGGACTTTATCGGTATCAATTGGCTCCTGATTGGTTACATCTTTAACGACCTCAGATTGAACTTTTGATGATTGGTTTGTAACTTTTATTACAGCATTTCTTCCACCGATTCCAAGCAATCCTCTTGAACCCTCACTAACTACTTCAAACTCTAGCTCTTCTCTATTTATACCTAAATCCTTACATGCTTCAATTGTTGCATCTGTTACTGTTTTTCCCTCGTATTCTTTTTGAATTGTCATTTTATGCTCCCTGCATTTTTTCAAATTTTTTATTTATGTAAAGTTGTTGAAATATTGAAATAACATTACTAATAGTCCAATACAAAATAAGTCCTGACGGTAGCCCCCAAAACATAACGGTAAACATTATTGGCATGTACTGAAATATTTTTGTTTGAAACTCATCTGCACCAGGATTTGGTGGTGTGAGTTTCTGGGTTAAGAACCACGAGATACCCATAACTAAAGGCAAAACTCTGAAAGGAATACCTGTACCAGGTATGTCAAATAACATTTCTGGTGAAGACAGGTCCGTAATCCATAAAAACTCAGAATGTCTTAAATCGAGAGAATATAACAAGACATTATACAATGCTACAAAAACCGGTATCTGGACCAGCATTGGTAGGCACCCGCTTAAACTAGACAGAGGATTAACACCCTCCTTAGAATAAAGTTTCATTATTTCGCTATTCTGAGTGGTTTTATCATCTTTATATTGCTCTTTAACTGCATCAAGCTTTGGCTTCATTAAAGCCATTTTTGACTGCATTTTTTTCATCGACATCATACTTTTAATTGTTAGTGGAAGAAATATTATTCTTATAAGTAGTGTTATAAAAATAATTGCTATTCCATAGTTATTAACAAAACCATAAGACATCTTTAGTAACTTTTCTAATGGTCCAGCTAGCCACCCAAACCAACCCAAATCATGCGCTGTCGCAAAATTCTTTCCAAACTTTTCTAAAACATCTGGATTCTTAGGTCCTAGAAATATTGTTGAAGAGGTTGTGTAGCTTGCTCCAGGCATTAAATTAATGGTCTTATAGCTAAGGACTGATCGTATGGAGCTTTTTGAATACTTACTATATTTTAAAGTTTTTTCATCAGTATTGCTTAGAATGTTTGAAGCTAAAAAATATTTTTTAGAGAAACCGTACCAATCGATGTTTCCTATTATCTTTTCAGTTTCTGAAGGTGGGGAGTCAACTTTTTCCATATCTTCACCCAAGAAATATCCCATCACATTATGCTCTGCAGCATCGACTTGTCCGATGGATTCTTCGAATACTCTAAAAACTAAATTACTATTGGACTTGTTGTAGACAACTATCTGTTGTTCTATTCCATAAGAATCAGAATTAAACATAAAGGATTTTAGGATGGTGACGCTTCCAAATTTAGACGTTAAATCAAACTGTTTTGTTCCTGTAACAAGATTAATAATGCTATTGTTATAATTAAAATTTATTTCCTTAGGAATACTAAGATCTTTAGCTTTAATGATTGTATTTGATATAAATTCCCCGGTTTCCATTATCCTAGTGGGGTTATTAGAGTTAGGAGAGTCGGAATATTGCTTCAACTTAACATCAAATATATAACCTCCAACTTTTGAAATCTTTCCGTCAAACATTGGGGTAGAGAACTTAATGCTTTCGTTTTGAAATGCATCGCTGATTTCAGGAATGTCTTCTGTGACAACTAAAGTATCCTCTGAAACCTGATACTCAGAATTGGATTCGATAGAATTATTGTTGGTTGAAGATTGTTCTTGTGAAACATCTTCTTCTACAAAAAAATTAGACCCAAAAATTATAACCATAGAGGCCAACAGAAAAATTAAATAGTTTTTCTTCATCACTTACCTCCTCCTGGTACTCTATCCTCTTTAGATTCAAAAAAGGGATTGCATCTAAGAATTCTAAAAAAAGCCAAAGACGATCCTTTGAGGGGGCCATGAATTCTTACGGCATCTAATGCATATTGTGAGCATGAAGGTGTGAACCTACAGGAAGATGGCAATAAACGAGACAAGGTAAACCTATAAAGTTTAATTACCGAAATTAATGCTATTTGAATTAAGTTTTTCATTAACAATTTGCTCTCTAAAATCAGAAAGCTCTTTTCTTATCCTATTGAAGTCTAAATCTAAAATCCTTTTATTAACAATAAAAACTAAATCTTTATACTCAACTGATTTAAAATCTTGTCTAAAAATCTCTTTTATGTATCTTCTATACTTATTCCTTACAACTGCCAGGTTGCTTACTTTTTTAGATATTATAACACCAAGATTGCTGCTTTTGGTGTTTTTGTTTTTAGCATATATATTAATGCCTTTGACATTAAACTTATCACCATTTTTAATTGCTATGTTAAAATTTAATTTTATCTTCTTCCTAGTAGTAGGAAGGGTGGTCACTTCGAGTATCTCGAAACGGTTAGACTAGCTCTACCTTTAGATCTTCTAAGAGCCAAAACTTTTTTACCGGATTTAGTCTCATTTCTAGACCTAAATCCATGAGTTCTTTGTCGTTTCATCTCACTAGGCTGATAAGTCCTCTTCATAAGACCTTAAATGTAACATTGTCCTCTTAAAAAGCAATATATTATTGAATATTTGGCTCTGTTTGTACTTTTTCGGTTCCTGGTTTTTCTTGGGCACCACATTTACTGGATATCTCGTCCCATTTTTGCTTATAAATCCTTAAATCTGAACTAGCCTTAATGTAATCTCCTTTGCATATAAGACTTGATAAAGACCAAAGGTCTTGAACAGAATTTTCATTTTTAAGTGTGAATTCATGAATGACAGATGTTAGTTCTGCATAATTCAAAACAATCATACTGTCATCGGCAAATTTGGAAATCCATAGCAAGATTTCAGAAAGACCAAATTGAAGATCTTTCAGAAAAAAATCTAGGTCTTTGGGAATATCCTCTTGTTTTAGATTAGAAAAATTCTCTATTATTTCCTTTATTCGTTTCTTGGAGCTTGAAGAGTCAGTATTGTAATAAATCCCATCGGGCTGTATTGCGCCGTCTCCCGCATGTGAATAAAAGAACTTCTTTTCACTATTATCAAAAAGGAAAAACCATTGTGGTGGGATTAGGTTATCTGATTCTTGAATATACTTGTCCGAATCAACTCCCAGTGGTGTTAAATAATACTCACCATTCTCGTGTTTTGTAAAAAGACAATCTTTAATTTGATCATGCTCTATTTCTAAATATTTAGACAAAGAGTCTCTGTACTCTTCGTATTCGCGTCCATAAAAAACATTTTGAGAGGCATTAGGTCCATCCCAATAAAGTTCATGAAACTTAATATATTTTTCCCAATAGCTATTATCCTCTTCGATACTATTTAAATTCTGATAAACTAAAAGTGCTGCCTTTTTTGACATATTAATAAACTACCAGAAAAGAAATTTTTCTCTAGGACATATCTGGAACAGGACCGGCTGGAATAGGGTCATCGGGACCAAATAGCATATTGTCCATTGTTCCCCCTGGAGTTAGCATTGGGTAAACCATCTCCGTATGATCCACAACAATCTCCATTAATACCACACCTTTTGTAGAAAAACCCTCTTTAATAGAGGCTTCAAGATGCTTAGGGGAATTAATCTTGAAAGATTTTGCACCGTAAGACTTTGCGATCTTCACGTAATCCGGATTTAGATCAAATTTACAGCACGAGTAGTTCTTATTGAAAAATAAAGTTTGCCATTGTCTAACCATTCCATGGTGACCATTATTTATTAAAATTATTTTCAAATCTAAATTATTCTCAACTGCTGTAGAAAATTCTTGCATATTCATTTGAAAGCTACCATCTCCACATACAGCTAATACCATATCCTTAGGTCTTCCCAACTTTGCACCTATAGCTGCAGGAAAACCAAAGCCCATTGTTCCAAGCCCACCAGATGTAATTTGATTTCTAGGATTTTCAAATTGGTAATATTGAGCTACCCACATCTGATGTTGTCCAACATCGGTCACAACGACGGCCTTGCCTTTTGTTATTTTGGATAATGTGTCAATTGCATAACTAGTTTTAATTACTTTTCCTTTTTGATTTGCAACAGTTGGATGGGTAGACTCCCACTCTTTTATTTGAGTAAACCATTCATCTCTTTCAGCTTTATCGGGTTTAAATGTAAGGGGAATGGATTCATCTAGTTGACTTATTACAGATTTAGCATCACCGACAACGGGACAATGTACTTTAATATTTTTATTTATTGTTGACGGATCAATGTCAATATGGATGACATTAGCATCAGGGGCGAACTTATCAAAGACGCCTCCGGTAGATCTATCATCAAATCTTGCACCAATACAGATAACCAAATCGCTATTATGAACCGCCATATTGGCAAAATAAGATCCGTGCATCCCAATCCAACTTACTCTCATTGGATCATCTGGTGGATAGCCACCAAGTCCCATTAGAGTTAAAGTAACAGGTATTTTTAACCTATTTGCAAATCTTTGAAGAGCTTTTGTAGCTTCAGATATTACTATACCACCGCCACCAAAAACAATTGGGCGCTTGGCGTTCATTATTAACTTAACAGCTTTTTGTATGTCTTTTTTAGGTGCAAAAGTCGGTACCTTGTATCCGCTAATATTGTCGATAGAAGGAAATTTAAAATTAGCAGAGTCATCTAAAGCTTCTTTGGAAATATCAACAAGTATAGTACCTGGCCTACCTGTAACCGATAGATGTAGTGCCTCGCGAATTGTCCTTGAAAGATCATCTATTTTTTTAACCAAAAAGTTATGCTTTGTACAAGATCTTGATATTCCAACGTGGTCAATAGTTTCAAAAATATTTGTTAAATCTTTATCCTCACTAAAATGGCAAACAAAAACAACCAAAGAAGCGGAGTCCATATTGGCAGTTTGTAGACCTGTAATTGTATTGGTCGCACTGGTGTCCGAATCACATACTACAACTCCAGGTTTCCCTGTAACTCTAGCATAGCCATCAGCCATATGACTGGCCCCTTGCTCTGTGCCTGAAACTATTCGCTCTAAGTACTTGGATTTACTAAATTTTTTTTCAAAAAGTTCATCGGCTGTTCTTCCAAAACTATTTGGTGGCGAGAACAAGAACTCAACTTTTTCTTTTTCTAATGTCTTAAAGAAAATTTCTAAACCTTTCATGAATTACATTATAAATAAATTAACAATAAAATAACAATTTTATTTGCAAATTTTTTTTATTTAGTTAGATTTTGATTTATCTTACTGTCGCTAAAATCTTTTTATAGGAGGCACAATTATGCCAAGTCACTTAAACGTTGACACAAAGTATTGGACTCTCACAGATGAGATTCCTGCACCGCCTGTAGAGAGGGATATTAAATCATGGATTATCGGAAACCCTTCCGATCCTCTATGGGATATCGATGTCCTTCCTTTAACGTATTCAGACTCAAGATGGTCGGCTTTCATTTTACAAAGTCCGATGGATTGTCTTCAAAGACTATGTCCAAACCCACCTTTGTCTGTATATGAAGGCGATAACGGTGATTTAGTAGAATATTGGTATGTTCAACATAACAATACAATGCTAGGTCCTTATTTAGAAATGGGTGTAACAGTTTCAGCTACACACACAGACGCTAAAGGTAATACATGGAAAGGCGGATACTATCCGTACATGTATTTAACTCAAGACTCAGCTGTTGATGCTGGTCGTGTTTTAGGTTTCCCTAAAAAAATGGCTTACATTAGAGCAACTGAGCATGGCGGGGAAAAAGGAGACGATTTCTACGCATTTTCAATGACAAGAAATGGTTACCTAATGCATGCATCACAAGGTAAATATGATGATGCAGCGGTAACTCCTCCATCATTCTACGGTCAAACAGACTGGGGTAGAATGAACATGAAAGTTGTCACGCGTCCTGACGTTGCAAGTTCAGAATGGCAGTTAACATATCTTCCATCTAAACTTCCACCTGCATTTAATGTAGAAGGACACAGGTTCCAAGTTAAGAGTGAGCTTACTAGAACAGCTTCTGGTGATTCAGTCGATTGGTTCCAACAAGCAACACCATTTGATAATATGGGTGCCGAGTTAAAAATAACTGAAGTTAAAGGTTTAATTTCATTTACATTTGACTTAGTTATCCCTCCAGCTGAAGTAGTTTGGTCAGAAACATACGAAAGACCTGCAAGCTATAGAGGATATGCAACACCATATCAGTATGGTTTAAGACAACAGTTCCCAATACACCAAGGTGCATAGGAACTAAATTAAATTTAAAAATTTTTTCGGAGGAAAATAATCATGGGAAAACAAGCAAACGAATATAGCTATCCATGGCTCGAAGAAGGAGAAGTTCCACCATTACCACTTGATAGAGATAGAATTCATATTATCTCTCAGGGTGTAGCTGATCCAGTTTTCGACTATGATAT
>JAQWMJ010000021.1:0-34372 GCA_029246845.1 Thermodesulfobacteriota bacterium
AAAGACTGAGAATATAAATCCAATCGATTTAATAATAGTTAATTTTTATCCTTTTGAGAAAGTGATTAAATCAGAAAATATTTCTTTTCAAGAGGTTATAGAGAATATAGACATAGGTGGACCAACTATTGTTCGTGCTGCTGCAAAAAACTTTCAAGATGTTTCTGTAATAGTTGATACCTCAGATTACAAAAAAATTATAGATCAGATTTCTGGTAACTCCTTAGAGGTAGACAAGGAGTTTAATTACAGCTTATGTAAAAAAGCTTATTCATATGTTGCTAAATATGATGCCGCAATTTCCAATCATCTAGGAATATTAAATACTGATAATACCAAAAATAAGATTCCTGACACTCTAACGCTTCATTATAAAAAGAGTTTTAATCTAAGATACGGAGAAAATCCACATCAAGAAGGATCTTTTTTTATTCAAGAAGATCTTAAAGAGCCTTCAATTTCAAATTCAAAACAAATCCAAGGTAAAGAACTTTCTTTGAATAATATTTATGATGCTGATTCTTGCTTAGAAACAGTAAAAGAATTTAATGAGAATGCTTGTGTAATAGTTAAGCATAATAATCCTTGTGGTGTTGCGGAACATAGCAGCCTACTCCAAGCATATATAGATGCCAGAGACTGTGACCCTGTGAGTGCTTTTGGTGGGATTGTTGCATTTAACAACAAGGTTGAAAAGGATCTAGCTGAAGAGATAGTAAAAACTTTCATTGAGGTTCTTGTTTCACCTGGATATTCAGATGAGGCTTTAGAAATATTTAAGTCCAAGCCTAACCTAAGAGTATTAATAACACCTGATTTAAAAATTAAAGAATCAGACCTTATGGATATTAAAAAAGTTGTGGGTGGAATTTTGTATCAAGATGCAGATAGAACTTCTGAGGAAGATTTTATTGATTTTAAAGTTGCAACAAAAAGAGCCCCTACAGATGAAGAGATTAAAACTTTACTTCTAGCTTGGAAAGTATGTAAGAATGTTAAATCTAATGCCATTGTACTAGCAAGAGGTAATAAAACTGTTGGAATTGGTGCAGGGCAAATGAATAGGGTAAATTCTGTTCAGCTTGCGAAGATAAAGTCTAAAGATCATTATGGAACAAAGGACTCTTCATTAGCATCTGATGCTTTCTTTCCTTTCAGAGATGGAGTAGATGAGGCTGCAAAAGCTGGTGTAACTGCTATTGTTCAACCTGGTGGATCAATAAGAGATGAAGAAGTAATACAAGCGGCCGACGAAAATAATATCGCAATGATTTTTGTCGGTGTTCGTCACTTCAAGCACTAATTATCAATAACAATTTTATTTTTATTAATTAATACACCCAGAGAATGGTCAAAGGATGTTATAGAAACATTATAATCCGTTAAAGACTTATTGTAGTGGATTTGTGCTTTAATAAGATCTCTCTGTGCTTCCAACAAGTCTTTAGTCTTAGCAACACCAACTTCAAATCTTTCTTCCTCGTTATCCAATATTTCCTGATGCAATTCTAAATTTCTTCTACTAACTTCAATATTTTCTAGGTTAGATAAAACATCTCTATATGAACTTCTCGCCTGAAGATGAACCTGTTCTAATACTTGTTCAAGCATAATTAAATGTTTTCTTTTTTGAGCATTCGCAACTTCAAGTTTACTTTCTGCAATATTATTACTTAATGGAATTTTAAGCTTCGCACCGATAGCCCATGATAGATTATCTAAAGACCTTAAAGAACCAACTGAATCGGAAAATCCATCATCGTACTGTGAAGCTATTCTAGGGGAACCCAATATAGCAGATGAATAATCTGAATTCTTACTTCCACCAAGACCAGAATAATTAATCATGGCCTCTATGTCGAAGTCCGGAAGAGTCTGATTTGAATAGTATTTTAATAATTCCTCTGAATTATTTAGCTGGATAGATTCCTGTCTAATTTCTGGTCGATTATTTAAGGCTATAAACTCAATATCATCGGACTCTACTCTCTGAAGTTTTTTTATCTTAATTGAGCTGTCAACACTTATTGTTTGGTTTAACGGAACACCTAATACAAGTTTAAGGGAGTCTAGAGAATCATTAAAAAGATTCTCAGCTAGAACAATCTCAACTTTCCTATAGGCTGCTTCAGCTTGCGCTTGAAGTAATGATATTCTCGGAAGAGTCCCAAGTTCAACTTCTATGGTGTTTTGATCAACTATTACTTCTGCTAGCTCTAATGAAGAATATGCAAGATCTAAATTACTCTTTGCATAAACAGAATCCCAGTATCTAGTTTCAACTTCAAGAATCACAGATGACATAACTTTTTCAAGCTCTATTTGAGATACCTCAGCATTGCCCTTTGCAATTAAAATCTTTGCATTGTTTACGCTTAATCCATAATCTTTAAATAAGTTCTGTTTTACTTTAAAAGATAAGTTTGAGATCCATGAAGGACTCATAGCATCCGTACCTAAGTCAGTTTCTCTTTTTTCTAAATCAAAATTAAAAAGACTATAGGTTGTACCAGTGGGTAAGTAACCATCAAGACTTGAACTGTAAATTGTAGACTTTTTACTCAGTGTATTATTTTTTGCAAAAGCTGAAGTTGAGGGCAAGACAGAATCTTCAAAACTTATCTCTGTATTAAGGTAGGTATCATAAAGCCCCCTGGCCTCTTTAATGAAGCTTGTAGTCGAATCAAATTCGGCTTCTTGTATTAATATCCTCTTATTATTTTGAAGGCCTAATTGAATAGCCTGCTCCAGGGAGATTGCCCAAGATGAAACAGTAAAGACAAAGAACAATAGTAGAGTTTTTCTTAACATTATTATTAATTTAGCAGATTATAAAAAAAAAGGGAGCCCTAATTTTCATTAGGGCTCCCGAGATTAGTCAACTATATACTACTTAGTAGCAGCAGGAGCTTTAAAGAAATCATCGATGAAAATCATCAATCTTGACTGAAAACCCCAAATAGCATCTGCAGTGTCTAATGCTGACTGAGCAGCCATGCCAGTTGTTGAAGCATATGCTTGCG
The DNA here is from genome assembly GCA_029246845.1 of Thermodesulfobacteriota bacterium. GTDB lineage: Bacteria > Desulfobacterota_D > UBA1144 > UBA1144 > UBA1144 > TMED58. The sequence goes on from JAQWMJ010000021.1 coordinate 3,024, forward strand.
CAACTAATGCATCTTCAAGGCCTGAACCCACGTCAATGTAAGAACCAATTAATGACAGTTCAACACCGTCAACTAGATTCATTTTGTATACAGCTTCGTATTCTGTACCGTAGTAACTGCCAATGTTGCCAGCTACTCCGTCAGAACCGCCTGCGTTAGCCCCAATACTTGAGTCACCAGGGTCTGTGTTTTCTACCCATGCCATAATAACAGCAAGATTTAATTGATCACCATTACCTACAGCATAATCAACATCTGCTTTCATATACTTAGCATTAATGATACTTCCTGATCTACCATAAAGAGTAGGAATAACATGTTTGAATAATAGGTTATCTAGTTGATAAGCACCATTACCTCTTATGATTGAACCTTCCCAACCGTTTTGTGACGCTGTATTTCTTTGGTCTCCCGGGGAAATACCAGCTTCAAAACTTACTTTTGTGAAAGGAGCAGTGTTAAACAGCTCTAATTGTGCAGCTGCAACATAGTTGTTTCTTGTAACAGTATATTGGTCTGCATTTCTAGGACTTAATTCACCATAAGCACCAGTGTACTCAGTAATGAATCTATAGTCTGAAGTTTTATACTCAGCATAAGCAGAGTATAGTGCTAAAGCCATATCCCATTCTAGAGCAGCACCACCGAAAGTCATGTTGTTTTGCTCAATATATGGGAAATAATAAGCTCCATATGTTAAGTTACCGTTGTTGATAATAACAGCAGCAGCTAGATAATCTACAGTTTCACCGCTTCCTTCGAAGATTGTGAAATTGTCAGTATCTGTACCATTGTTAGAACCATTAGTAGCATCAGAACCGCCACCTAAGTAGTCAGAAACTAATACTACAGTTGTAGCACCAAGTGCAGTTGAATAGCCTTTTAACCAGAGTAAACGATCAACGTTAAATCCAGCGTCACTATACGGATCGTGTCCGCCATTAGCATAAAGACCCATTGCAAAATCAAATGGTTGTCTACCGATTCTTACGAATCCTTTGTCGCCTAAGTTGATATCTGCATGCAAGTATTTAACAGAAAAAGTTCCGTAATTAGCATCTACAGCTTCATCTCCGAAGAGAAGAGTACCGTTAAATCTATCGGTATATCTTAGGTCATCTTGAACTACACCACCAGCTTTATCGCCGTCTGAATCTTCTCCAAACAGTCCACCAGTAGCACCACCAGCAATAGCGTTACTTAGAACATCGACTGAAGCTCTAATTGTAACCGCGTCACTTAAAACAAGTTGTGGTGTAAGACGAAGAGTCATATCAGCGAAATGAAGATGTTCGCCGGTTGTATCTGAATCTAGTCCACCACCAAGACTTTCAAGTTGAGCGGGTGTCAAGATATTGTGAAATGTTGCGTTATGGAGTGATCTCCATCTAAAACGCATAAAACTTGGGAATCCACCAAGACTTAACTCAACCGCAAATGACGGGATAGCTAAACCTAAGGCAAATACCAAAGCAAGTACATATTTCATAATACGCATAAACCTTTACCTCCTATGTAAAGTTACTCAAAATTTAACACATTTAGCGCACATAAGTCAACGACTTTAGTAAGTTTTTAAGAGGTTTTTTATTATTTTAATGTAGTTTTTTTTTAAGCAACTGGGTTCTGGGCAATATCTCCTAAAAAAGAGCCCTAGAATCGGGGTTAATCAAAGATTTTACCCGGATTCATAATATTATTAGGATCTAGTGTTTTTTTTATCAATTTCATCAAATTTATTGAAGTTGGATGCTCAAACAATAAATACTCCTTTTTATTTAGTCCAATTCCATGTTCACCAGTTATAGTTCCGCCTAGTTCTAGTGTTTTTTTAACTAATTTATCACTAAAATTCCTTATAATTTTAAAATCTTCTTTGTTATCAGGATCGTATAAAACTGTAACATGAAAATTTCCATCACCAGCGTGTCCAACAATAGGTGCCTTTAGGCTTAAGTTTTGTATTTCTTTTTCAGCGAATCTAATACATTCAGCAAGTTCTGTTATCGGAACACATGCATCAGTTGCGTAAACTCTAGCATTTGGCTTCAGAGCTTTAACTGACCAGTAAACGTCATGCCTTGCTTTCCATAACTTATTTCTTTCTTCAAAATCTTTAGACCATTTAAATTTAAACCCGTTGTTTTCCTCTGATATTTCTTTACAATTTTGAATTGATTCAATGTTACCACTTTCAGTTCCGTGAAACTCAAAAAAAAGCGTTGGCTTAATTTCAAGATCTGATAATTTCGAAAAATTAATGCTAATCTCCATTTGATCAGCATTCAGAAGTTCAATTCTAGCAATAGGAATTCCAAACTGAATTATTTCTTTAACTGAGTTAACGGCGTCATCCAAAGAATTAAAATGACAAATTCCACTGATTAGACTTTCGGGAATTGGATTTAATCTTAGTTGAACTTCAGTGATAATTCCCAACGTACCTTCAGAACCAATAAATAATCCTGTTAAATTGTACCCAGAAGATGTTTTCTTTGATCTTCCCCCTGTTGTAATAATTTCACCGGTTGGAAGAACTATTGTGAACCCCAAAACATTAGTTCGCATTGTGCCATACCTAACTGCCATAGTGCCCGAAGCAGACGTTGCGGACATCCCACCTATTGATGCATCAGCACCAGGATCTATAGGAAAGAAAACACCCTGGTCTTTTAAATAATTGTTGAGTTGTATTCTTGTAACAGAGGCTTGAACCCTACAATCAAAGTCATCTTTGTTCACTTCTATAATTTTATTTAAGTTTTCTAAACTTATTGATATTCCCTTTTCTATTCCTACCACTTGTCCTTCTAAAGATGTCCCTGCACCAAATGGAACAACAGGAACCATAAAATTATTACAAATTTTTAGTATTTCAGATATTTCTTCTGTTGTATTTGGGAAAGCTACCCCAGACGGTAAGATAGGGTCGAATATATCTTCACCTTTAGAATAATTTGACCTAACACTCTCAGAAGTAGAAAACCTACTTCCAAGCAAATTATTAAGCTCATCTACAAAAGCTTTATCCATAGACAATAATTATAAACTGTTAAAAAAGTAAATGTGCACTAGTCTTTTTCTATTTCTTCGCCGCCCATCCAACTAGGTCTTTTGTCCCAAGTAGAACCTAACCATGAACAACTCTGAATAGATGAAAGAAGAAAAACTGATAAAATAAAAACTTTTAAAAATTTTTTCAAAATAGCCTCCGATTTCTTTATATACTAATTCCCATAAAAAAAAGAGCAAGTTAATTAAAAACTACACTTTATACCTAAAAAATAATCATATATTTTTCGTTAGAATTTAAGCTGTGCCTGAACTCTAAATGTTTTTGTTTGCTTATCGTTGCCTAATATTTGCTCTTCGTTAATATGCCCATAATCTGCATTAATTTTTAAATTGTGACCAACAAAATATTTAGAGATTTGATACGTGTGTTCAAAAATTTTATCATTAGCTTGATCTGAATTATCTCTTACACCATATCTATAACCTATAACCCATCCATTCTTAATATGGTAGTTACCTTGGATTCTTGTCCAATCTAAGCTTTCTTTACCATTACCCAAGATTGATTCATCACCAGCTAACATTGTATGTTCAAACTCTCCCGAGAGTCCCTTGTACTTAAAACCTACATCATAGGTACTTGAAGTAATGTCTAAATATGTGATACCAGTTAGTTGGGTTTTTCCATTTTTACTGTATGCAGTAGCAATATCTTTTATTCTATCATCAAGTTTCCCACTTAAATCTAAAGCAGTTGAGCCATCTTCTTCTTTAAAATCAGAGCCGGTATAGTTAACGTTTAAGCCATTCCACCACAACTGAGAAGCACCTATTCTTAACTTTATCTGGTCAGACCTCTTAAGGTCTGCTTGACCGTACTTCATCTTACCAAACGGTGTCCATTCCACCCTAGTTACATATATTTTATCCCATACATCTGCTTGACTTGCTCCTCTGGCGTTGTTTCCACCAAGGCCAGCGCCTAAGAAGCCCGTTAACATAAATGTGTTGTTTGGAATTGATAAATCAAGCTTAATACCATGATCTCTTTCAAAAGTTAGATGCTTAGAAGATCTATCAACAAAGGTCAATTTGCTAGATGAAGTTTGTGCTTCAAGTGTATGGGGAACCTTCATTTGGCCAACTGTAAGTTTAAGAAATTCTCCAGCCTTATATCCAAAATATGCATCTTCAATACCAATACCATTAGCACCAACACAACTGGTACCATTCTTGTCCGAACATATTACATATTTATAAAAAATATCCGGGCTATAGGCATAGCCTTTAAATGAAAGTTGGAATCTTCTAGTTTGAAAATCATGACTTGTACCTTCAGATCCGTCAGAACTTGTAGCACCTCTTTTTTCCTGATTCTTTTCCGCGCTTTCAAATCTGAATTGTATCCTAGCTCCAAGGTTAAACTTAAAAGCATCTCCACCTTTAAATTCTAATCCCTCACCAGCCATGTACTTCATTTTAATATCTGTCGACTCGGTAGCTAAATCCGTATCAAAAGTATTAACAAGCTTTGGACCAATCGAATCCTCTACTAAATTTGATACTGGATCTTCTTTACTAATCGCATTAAAAGATAGCAGTATGGTAGCAAAGAAAAAAAGAAATAGGGACAGTTTCTTCATATTATAAACCCTCAAATAAAATATTAATAACCATTTGTCTTTATCCATTGGACAAGAAAAATTGCACAAATTGAGATTCCGAGACCTAAGATAATCTTACCAAAATCTTTTGCAACAATTGGGAATATATATTTAAATTTATAATCACTTCTCATAGTTGATATTGCCAACTCCCGTCCCGTCAAAAGACCAACGAAAACCCAGGTAGTAGACATAGGTATGTTGTTTAGCTCTTTAAAGAAGTACAGAATAGTTGCATAAATTAAATCTATTATCGTTGTTGATCTTAAATATCTAGCCCCTGTTTTAGTTAAAATAATTTTTTGAATCCTTCCACCCTCAGACTTAAATATTATTCCAAGTATAGTTACACCGACTATTAACACGCATAGTAATAATTCTAGTGATAATTGTCTTGGGAGATAGACCGCAATATTTGCCATATCGTGCTGTAACCATGCCATCCAAAGATAACAACTAGAAAGCCACTGTGCTATTCTCCAATATCTTACATTGTGAGGCTTAACTCTATCGTTTTTCTCGTCAATATAAGAACTAATTACTAACCACAAGACATAAGCTGTGACAGCCGCAACACCATAACCCAGCGCAGATTTAACTATAATCTTTTCTAAAACAATTCCTGATGCAAAAACCGAGAACACTAAAAGAGTAGTGGAAACTGGTATTCCATATCTAGTCAAAATAAGTAATATGGCTGGGGTCATGACATGGTACCATTCAGGTTCTATATAACCTATTCGTCCCAACCTACCATAAGCAATGTCACCACCTGTGGTATACCAGCAATAAATAACGATTGAAGAAAAAATTGTTGCTCCAAAAAGGAATTTCCATTTCCAATTAATTTTTTCATTTGCAGCAATGAAAGTGCCAAGTGTCTGGATAGAGTCATTGCCAATTACAGAATAACTAGCAAGAATAAATCCTAGGATTGCCCATAAGCTTAGATCATAAAGTTGTTCCATTAAAATGACTCCTTAAAAACGAGCCATTAATGGCATCGTGCGAATAAATTTTAGATTTATATGAAAAAATGGCAATGGTTTCGTATAGATTGAAAAGAATTAATAAAATAAAACGTATTAATTTTTTCATTTTGTCGATAAATATGAATCAAAAAAAAAATAATGCAACTTTTATTTTAATTTCTTTTAGAATAAAAAAGGGGGTTTCCTTTAAGCCTAAAAAAACCAAGGATTATTCTACTAAATTAGAATTTTTCTAACTTAAATGAGTTTAGCACACGGGATAAAGCTTCTGATAGCGACAAGAGGAAACTTTCATTTCAGCTCATAAGATAAATAAAAATCCTAAAATGGCAAGCAAAGTAAAATATTTATCTTAATGTAGTTTCCTAATTTCTGCCTTAGCAGAAGAATTATATACCTCCATCGCATCAGGTAGTAATTTTTTTATCTCTGCTATTCTTTTTTGAGTTGGGGGGTGGGTACTTAACCATGCAGGCGGTCTTTTCTGGTCTTTATTTTTTTCATACATAATTTCCCAGAATTTTACTGCCTCCTGAGGATTATATCCCGCCCTAGCCATATAAATTAGTCCTATTTCATCGGCTTCGTGTTCGTGGGCTCTGCTAAATGGCAAAATGGCGCCAACCAGAACAGTTGGAATATAAGCCTGGAATACTGCATATTGAACAGCAGGATCTTTATCCCTCATTGCGATTTGCAGCGCTATTGCGCCAACTTGTGCAAGAATACCGAGACTAATCCTCTCTCCACCATGCCTTGCTGTAGCATGTGCAATTTCATGTGCCATAACAGCTGCTATTTGCGCTTCATTTTCCATTATATCTAGAATGCCTTCATAAAATGCTATCTTACCGCCCGGAAGGCACCAAGCATTTATAAGATCTGAATCAAGAACAGAAAACTCCCACTGATAGTTTTTGCTTGTTACAGGTGCAATTCTAAACCCTACTCGTTCTACGGCATTTAGATAAACTTTGTTCGTAGACTTTTTAGCTTCTTTTAGAGCTTGCGAATATGCAGATGAGCCAAGATTTAGCTCTTGATATTCGGAAAGTAAAATTAACTGACTTCTGCCAGTAATAGGAGCAGTAGTACAAGAAATGAAGATACAAATAAAAGAAAAAACTAAAAAGTATCTTCTAAACATTGCTATGAAAGAAACTCTTTCATTCTTTTAATTCCCTCTGTGATATCATCATCATGAACGGCATAGGTAACTCTAACAAAACCTTCGCCTTGTGTACCAAAAGCTGTACCGGCAACAACTGCAACTCCAGCATCTACGACCAATTTGTCTGTAAATTCCTGAGAAGTCATACCTGTTCCAGTTATATCAGGGAAACAATAGAAAGATCCCGGCGGTGTCATACAAGTTACACCCGGAAGGCTATTTAATCCTTCAACCATTAAATTTCTTTTCTTTTGAAGCAAATCTCTCTTTTCTATAGTCCAATCTTGTGGTCCTGTAACTGCTTCAAATGCAGCTCTTTGAATAAAAGCAGCAACATTAGTAATAGAGTCTTGAAGGAAGATTGAAAGTTTTGTAATTATTTCTTCATTCGCAACAGCGAAGCCGATTCTCCAACCTGTCATTGCATAAGTCTTAGACCAAGTGTCAATAACGATACACCTATCTTTCATCTCAGGTATTGATGAAATTGTTTTATGCTTACCGCCATCATAAATAACTTGACTGAAAATTTCATCAGTTATAACTAGTAAGTTAGGATGCTTCAACACTATTTCAGCAATTGCTTCTGGATTTTCAACAATTTGACCATTAGGTCTTTGTGGAGTGTTGATAATTAAGAGTTTTGTTTTATCAGTAATCATCGTGTCAAGTTTGTCTAAATCATACTGCCAATCAGTCTGGTTCAATGGTGTGTGATCTATTTTTGCATTAGCATACTTTGCCCATACTTCATCTGGTGGATATCCAGGATTAGGGAATATAACATGGTCACCATCTTCGAGTAAAGTTAACAATGTCATAGTTAATGCATTCTTGGCACCAGCACAAATTATAACCTCTTCGGGCTTTGTACCTGGTCTTCTTTCTTTCATTACTTCATGGGCAATATGCTCTCTTAATTCTGGCAAACCGGGACCCGGGTCATATCGAACATATCCTGCTTCTAGTGCATCTACGGTTGCTTTTAGAATATGCTCCGGTGTTTCAAAATCTGAACCTTGATAATCGCCCTTTTCAAAATGTACAATCTTCTTACCTGTCTCTTTTTCTAACTTCTTGGCGACCCTCATACTATCCCATTGCTTTGGTAGAGTGAAATGATCAGTTCTTTTGCTAAAATTATATTTCATAATAAGTCCTCCGAGGAATTCCTGATAGCTAAACTAAAGGGAAAAGTATAAAATATATATCTTCTTTGTCTAGATAAATCATGTTTTATTTTTATCTTCCTTTCAACTCAATATTTAGGTAGATTATTCTTATATTTCTAAGAAGGTTGTTAAATTGCAGGATATAAACAAGAATAAGAAGGTTAAGGCTATTGAAGTTAGTGAGGATAGGACCATATCTGAACTATTGCAACTAATGGAAAATACTGGTTTTCAAGGAAAAAGCCTGGGAAGAACAGTCACAATTTTAGAAAAAATGGCAAAAGATCCGGATATCACCATTCTCTTTGGTTATGCTGGCTCATTATCAACAACAGGTCAATGGAAAATAATAAACTGGTTAATGGAAAAGAATTTGATAGACATTCTTGTTCCAACTGGTGCAAATATAGCAGAAGATATTGTTGAAGCCATGGGTGGAGCATATATTCAATCCTCACATATTAATTCTGATGAAGAATTATTTAAAAAGGGTTTCAATCGATATTATGATATTTTAGGCGATGAAGTCGAATATCTGGAAATGACCGAATTAATAACCGAATTTATTTTGACTCTCAACGATGATTATAATTATTCTTCAAGAGAATTCTTATACGAATTCGGAAATTGGCTATCAGATAAAAATATCGATTCTATAGTCTCTGTAGCGGCCAAAAAAAATATACCAATTTTCTGTCCTGCTTTTCCAGATAGTCCATATGGCGATGCTGGATTAATAGCAAGCTCAAAAGGATTTAAGCTCACTATAGATTCGATGAAAGACTATCGTGAATACATGTCTTTAGCTGAAAATGTAAAAGATACTGGTGTAATTTATATTGGTGGTGGGGTTCCAAAAGATTGGATTCAACTTATATCCGTTACAGCAGACCTACTTTATGATGAAAGGGCAGTGCCAAATAGAAAGAATGCAAAGTATCGTGAAAATGTTGGCCCTAAAGAAAGCTATTACCCTCACAGATATGCAGTGCAAATAACAACAGATTCACCTCAATGGGGTGGATTATCTGGATGTACTTTTGAAGAAGCTGTCTCTTGGGGCAAAGAGGACCCCAATGGTGAGTTGGTTCAATGTTACTGTGATGCAACAATTGCACTGCCATTAATATCTCATTCTCTAGCCGAAAGAATGGGCAACTTTAAAAGGGACTCGAAAGAACTAAATTCTCTTATCAAAAATGTTGACTAACTCAAGAGCTGATTTTGATGGATCATCTACTCCAAAGACTGAATTAATAACTGCAATACCATCAACACCAACATTGAGGATTTCACTTATATTGGAATTATCTATTCCACCAATAGCAAATATAGGGGTTTTGGTGACCTTATTAACTATTTCAACTATCTGGGAAAGCTCTGTTTTTATTCTCTCGGGTTTGGTTTTTGTAAAATATGGAGTCCCTATAGCAATATAGTCTGCCCCGAGCTCTGAGAACTTAATACATCTGTCTATGTCTCCATAGCACGAAACTCCTATGATTTTATTATGCCCTATCATGTCTCTAATTCTTAAGTAAGCATCATCTAGATGTCCTATGTGAACCCCGTCCGCTCCTGAATCAATTGCAACATCGGGGTAATCATTAACAATAAACTTTACTCCGTACCTGGCCGAAATTTCCCTAATCTTTTTGGCTTTATTAAGCAGGTCTTTCTTGTCAACATTTTTTGCCCTAAGTTGAATAAATTGAGGCTTGTGCCTTAATACCGAATCTATAACATTAAAATAATTATTTTCAGAAATTAGAGATTCATCTGTTATAAAGTATAAACCATTAAGCTTTTCCATTTTACAAAATATTATTTTCTAGAGCCTTCATAACTTTGTCAAGATCAGCTTCTACTTCTATTGGATGATTTGAGAATTGATTTGATATACCCTCTAACTGTTCAAGATGATAATTAATTTTAAAATCTACAAATTTTAAACCATGGGCTGTTGAAATAATTACGACTTTATCAGATTTTTTTATAATATTTTTCTTAACTAGTTTTTCAAAGGCAGTAATCGCAACTCCTGTATGAGGACAATTGAATGTTCCAGTTAAATCGACTTTAGCAGATGCGCTAGCAAGCTCGTCTTCATTTGCCTGCTCAACAATTCCATCAAAAGCTCTTAAAATTTTAATAGCTTTATTTACACTGACAGGGTCTCCAATCTGAATCGCATTTGCCAATGTGGTTTTAGCCAATACAGGATCAAATGTTTCAAAATCATTAAGAAAGCTTTGATATAAGGGATTTGCATTCTCTGCTTGAGCGCAGACCAGGCGAGGCAATTTAGATATCAGACCCATTTCTTTTAACATTAAAAAACCTTTCCCAAGTGCGGAGATGTTCCCCAAGTTACCTCCAGGAATTATTACCCAATCAGGAATTTGCCAATCAAACTGTTGACACAATTCAATACTAATAGTTTTTTGACCTTCAATTCTTAAGGAATTAATAGAGTTCGCTAAGTATATTTGCTGTCTTCTACAAACCTCTTGTACAATTTTCATGCATCCATCAAAATCAGTATCCAGCGAAACAACAGAGGCTCCATTAGCTAATGGCTGAACCAATTGTGCCACAGACACCTTATTTTTAGGAAGAAAGACAATCGATTTAAGTCCAGCAGAAGCACAATATGCACTTAATGCAGCAGATGTGTCGCCTGTTGAAGCACAAGCTAAAGCCCTAATCTCCTTGCCATTCGATATTAATTGTTTAACAGTAGAAACTAAAACAGTCATACCCAAATCTTTAAAAGATCCAGTATGGCTATTACCACACATCTTAATCCACAGATCTTCAACGCCCATCTGCTTTCCATATTTTTCAGCCCAGAATAAGTTTGTTCCACCTTCATACATTGAAACAATATTCTTGTCTTCTATAAAAGGAACAACCCATTCTTTCTTCCCCCAAACACCACTACCATAAGGCCAACTTTGTTTTCTATAGCGCGAATCAAATAAATCCTTCCAATATTTAGGTTTCTCTTTCTTGAGTTCATCAAGATCATGTTCAACTTCTAACAAACTTCCAGTCTTTGGACATCTATAAATAACCTCATCAATATCATATTTATATTCTGGATTTTCGATACTTTGAAACCAGCAACTATATTTATGCATTTGCTAATTCCTGCTTCATTATTTCGTACGGTGGCTCTACATTTTCCCAAATGCTGAAGCTTTCAGCGCCCTGATAGGCCAACATATCCATTCCATTCAAAATTTTAGCTCCTGCTTGTTGAGCAGAGGATAGAAGTTTTGATACCGGGGGAGTATAGACTAAATCATAGACAAAATGCCTAGAAGAAAAGACTTCTTTTGAAATTAATAGTGGATCATTATCTTTCATGCCTATAGGTGTACAGTTAATAATCAAATCACATTGGCTTGAAAAACTATCAACTTCAGTTGAGCTAATTAATTCGACATTTGTTTTATAATTAAATTTACCTATGTGAACCAACAATTCCTGGGCTTTTATGGTATCTATATCAAAAATTGCCAAAGATTTTAACTCAGCTTGGCATAGTTTTGCGGTTACAGCTTTTGCTGCTCCACCCGCTCCGAGTATTATTGCTGATTTATTTTCTGGCTTAAATCCCAAATCTATGAAAAGTGATTTTTTGAAACCTAACCCATCAGTATTGTCGCCTATGAGCTTCCCATCTTTTGGATATAAAGTATTAACAGAGCCAATCATTGAAGCTTCGTCTGTTAAAATATCAACAAAATTAATCACAGGTTCTTTAAAAGGGATAGTGACATTTGACCCAGATAAAACTCCAGACCTAATCAAAGAACATACATGCTCAAGGTCATTATCTTGAGGCTCCAAAGGTACATAGCAAGCATTTATATTAAGCTCCTTAAATGCCGCGTTGTGCATATTTGGGGACTTGCTGTGCTTAACCGGATTTCCAATTACGGAGTAAACCTTAGTATTTCCATAAATCATAAATTACTTTCCTCACCAAACCTTTTTTTCGCAAAAAGAACATCTTTCTTTATATTCTCTATAAGTTCTTCAACAGTATCAAACTTTTTTTCACTTCTAATTCTTTCGATAAACTCTATTCTGATGTTCACACCATAGATGAATTCATTAAAATCAAAAAGATGAGACTCAATCAATAAATCTTTCTTTCCAAAAGTTGGCCTATATCCGATGTTAGTTATACCATTATATTTTTTACAATTTAAGATAATATGAGTCACATAAACCCCAGATTTAGGAAAGAAGTTCCAATCTGTACTTAAATTGGTTGTTGGGAAACCAATCTCTCTTCCACGCTTTTCACCTTCTACAACCTTACCCTTGATATAATAATTTCTGCCTAAGAACTTATTAACCTGGGGAATTAATCCATCTTTCAAATAGTCTTTAATAACAGTCGAACTTACTTTTTTATCACCAATTTTCTCTATATCTATTGGATAAACATTAAACTTCGAGTTTTTATATCTTTTTAAAGTATCAACATCGCCAGAGGCTTTTATGCCAAATCTAAAATCTTTACCCACAACTATATTGATAGGATTGTTTTTCTCTAAAAATTGCTCTATAAAATCTTCGGGGCTCATCTTTGAGATTTCTTTACTAAACTTAATTTCGTCTACACTTTTTATAGATAGCTCACTTAATAGGCCTATCTTTTCTGAATATGGAAGTATTAAATCGATATTTTTGTTTAAAATCACTTCTCTAGGGTGAGGATTAAATGTAACCACAGTCAATTGTGTACCAGAATCATTAGCAATTTGCTGTGCGAAGTTTATTAGAGATTGGTGGCCAATGTGAACCCCATCAAAATTACCAATCAATAATGTTTTAGAATTTTCTTTTAGCATTTACAAAGAAATATTAACACAAATATTTTAATATTTTTTCCAAAATGATGGAATTAGTAAAGCAAAAATCGTAAAAATTTCCAACCTACCTAATAACATAAGAAAAGATAGAAGAACCTTAGAGCTTGATGAGAAGAAAGCATAATGCTGATGAGGGTTAATTTGTTCAAATCCAGGCCCAACATTTGTTATACATGATAGAACCGCAGAAAATGCTGTAAAAGCAGTTACATTGCTTTCAAATACCATTATCAGTATTGGGGCAATAGTACAAATAAGGATATATAATCCCATAAAACTGAATACACCTGAAACAATTTCTTCGTCTATTGATTTTCCGTTTATCTTGACTGTCGAAACTATGTTAGGGCTAACTCTTCTTTTAATTTCAATCATCATTCTTTTAAATATTATCAATAGTCTAATTATCTTAATACCACCAGTTGTTGAACCAGAACACCCACCTAAAATCATAAAAACTAATAAAATAATTTTTGTATGCTTGGTCCATAAGTCAAAATTAAATGATGTAAACCCTGTTCCGGTTGAAAGAGATATTGATTGAAATATTCCATACCTTAGAGCTTGGTAAAATGATTCAAAATCATAAAATTTATTTATAGAAAAGACCACGAAAATAATTAAAAGAAAGTTAATAAAGACATAGGCCTTAAATTCTGAATTCTCAATAATTTTCTTATAATTCCCGCTAATCAAAAAATAAAAGACAGCGAAACTAATACCTGACAAGAACATGAATAAAACTATAATAGATTCAATTAAAATACTATCTAATGATTCAATATTAAGTGGATAGCTTGAAAAACCACCCGAAGAAACAGTGCTCAGAGTGTGGATTACAGAATCAAATAAATTTAAGTTTGTTAGAGTGCACAATAGTAAACCCAGGGTTATAGATAGTCCTACGTAAATGTACAAAAGAGTTATGCCTGTCTCATAAAGCCTTGGTGTAATTCTTTCTTTTTGTGGCCCTGAGCCTTCTTGGTCCGTAGCAATCTGCATTACACCTACAGAGATTCTTGGGAAGACCACCAATACTAAAAGAATAATTCCTATTCCACCTAACCACTGACATAGTGATCGCCAAAAAATTAAGAATTGATGATTCGCCACATCGGGAAAAGGGCTAAAAGAAGTAGCGCCAGTTGTTGTTATACCGGAAATAGATTCAAATATTGAATTTACTATTATATTTGATTGAAAAATCGGGGAATCGATTAAGCCAAATAGATTAATTGAAGAAAAAATATATGGTAAGGAGCCCAGAAGTCCTGCTACTAGCCATACTAGAGAAGCTAGAAGAAAGCCATCTTTTCTGGTTAAATCTTTTTTGAGCGATACTGAGTCATTAAAAGCTCGAGAAAGAGAAAAGCCTAATATTACAGTAATGATAGAAGATAAAAGAAAAGGAATTACTTGATAATATAATGGATTAGATTCCGGGATATGTCGTGGGAAAAAAAATACCACGGCTGGTAGCAATAGGAAGAAACCGAAATAAGTAATAAACTGTGAAATTAAATAGGCTGACTTTTTCAAATTCATTCTAAAATTTTAGACTCTAGGGCTTTCTCGGCATCTGAACTTAGCGTAACTGCTATAACATAGTCGCCCTTTAGAACCTTCCCTTCATCTGGGTCCAATATTAAAGTCTCATCATCCTTTTCTCTTAAAACAAATGCAAGGGAAATATCCTCATAAATCTTTTCTACTGCCAGATCCTCTTTAGCTTTAAATTCAAAAATCTTAGTATTCTCATCAACAATAGTCTCGTGGGAATAACTCTTTCGCATTAAATATGAATTAATTTCTCCAGAGACAGAAAATTTTGTGTTAATTTCTCTTTCGGCACCAATACTATTGATAACATTCTGATATTCAGATTTTGAATACACCACTAAAGAGTTTTTTGCCTTAAGTTTGTTTGAAAGTAGAGCGCTTAAGACATTAATTTCATCATCATCAGTTAGGGCTAAGAAATAGTCACACTCCTCTCCAACCCCATTATCTTTTAGAAGATCTTCATTTGTAGGCTCACCCAAGATTATTTGAACATCACTCAACTCTTCTGATAATTCTCGTGCACGAGATTTATCGGAAACTATCAACTTAACATTGCACTTTCTTCTAACTAATTTTTGTGCAACGTTTGATGCAATGTAACTTCCTCCAACAATAAAAATATTACTTAACTCGGTATCTTCGGTAGAAAAATATGTTTCCTCAAACTCTCTTTCCGAATCACATGTAACAACAGTTAGAACAATATCATTCTTTTTCAATCTGGTCGCTGGACCATCTGACTTGATAAAATTGAGCTTTTGGCTTTCGGGGTCCTCTGTAACCGCAAGAAACTTCCATTTGTTTGTACCATCTTTGTTTAGAGAATAAATCGACTTTCCAAGTAATGGGCTAGTTTCATCGATTTTTATTTTTAAAAAGAGAATTTTTGAATCTGCTATCTTGTCTGTTTCCCACGAATATGGGGTCTCAAATAGATTCATGATTTTCTCGGATACGATGTCACCTTGATAAAAAGTTTTCATCTCAGGAAAACCGACCTTTCCAGGATAATCCTTATATTTATTATTTTTCAAAATTACAAGTGTTTGTATTCCAGGTACAGACTCAAAATACATAGCGGTCAAAAGATTTAACTTGTCATCATTAGTGCAAGCAATAAAAAAATCAACAGAGCTTAGATCTATTTCTTCAAATATATTTAAGTCTGCTGAATCTCCGCAAATTGTTTTTATATCAAGCTTATTCTTAGTTTGAATTTGATTAATTTTATTTATGTCTCTATCAATAAGAGTTACATTGTTCTCTGAGGACAACTCTTCGCATAAAAATCCACCAGTTGATCCTGCACCCAAAATTACTATGTTGTTTGATTTAGAATTAGCCATTTTTTTAGCCCAGGGCTAAGTTTTAATATAGTCGTATATTTAATCCCACTAATGCTGTAAAAAAGAATTCCTTATGGTCAAAATCAAAACTATTGTTAATATAAGTATGAGCTCCAATACTAACTTTCTCTGATAATACGTAGTCAAAACCAGCTCCAACGACAGTCAACATTGAGGAGTCATTATCATCATTATCCTTTTCTCTGTCATCAACTAAAACTCCAATACCGGCTTCAATTGAAGGAACTACTTTAGGGTTAGTGCTAGGTAGTATCTTTTTTATATTTCCAGTAACACCAATTAGAGTTTGATTATCTCCTTCGACATATTGAACTACTGGTCCAATATATAAATCATCTTTATAAGGCAAATCAAGCCTAGTAGTCAAGCTCCATCCGCCAGGACTTTGAGACAAACCCCCACCTATTGTAAAAATTGGTGATGGCCCATAAGTTTCGTTGTAATTAAACTGTTCTTTTTTATCTGACCCTGATTTAGAAGAAGGATAATCTACTTCTTGAACTTCTTTGGCAGTAGTAAGTATAGTTGTTCCCAAGAATAATGCTGCTACAAAAATAATTAATGTTTTAAAAAAATTCATAAATGACCTCTTTTTTACAGATTATTTAACTTAAAATGTTCATTGTCAAGCTTCTGTTAAATCTCGAATCACCAAAGTTATGCTGGTGTTTCCATTATAAGTATCTTTTTGTATTGTATAAAGGACATTAATCATTTTACCCACTAAAGTATTAGGATTTTGACCTTTTAAGATATCTTTATTATAAAAAAACCACAATGCTCTTCTCTTAGTATTCTTATCAACTAGATCGATCTCTAAGTGCTTATCCTTTAAAATATTAACACTGACAACTTCTACGCTAGATGAAAGAAAAACCGGGGGATGATTTTCTTTTCCAAAGGGCTCAATTCTTTCAATGTCTTTGAAGAATTCATTGTTAATTTCCGAAAAACTGATCTCCATATCGACATCTAAAGTCTCAGAAAAATTATAGTCGTAATCTTCTATTGTATCTTCAAATAAGCCTTTAAACTTATCAATTTGATCCAAGTTGATTGTAATACCTGCAGCACCTGCATGTCCCCCAAACTGAATAAGTGATGAGTCACAATTCTTTAACACTTCAAAAAGATTAATATTATTGCTCGTTCTCAAGCTACCTTTTCCTAAATCACCATTAATCGAAATAACTGCACAGGGTCTATGGAATTTTTCAACCATCTTAGAGGCAACAATTCCTATAACTCCCGGATGCCAGCCAGTGGAAGACAAAACAAGTGAGTTAATATTGGGATTTTCTTTTATCTTTGCTTCTGCTTGGATTAAAGCTTGCTCTGTTACATCATCCTGAATAATTCTTCTTTTCTTATTGTCCTGATCAATTATTGCCAAAAGGGAGTCTACATTAGCCTTTTCACTTTCAATTAATAGCCTAACTGCATTGGAAGCCTTACCGACTCTTCCTGTTGCATTAATTTTTGGAGCTATTCCAAAAGAAACGTCTCTGGCCGTATATACAGACTTATCTTTTTTTAATAATGCTTGAAGTCCTAATCTCTTTGTTTTAGGAATCTCTTTCAAACCATTGTGGACGAAAATTCTGTTAACACCTAATATAGGCATACTATCTGCTATCGTTCCAATTGCTACCAGATCTAAATATCTTGCTAGATTAGGCTCTTCTACAAATTCGAAATATCCCCCCTCTCTCATCTTATGTCTTAAGGCCATTATTATATTAAATACAACGCCAGCAGCACAAATCTCCTTAAAAGGGTACTCGCAACCCTTTTGTTTTGGGTTAACAATTGAATAAGAGTCAGGTTCAATTTCTGGAACAGTGTGATGATCGGTAATTAAAAAATCTAAATCTAGCTCCTTACAATTTTCAACTAGTTCATTCTCAGAAATTCCACAGTCGGTTGAAATTATTAATCTCGTCCCATTTTTTGCTAAGTTTTTAATTGATTCAAAGTTAATTCCATATCCTTCTTCAATTCTTTCAGGTATATAAAATTCGATGTTTGCATCTACACTTTTAAGAAAGCTGTACAATATTGTAGTCGAAGTAACACCATCACAATCAAAATCTCCATAAACTACAATTTTTTCACTACTATCAATAGCAGCAATAATTCTATCTATTGTTTTAGTCATGCCCTTAAGTAAAAAAGGGTTTGGAAGTTTGTCGAGATTCGGATTTAAAAAAATATCTGCTTCAACTAAGTTGCTGACCTTCCTATTAACCAAGAAAGTAGATAACATAGCGGATATATCAAGCTTAGAAGAAAATAGCTCGACAATTTTATTGTCAGGATTTCTTAAATTCCATGAATCATTCATTAATATTATTTATTTATATCACTTAAGGCATCTAATGCCATTAAATATCCTTGGTGGCCGAACCCTGATATAACGCCAAGTGCAATAGACGATACATATGAATTCTGTCTAAAATCTTCTCTGCTAAATATATTAGAAAGGTGTACTTCAATAAACCTTGCTT
The DNA here is from genome assembly GCA_029246845.1 of Thermodesulfobacteriota bacterium. GTDB lineage: Bacteria > Desulfobacterota_D > UBA1144 > UBA1144 > UBA1144 > TMED58. Next base: position 21,367 of record JAQWMJ010000021.1, read on the forward strand.
TAACAGCTAAAAGCGCATCTCTTATTGCAATACTTGTATGAGTAAAAGCCGCGGGATTAATTACAATATAGTCTACCAAGCCAGAAGATTCCTGAATTCTTGAAACAATTTTACCTTCTTCATTTGATTGAAAAAAATCAACTTGTATATTCATTTTATCAGCCTTCTTCTGTATTAAGGAATTTATTTCACTCAGTGTAAGTTGTCCATATAAGGACTCTTCTCTTTCTCCTAACATATTCAAATTAGGACCATTTAAAAATAATATCTTCATTTTTTAAGATTAAAGGAAAAAAGAAACTATGTACAATGATAATTTATTTGAAAATCATTCTTAATTCACTTAGCCTTAGCACTCTTGAAATCATATAAAAAATTCCAGCTGAAAAAAGTATGGTAAAAATTAGACCCATAGTAATACTGCTTCCATGGAAAATAAACTGACTTGCATTTGATCCAAAAAAAAGAGACACACCTGATATCAATAGAATTATTATTAAATATTTGAAAAAATTTAGTATTTCAATTCCAACAATTAAAGTTTTTAATTTAAATATAAGCATGCAAAATAAGAAGATTGATGATATAGATGAGGCTAATGCAAGACCAAAAAATCCTAAGTTAAAATAGAAGCCGAGGATATAACAAAGTAAAAAATTTACACCTAAATTATAAGCTCCAAATATAACAGGTAGCTTAGTATTTTTTGTTGCATAGAAACCTTGAGTAACAAGCCTTACCCCTGCGACAAAAATTAATCCAAACGAGTAAGCCAATAATGCCTTATATGTCATATATGAATCATCAACCGTAAACTCACCTCGTGCATACAAAACATTACATATATCTTGTCCAATAAAAATAAAAGCAAGTACAAAAGGGGCTGAAAGAAAAAGTAAAAAATTTAATTTTTCATTAATTGTTCTGGAAAAATCAGAATAGTTCTTTTTCAAATACTGTCCACTAAGAACTGGCAATACGGTTGTAGCAACGGAAACTGCAAAAATTCCCAAAGGAAACTCTATGAGTCTTTCAGCTAGATACAGATATGTAATAGAGCCCTTTTCCATGAATGAAGCAAATTGAGTGTTAACCAAGATGTTAATATTATAAACCGCTAAACCAAAGATCTGAGGGAAGACTACTTTAAATATTTCTTTTGTTTTAGGATTAATACAATTGTTAAGATTAAAGTTGTAAGAAAGATTATTTCTTAAAATAAACGGTATCTGAAATAAGTACTGAAGTAGTGCCCCAAAAAGAACCGCATAAGAAAGTACATAAATGCTTAAAGAGAAATAAAAAGATGAGATTAAAACTATTAAAATAATGCCTGCGTTCATTAGAACTGGTGAAAAGGCTGGAGCATTAAACTTTTGAGCTGAATTCAAAAGGCCCATATTTAATGCGGACAGTGAAATTAAAAATAAGAAAGGGGACATTCTTTTAAGTAAATTAGCAGATAGTTCTTTTGTTACTTCGTCAAAACCAAAGGCAAAAATACTAACAAGTTCAGTAGAAAAATAATAAAAAATTCCAGTGATTAACAAAAGCCCAATAAAGACAATGGTGAATATATTATCTCTTAGAATCTTAAAAGCATTTCTATCATTAGCGGTTTGTGCTTCCGTGAAAAAGGGTACAAAAGTTGTACTCAATGTACCTTCAGCTAATAATCGTCTAAATAGATTTGGTATTCGGTATGCAACATAAAAAGCATCGGTTTCTAAGTTTGCACCAAAGAAGAAGGTTATTATTAAATCTCGAACATATCCAAGAACCCTACTGATAAAAGTAAGAATTCCAACTTTTATGGAGGAAGAGAATAAGTTGAATATTTTTTTTCACCTCTTTACTTGGCAATATTACCAATTAAAATTATAAATTATTCTAATGGAAAAAAATATAAGGCAGCTCGACGACATAATATGGCAACTTGACTTAAAAATTGATAATGAAACTGAGTTTATTGCACCATACTTAATTAAAGCTCAAGAAGATTATATCATAGTTGATGTTGGTCCAACATGTGGAATACCTGAACTTGTAAGACAACTAAAAATTCTAGGGGTCGATAAATCAAATTTAAAATATGTTTTTTTAACACACATTCATTTAGATCATTCCGGGGGACTTGGAACTTTTATGCAATCTTTTCCAGATACTCAGATAATAGTTCACAGAAGGGGGACTCCTCATTTAGTAGATCCCGATAAAGTTTTATGGCAGTCATCCCTAGACACTTTAGGCTGGGTAGCCGAAATGTATCAAAAACCTGTTCCAGTCAAGGAAGAGAATATAATTTCTATTCATGACAAAACTTTTAATATTAAAGTTAATAATCTAGAATTTAATTGGATTGAGACTCCTGGCCATGCAAGTCACCACTTTAGTTTTATGTTAGAGAATAAAAATATTATGTTTTGTGGAGATTCCGTTGGAATGCTTGTACCAAGTCTAGATTTTGCTATGGTACCAACAACACCTCATCCATATAGAATAGAATCAGGTATAGCTTCTATAAAGTTGATGCTAGAAAGATCTCCTGAAAAACTTGGTTTCGCTCATCATGCAATTAGGGGAGAGGGTGTAAGTCTCCTTAACAAACATATCGCACAACTTCAACTTTGGGAAAGCTGTGTTTCAAGTTGCCTAGATAAAGATATTCAAGATGAAGAGGAAATCGGAGTAGAAATTGCGAAAGTAGATAAAGAGTCTGCTCGGCTAATTAATGGTCCAGAAGAATTCGGTGGTCTTCGAAAAGCTTTAATTGGTAGTATCACTGGCTTTAAAAACTTGGTTATTAAAAAAGAATCTGATTCTTAAATTATTTTAAGATTAATCCATTTGCTAATTTCATTAACTATCTCTATGTTACTTTTTACCAGTTCTTTTGTAGTAAAAATTGATATTTCCTCTGGTATACCTCTATTAGATCTTGGCCATCCCATATGTTGATGTAGAGAGTAAAGAAATTGAAACTTTACAATTTCCTTTCTTTTTTCCAATTTAATCCTTAAGGTTGCCACGACACTACTTTATCATAGCCTTGACTTTAATTATAAATATTAATAAAATTAGATATAAGGCGTATTTTGTCATTTTTTGGCATATATGAGGTTATTATGTTTAGAGGGCAGTTTATTCACAAAATTTCTGGTACTGGAAGAATCAGTGTGCCTTCTAAATTCAGAGATAACCTAAAGAAGAAATATAAAACTAATCACCTAATATTATCAACTTTTGAAAATTCAATAATCTGTTACCCACTTCCTGAATGGAACAAGCTAGAAGATAAAATTGCCAAGCTTCCACAATTCAAAAAAGAGACAGTTGAATTTGAAAGATATTTAATAGGCAATGCTCACGAATCAGAGATAGATAGTGAAGGAAGAATAATGGTGCCTGGCATATTAAGAAAGAAATTTAATATAAACAACTCGGCGATTTTTGTTGGGATGCTATCAAGATTTGAGATATGGTCAGAAAAAGATTGGAAAAAAGATTTAGCTAACAGTTTTAAAAAGTTTCAAAAAAGTAGGGAGGTAATAGATGAAATCTGATTACCACTTTACGGTTATGAAAAAAGAAGCAGTAGAAAATTTAAATTTAAAAAGCAATGGAACTTATCTTGATGCAACCCTAGGTATGGGTGGACACACTATAGAAATAACGAATACAAGAAATGATATAAATAAAATTATTTGTATTGATGCTGACTATAACTCATTGGAGATAGCCAAATTAAGATTAGCTAAATCTAAAAATAAAATAGAGTTTATATGCGGAAACTTTAGTGACATAGATAAACTTATAAATGAGAAAGTAGATGGAGTAATATTAGACTTGGGTATATCAACATATCAACTCCTTAATATCAAAAGAGGTTTTAGTTTTAAAAAAGGTAACAAACTTGATATGAGGATAAATCAAAATCAAGAACTCACCGCTCACAAAATCATTAATACATATTCTGTAAAAGAACTTTCTGAACTCTTGATGAATTATGGTGAAGAAAAAAATCATTTTCAGATTGCTTCTGAGATTGCAAGACAAAGATCAAAGAAAGAGATAACAACAAGTGATGAGTTAACAGAAATTGTTGGAAGAATCAATAAAAGTTCATCGAACATAGAGCCATCGACACGAACTTTTCAAGCTCTCAGAATAGCTGTTAATAACGAGTTAGAGGCCATTGTGAAGTTTTTGGAAAAAAGTGAGAAGATTCTTAATAAAGGTGGAAGACTCGTGATAATAACCTTCCATTCTTTAGAAGATAGGATTGTTAAAAAATTCTTTAAACTTTCGGAATCAAAATGCACCTGTCCGCCAACCAAAATGAGTTGCGACTGTAACAAGAAGCAAACATTCAAAATTATTACAAAGAGACCCCTCAAACCAACTAAAAATGAAGTACTACTAAACCCTAGCTCCAGAAGTGCAAAAATGAGAATAGGAGAGGCATTATAATGAAGGCCAGTTCGATACTACTTGAGAGGAATAAAACTCAAATAATTTCAATGCTAAAGGGTGCAAGTAAAACCATAGTAGTTGCTGCATTGAGCTTGCTTTTATTAATTTCAATAATAGGTCTCAAAGCTTTTAAGACCGAGCTAGGCTATAAATTAACAGAATCTAAGAATACTTACTCTAAGGTCTTAATGGAAAACAAGAGACTTGAAAGTCTAACTCTTCAATTAAAATCTCATGAAAGAATTGAATCATTAGCAAGAAAGAATAGTATGAAATTCCCTAACCAGAGAGATTTAATAAAGATTAATAATGAATAACTTTATAAACGAGTTTAAAGAAAAAGATTCTGAATTAAAAAAAAGAGTAGGTCTTATAAAATTTTGCATATTTCTTTTTCTAATTGTAATAAGCATAAAAATATTTTCTCTTCAATTAATTAATAACGAAGAACCATTGAAGTTTTCTAAAATACAAACAAATCCTTTTCAACTTCTTGGGAATAGAGGAGAAATAAGAGATACTGATGGAAAGATTTTAGCAGTTAGTGTTGCGTATCCATCAATCCACTTAAATCCCAGGGAAATCAAAGACAAGGTATATTATTCGAAAATACTTTCTAAGACACTTAATATTTCAGAAGCAGAGGTATTAAAAAAGTTAAATAAAAAGAAGTATTTTGTTTGGATAAAGAGGTTGGCATCACACAAGGAAGGTAAGAAAATACTTTCATTAAAACTTCCCAATGTTTCTATAAAAATGGAATACAAAAGAGATTATCCTTTTGGACATCTTGCAGGCCAAGTTTTAGGACACACAAACCTAGATCAAGTAGGAATGGAAGGGCTAGAGTACAAATTTAATAAGGAACTAGTTGGATCAAAGAAAGTAATTACCTTAACAAGAGATGGTAAGGGGAAAATTATTACTGACGACCCTACGGCAATTGAAAATCCTGAGGATGGATCAAATCTAAACCTTACTATTAAAAGTAAGTATCAATTTATCTTAGAAAAAGAAATCGCTAAAGCTGTAAAGAAATCGAAAGCTTTAAGGGGATATGGTGTAGTTTTAAATCCAAATACTGGAGAAATTTATGCCATGGGTAGCTATCCATTTTTTAATCCAAATAAATACTCAGAATATCAGGATTCTGTAACTAAAAGAAATCTTCCTGCTTGGAATACTTTTGAGCCAGGTTCTGTAATGAAGAGCTTTCTAGTTGCAACTGCAATTAACGAAGGGGTTGTTGATGATCAAACTATTATAGATTGTGAAAATGGTCAACGTAGGATAGGGAAATATATAATTCATGATGTTAACAAGAAAGGTAAGCTTGACGTATCCGGGGTGCTAAGATTCTCAAGCAATATTGGTGCATCGAAAATAATAGAAAAAATTTCCAACAAAACGTACTATTCTTACTTAAGGAGCTTAGGGTTTGGTACTAAAACAAATATTAAACTTCCTGGAGAAGCCAAGGGAATACTTGTTGCTCCAGAAAAATGGAGTCAGATACAAGCCGCGAATATAAGCTTTGGACAAGGAATGTCTGCAACTTCTCTACAGCTTGCAAAAGCTCTCTCTATAATAGCTAATGGTGGCATATACATTGAGCCCTATTTGGTAAAATCAATTACAAATTCACAAGGTAGGATTCTATTTGAAAATAATAGTCAACCAGGGAAAAGAGTTTTATCTTATGCTACAAGCAAGAAAATGAGACAACTTTTGAAATCTGTTGTTGAGGATGGTGGAGGCCATAAGGCTCAAATTGATGGAGTCAGTGTCTCGGGTAAAACGGGAACTGGACAAGTTGCAATCAAGGGGGGTTATTCTAAAAAAAGATTTATTGTTTCTTTTATTGGATTTGCACCTAGCGATAGGCCACAGCTAGTAAGCGTTATAACTATTGACTACCCTAAAGGAGAAAGGGCTTATGGTGGACGTTGGGCAGCTCCAGTTTTTAAAAAAACAATTGAAAAAATATTAATAGATGAAGAAAAAATTAAAAAATTTGCAAGAGTAAAAGATGTCCCATCCTTCATAGGGAAGGCTAAAAGAGAAGCAATCAAAATAGCAAAAGAAAAAAATGTCAAAATAAGAATAGTTGGTAATGGTTTCGTAAAGAAACAAACACCTAGTCCTGGAAATGACTATATATTTCAAGAAGAGATTAGTTTATTTCTAGAGCCTGGAATTTAGATCATGTATATTTCAAAAAATAATCAGATATTTAAAAAAATAAAAAATCTAGGGATCCCATCTAATAACTCAAAGAATATAAAGGAAACTGGCGTTTTTTTTGCAATAAAGGGAGAAAAGACAGATGGAAGCTTCTATATTAAGGATGCAATTAAAAAAGGAGCTTCTGCTATTGTAGCTGAAAAAGGTCTGGACATTAGCAATATTCCCGAAGAAGTTTTGATTTACATAGTTCCAGATTGTAAAAAAGCTTATTCTTTAGCATGCAGTGAATCATCATCTAACCCTTCAGCTAAATTAGATATGTGCGGTATAACCGGTACAAATGGAAAAACATCTATAGCTTATATGTTAAAAGAAATATGGAAGGATAAGGGCTCGGGACTAATTGGAACAATTGGTAGTATCTATGGAAGAAAAAAAGTGCAGTCAGAGCTAACGACACCTGATGCTTATGAACTAAATAAACTCTTAAAGCAGATGAAGAGTGACGCTGTTAGAAGAGTTTTCCTTGAAGTCTCATCTCATTCACTTGAGCTTTCCAGAGTTGAAGGAATAAGTTTTAACTCTGCAATATTTACAAATATATCAAGGGATCATTTAGATTTTCACAAAACGATGAATAGGTACTATAAGACTAAGAGTAAGTTATTTTTTGACCATTTAGTTAATAGCAATAAAAAGAACAAAATTGCAGTAATTAACTTAGATGACAAATATGGAAGAAAAATTATCGATAAATTAAAAAGTAAAATTAAAACTATTACTTATTCGATTACTGATATAAGAGCAGACTTTTATTTAAAGGAAGCAAAAAATAATAAATTTGGCACCAATCTAATAATAAAAAATATGAAAAAAGATTACTCTGTGGATACAAAATTATTTGGTAATTATAATTTTGAAAATATTCTTGCGGCATTTGCTTTTTCAAAGACTAAAGGTCTGCCTATCAGAACAATATGTAAAGGCATAAAAGAATTTAATGGCGCACCAGGCAGATTAGAAAAAATTTATAAAAATATATTTATAGATTATGCACATACTCCAGATGCTTTAAAAAAATCTATTGTTTCTTTAAAGCAAAATTTTCCTGATCGAAAGCTGACTGTTCTTTTTGGCTGTGGTGGAGATAGGGATAAAGGTAAGCGTCACGAAATGGGAAGAGTGAGCTCTATGGAAGCGGATAAGATTATAGTCACTTCTGACAACCCTAGATACGAAGATCCCAAGGATATAATAAAGGATATAGTCTTAGGTGTTAAGGTTAAGGATAAACAAAAAGTGGAAGTTATTCTAAATAGAAGAGAGGCAATTAAGTTTGCGGTAGAAAACCTTAAAGCTGGCAATCAGCTACTAATTACAGGTAAGGGTCACGAGGAATATCAAGATATTAAAGGAAAAAAACATAAATTCTCAGATAAAGTGGAAATTAAAAAATGTCTAAAGAAATGCTCTTAACTAAAAAAAAATTAGCTGATTTTATAAAAAAGAGTAAAGATGTGACTTATGTTGATCCAAATGTAAGACTTAATAATTTTAATAATATCTCTACTGACTCTAGAAAAATTAACAAAGGGGATATCTTTATCGCATTAGATGGGGAAAATTTTGAAGGTCATAATTTTATCTCTGAAGCATTAAGCAATGGCGCAGAATTTTGCATTAGTACCAAGAGAAACAGCTCGCCTAAGCAAATAACAGTAAATTCAACACTGGATTTTATTCAACATTTTGCAGGCTATCTAATTGAATCTACTCCTAAATTAAAGACTTTTGGTATCACCGGAACAAATGGTAAAACTTCAACAAAAGAAATTCTTAAGAATATAATATCCAAACAATTTAATGTATTGGCAACCCATGGGAATTTAAATAACCAAATAGGGCTACCTTTGACAATATTTAATCTTACTGACATGCATGAGATTCTAATATTAGAAATGGGTACTAATTCTAAGGGTGAAATTGAGAACTTAGCTAAAATTGCAAAGCCTCATTTTGCAACAATAACAAATATCGGAAAGGGTCACACAGAAGGTTTGATAAATGAAAAAAATATTTTTTTTGAAAAATTAAACATAACAAAATATTTTGATGCACAATCTACTTTTTCATTTAATATGGATGATAAATTTATAAATGATTTCTATTCGAAACTTAATTGCAAGAAAGTAAGCTATGGGATAATAAATGAGGCAGATGTAACAGCTAAAAATATTAGTGATAATTTTTCTTCTTTTAATCTATGTTATAAAAATTCTAATTATCCTGTAAGTCTAAAAGCTCCAGGTTTAAATAATATATACAACTCACTTTGCTCGGCAACATTAGCGATAGCAGCTAATGTTGAAATTGAATTAATTATAAGTGCCATAAATTCGTTCCAAGGAATAGAGAATAGGTTTAGGATTACTAATCTTACAAGAGGGAATATTATTATAAATGATACTTACAACGCAAATCCTGATTCTACAGTAAGAGCTATTGAAATGGTAAAAAAGATGTTTCCAGAGAAGAAAAAAATTGCTATTTTGGGTAGCATGTTAGAACTTGGTAAAGATTCAGCATTGGAACATCAAAAAATAAGTGAACAAATTAAGCTAAATAATTTTGATGAGCTTTTTAGCTATGGAGATAACGCTAACGACTTTAACAAAAATTTAGACTTCAATACTAAATTTATAGCTTTAGAGAATCATTCTGATATTAAAAAACATATAAATTTAAATTCTCTAGATAACACTGTTATTCTAGTTAAAGGATCAAGGGGGATGAAGATGGAGAAAATAATTAATTCTTTAGGATTATAATGTTTTATTATTTGTTTGATTTATTTGTCGATTCCTTTAATTTTCTTAATATTTTTCAATATATTACTCTAAGATCTGCACTTGCAGGAATAGCATCTTTTTTCATAATTATAGTTTTAACCCCTAAGTTCATAGATTTTCTGAACGAAAAAAACTATGGTGAGAATATTAGCTCATATCTTGAAGGACACAAAAAGAAAAAAGGTACTCCCAATATGGGTGGCATAGCAATTGGTGTCAGTATTTTAATTTCCTCTACCCTATTTGGAAATTTTGAGAATATAAATTTTATAATGGTACTTGGGACTTATATGCTCTTTGCTTTTTCAGGTTTCATAGATGATTTTATTAAACTTAAAAAAGGAAGGGGTCTGTCCATATCCAAGAAAATATCTCTACAAACTCTAATAGCTTTAACTATAATATTTTACTTCCTTATGAATGTAGAAGGCTTTCTTTATAATGACCAAATTTACAAAAATACTTTTATAGGTCTTCCTTTTACAAAAGAACTTTTTGATCTAGGTTCCATGTATTATTTCTTATGTTTTTTAATAATTTTAGGATCTGCCAATGCTGTTAACTTAACTGATGGACTTGATGGTTTAGCTACAGGATCTTTACTTAGCACTGTTGGGGCAATTATCTTGCTCACTTACATAGCAGGAAATGCAATCTATACTAATTATCTATATTTGCCATATATTAAAGATGTAGCGGAAGTCAGTATATTGCTTTCCGCAATACTAGGTTCCTTATTAGGATTTCTATGGTTCAATTCAAATCCTGCACAAATATTCATGGGGGATGTTGGTTCAATACCGCTTGGAGCAACAATTGGAATAGTATCAATACTTATTAAACAAGAAGTATTGCTACTCATATCAGGGGGCATTTTTGTTATTGAAGCACTATCAGTAATAATTCAAATATTGTCATTCAGGTTTTATAATAAAAGAGTTCTCAGAATGGCTCCATTGCATCATCATTTTGAGCAATTAGGTTACTCAGAATCTAAAATCGTTATTAGATTTTGGATTGTATCAATAATATTGGCATTAATTGCTCTAGCATCATTAAAAATAAGATAGTATGAAAAAAATATTAATTTATGGAATGGGTAAAACCGGTATAGAGCTAGCAAGGTTTTGTAAGAGGAAATCAATCAGCTTTTTAACTTTCGATGATAATATAAATACCAATAAAGAATTTATTCAATCTTTATCTCAATGTAATGAAATCATAATTAGTCCAGGTGTAGGTCTTAGAAATAAAAATATCAAGCTGGCTATAAAGAATAAGGTTAGGATTATAAGTGAGATTGAGTTCGCCTCTAGATTCCTTCATAAACCTATAATAGCTATTACCGGAACAAATGGAAAAACAACTACAACGCTGCTAACTTATAAGTTATTAAAAAGTGCAAAGTTAGATGTTTTTCTTGGTGGCAACATTGGCACACCCTTAATTAAAGCCATAGAATCGCAAAACAAGTATGACTTCATATTAGTAGAGGTTAGCAGTTTTCAATTGCAATTCATTGATAAATCTTTTAGCCCATTTATCTCCGCAATGCTAAACATCTCGGAAAATCACCTAGATCATCATCTAGATATGAATGAATATGCTTCGTCAAAAAAGAAAATTTTTAAAAATCAAAATGAAGGTAGCTATGCATTGTCAAGCAACTCTCAATTCTTGAATCAAAAATCAAAAGCTATAAGGATAAGTCCACTAAAGAATAAAGAAATTTATTCGCGGGATAATTATATTACAATTGGTGATATAAAAATTATGAAGAAAGAGCTCAAACTTCTGGGTCCTCACAATATCGAGAATATTCTCTTTTCACTAAATATTTTTTCTTTAATAAAAAAAATAACTTATAAGCAAATAAAAGCCTTAAAGACATTTACATCCCCGCCTCACAGGCTAGAAAAATTAAAAAGCAGTAAATATATAATAAATGACTCTAAATCTACTTCCCCACAAGCAACCGAGGTTGCAATAAAAAGCTTTAGCAATAAAATAGTATTAATAATGGGTGGCAAAGATAAGAAGCTAGACTATATCTCCTTAGCCAAACTGGTTAAAAGTAGAGTTAAGCGTCTTATACTTTATGGTGAAAATAAATTTGAACTTGCAAAGTTCTTTAATCCTAAGTCTACATATTTAGCAGCAAATTTATTTGAAGCAGTTTCAATAGGATTAAAAGAAGCAAAAAAAGAAAATCCTTTGGTTTTTAGTCCCGGCACATCGAGCTTTGATCAATTTGATTCATATACCCAAAGAGGAGAGACCTTCAAAAAGTATGTTAAAGAACTATCTTGATTCTATAGAACCTAGAATATTATTCCTAATTTCTACAATCCTACTTTCCACTATTGGACTGCTGATGGTATTCAGTTCAAGTTCAATTATAGCAATGGAAGACCATGCAGACTCTTTTTTCTATCTAAAGAGACAGAGTCTTTTTCTTTTTATAGGACTCATTGTGATGATTATTTGTTCTAAATTAAATACAAACTTTTTATCTAAAAACTATAAATTTTTTTATATAATTGGAATAATTCTTTTACTTCTTGTTCTCATTCCTATGCTAGGTAGAAAATCTGGAGGAGCAACAAGGTGGATTCAATTCCTTTCATTCTCTATTCAACCAATAGAAATTGCCAAGTACATGCTGTTAATATTTATAGCACAACATCTTAATATTAAGAATACCAGAATTCGGGAGTTCAAAATTGGTGTAGTTTCTACTTTTCTTCCATGCCTACCATATATACTTCTTCTCCTAATGCAACCCGACTTTGGGAATACGGTTTTAATCTGCATTACTGTTTTTAGTATGATAATTCTGTCTGGTGCGAAAATAAGTCATATATTGAGCATATTTTTTGTCTTGCTCTCCTCTTTCTTAAGCTTGATTTATGTAGCTCCATACAGAATGAAGAGAGTAATGTCATTTTTGAATCCCTATGATGATCCGCAAGGAACTGGATATCAAATAATCCAATCATTTGTTTCTTTCGCAAAAGGCAAGTTCTTTGGGGTTGGCCTAGGAAATAGCTCTCAAAAACTCTTCTTTCTACCACAGGGCTATAATGACTTTATTTTTTCAATAATTGCTGAAGAGCTAGGTTTTCTTGGTAGCATCATAATAATAATTCTTTTTGGAATCCTGATATTCAGTGGATTTAAAATGCTTGAAAGAGCAAAAGATTTATTTTCAAGAAATTTAATATCTGGAATAATAATACTTACTTCTTTACAAATCATAATAAATATCTCAGTAACTGTTGGACTGATGCCAACAAAAGGTGTACCTCTGCCCTTAATAAGCTATGGAGGTAGTTCGCTAATATTCACCTTATTTGCATTTGGCTTAATATTAGCTTTAGATAAAAGAAGAAATTGAAAAAAATTCTTATTACATTAGGTGCCACAGGTGGCCATATTTTTCCAGCAATATCGCTATTGGAAGCGATAGAGGATTTAAATAAAGGTTTTGATGTTCG
>JAQWMJ010000027.1:0-24260 GCA_029246845.1 Thermodesulfobacteriota bacterium
CCGGGAGCAACAGCTTATTTAATAACAAATAGATTTTCGACATTGATAATATTAAGTATCTCTATAGGTTCGGTAACATCGTTTTGCGGATCCTATTTAAGTTATTTTATTGATGGTGCAACCGGGGGAGTTATTGTTCTACTGCTAACAATAGTTTTCTTTGTTGCTTTTATTTTTAATAATAATGGTAATCCTATGTTTTGGGAGAAAGACAAAAGAGGCTTACTTAAAGATGTTTGAATTCATTGAGATGCTAATAATTCCATTTACTTTTGGATTTATGCAAAAAGCATTTCTTATGTCTGTTATCATCGCAATACCTATGTCAATTCTTTCATGCTACCTTGTCCTCAGAGGTTGGTCATTAATGGGAGATGCTATATCTCACGCAGTCTTACCAGGAATTGTTATAGCATATATTTTTCAAATAGCTCTCGCTATTGGTGCTTTTATTGCTGGTGTTTGCTGCGCCTTACTTTCGGGTTACATAAAAGCTAATACCAGGATTAAGCAGGATTCAGTCTTGGGAATTGTTTTTTCTGGGATGTTCGCATTAGGTTTGATTTTATATTTAAAGATAGAAACAGAGATTCATTTGGACCATATTCTATTTGGAAATATATTAGGATTATCATGGAACGACGTTTTTCAGAGCTTAATTCTTGCTGGTATTTGTACTATTTTTATATTAATTAAAAGATTAGACCTTCTTGTTAATATTTTCGATAATCAGCATGCAAAAGCAATAGGTATTAACGTTTCAAAATTAAATTATATTTTCTTAGCTGTACTATCTCTTGCTATAGTGGCATCTATCGAATCCAGTGGGATAATATTAGGTATTGCAATGTTAATTATACCAGGAGCAATTTCTTTTCTTATTTCAAAAGATTTTATTAGAATGCTTAAATATTCTGTAGTTATATCAGTTTCATGTTCAATTTTTGGAGTTTATCTAAGCTTTTTCATAGATAGCGCTCCAGCACCAACTATAGTGCTGATAATGACAATAGTATTTATTTTTTGCTTCTTTAAACAAACAAGTAAAGCACAAAAAGTTTAAGTTTTTTTATCGGCACATTCTTTACAGAAACCGTAAAAATGCATCTCATGGCCTAGTGTTTTAAATCCCTTTTCTTTTAGTATTTTCTTGTACATCTTTTCTTCACCAAAATCTGGAAATTCTATATTTTCTTTGCATGATATACAAAATGCATGGTGGTGGGGTTTTTCATCAAAGACAAACTCAAAATGCTGATGTTTCTCACCAAAAGCGGTTTTTCTTATAACTAAAGATTTAACTAATTCATTTAAAGTTCTGTACAAAGTGGCTCTAGATACAGAGTCCTTTTTTATTTTTAATAAATCTTCAGCACCAAAATGATTATCCATTTTAGTTATCAAGTTAAAAACCTCGATTCTTGCTTTAGTTAGCCTGAGATTGTTCTTGTCTAGATAATTAACAAACTTTTTTTGTTCAACAACAATTTTATTTCTTTGTTCTTTGGTTACCATTGTTATATAAAAAATATCATTTAGAAATTAATTTGTAAAACTATTTTCTGACAATTATTTCTTTTAAGATTGCTTGAGTTTCTTCTAAGTAGAATATATCTAAAAACTCTTCAATGCTTTCATCGGAATCATTTAATTGATCTCCTATGTTCTTTGAAAGCTCTCGTTTCATATTTTTTATTATTACATTGCTTTTACTTTTAAATGTACTCCCAAGTTGTAATGAATATTCTAATAGCTCCTCCTTGGGATGTAGTGAGTTAATTAGGCCAATTTTTAAAGCTTCATCAGGGTTGATTAAATTTCCATTTAATAGTAAATTTTTAGAATTATTCATACCCACAGAGCTTTTCAGCATATAAATAGTGCTAGAAAATAATGATAATCCAATGTTAATTTCATTTAACGCAATTTTTGCTCTTTCATCTACCATATTTTTAAAGTCACAACTTAAAGCAATCATGCAGCCTGCACCTGTTGCATGGCCATTCACCGAAGCTATTGTAATTTTTTTAGAAAGATAAAGGCTCTTGCATATTTCTAGTAATTTATGAATTGAATTCTTAAGCTCACTTCTTTTAAGTATTAGGAAAGCTGGGATATCTAAACCAAAAGAAAAAAAACTTCCAGACCCCGTTATAAGTATTACATTTGTGGTTTCATCTATCTCAGCATCATTGATTACCTTCTTAAGCATATCCAGCATATTGTTATCAATAGCATTTACCTTCGGTTTATTAATTGTGATTATGGATACATTCTCATTTCTACTAGATTCTATCATTCTTTATCCCTAGCCCTTTTTTGATAAATTATCATTTGAGTACATCTAAAAAGAGCAATAACTTTTAGACTTTTTTCTTCAAAGATTTTAGAGTCCCATACATGAAGAGTCTTGCCTTTATGAATGAGGGTTGCCTCACAAACTATTATTCCCCTTTGAACTGCTGAAATAAAGTTAGTTTTGAGCTCTATAGTTGCAAACATTTGATCTTTTTTAAGGTGATACATGGTGCCAAAACCGCATGCAGTATCTGCTAAGCTCGTTATTGCTCCACCATGGATAAGACCGTTTGGAGCCATTATTACTTTGGATACTTTTAGCTTAGCAACGGCACCTTGCTTGTTAATTTTTGCAATCTTAATTCCTAGATGTGATACAAATGAATCTTTGGCTAAAGAATTCATCTGTTTAACATTTAAAATCTTAGAGAAATCAATTTTCTTCATAAATTTTATGATAGCATAATAAGCTTATTTCCTAATACAGTTTTATTAATTAGCTAAAGAAGATGAATAACCCACCAATTATTAACGCATAAGACCATAAATAATCAAAGTTCACCCATGCTGTTCTTAGTATCCTAAGTCCTATTACTTTATATACAAAATATGCTATTGTAGTGGAGATAATTATCATTCCTGCCATATGTGACACTAAGGGTAGAAGACCACTTTTAAATATATGGACCACGGAATGATGACCCGATTGAGTATTAAATCCTGGAATCAACATAAGTCCTGCGCCGTGTGATGAGGCCATTAAGAAAGACCATATTGCAAGATCAACATTTCCCACATTCATTTTAACCCAGTTCATATGGGCACGATCATAAATTTTATACGCTCCAAAAATAATTAACACAGATGCAAAGAAAATTTTAGTATATTGTAGTGGGACTATATTCTTAAGAGTCTCAAATATGGCTAATGTAACTATAAGCGAGGCTAGGTGTCCAACAGCTATTGGTATTTGACTAGTAAATATCTTTCTAGTCGATTCCTTTTGCATAGCAATTGAGACACTAAAAAGCCATCCCATCCCAGGGTTTATTCCATGATAAACCCCAAGAGTAAGAAAAAATAGTAAAGAGTGTTCCATAACTTCCATTGCAAGCTCCATACTTCAGAATAATATTATTTAAAACTATTCTTCGTTTGGATAACAAAACGAATCTGATGAAGCATCTCCGCCCTGTAGCCTAACTTGGTGTGTTCTTTGGTCTCCGAAGTCCATGAAGAAGTCTTTATCTAGTGTTATTCCACCTGATAAATCTACATCAGCTTTAACAAACCAGCCTTTTATATCATCGTAAAATTGATCGTCCCAACTACTGTAAAGTGAGTTAGTAAAATAAAGTCTTTTACCATCCCTACTTAGTTCGACCATCTGTGGACCACCTGTTGCTGGACTACCATTAGGATGAGCTTTTTTCTTTGCCACCCCGCCGATTTCAACCATTCCTACTAATTTAGGTTTAAATGGATCTGAAACATCATACTGGTGAAGTTCTCCAGTACCCCAGCAGGAAACGTATAAAAACTTATCATCCAATGATAAATTTATGTCTGTTATTAGTGGTGGAACAGCCCCAAATTGTTTAAGTGGTGCGGGTAGATCTTCTACTGCTGCAGGCTGCGCTGGTATAGTTATAGTTTTTTTAATTTTCCACTCATCTTTCTCAAGATACCATGTCCAAATAGATGCTGATAAATCTTGAGTGTTGACTACTACGCCAACAAAACCATAAGTATTTTTTGGATTCTTAGATGGCCTAAGTTCTAATACCATCTGATGTTCCTTTCCTAGATCTAATTCATGTAGATGATTATGTGTTTTTAAATCCCATATATGAAGCTTGTGACCATATCTTCCTGCCACAGCAGCTTCCAGATTTAGCCCATTTTCAAAAAGATCTGGAGTACCCCATTCTGAGGTTATTACTCTGTCGTGACCTAAATGCCACCAGAAATCATATGCATAGTGTTGAGGACCTCTATCTTTTTCCCATTGTCCTTTTATTTCTAAAGTAAGGTGATCCATTAGGAATATTCCACCAGGCCCTTCTCCTGATTCAGTTCCACCACCCAAGGCACTAACATAAATACCTTCAGGACCGCAATGAATAGTATGAGGCCTACTGTAGCCAGTTTTTTTCATTAATTCCTCAGGCTCAATAGTTTTGATTATTTTAGGGTCTTTTGGATTATCTTTTGTGTCTACAATATACATTCTTGAAGATCTTAATCCTGGGATAAGTAGATATCTCCTTTCAACGTCTGGGTGAGGAGCATATGGGCACAAATGAGCACTACATGCATTCCAACCAAAGTGATGTAATTCATCTCCAATATTAGGAAGTGTTAGTTCTCCAACTTTTGATAAGTATGAATCTGATTCTGGATTCACATCTACGGTTGAAAGAGAGTCAGGCTTACCATGAACATTTAGTGTTGCAATATAAGCAAGTTCTTCCTTTGGTGCCTCCATTGCCATTTTAGCAGTGGGGTAAAAAGTTTTATCAGCAGTCATTCCCATTTTATTCCTCCATCTTGACCTTAAAAATTAATTATAAAGTCAAAAATAATTAAATTTTAATTCTTCAATAAATACTATTTGAAGCTACAACAACAACAGTTTAATAGGGAAAAACATGAATAATCTTTAGAAATGAATAACATATTAAACTCCATCGTGAAATTTGTAACTCAAGAGAAAGACAAAGAAACTGTCTTTTCTCCGTTTAGCAAGTATTTAAAGTCGCTGCAATTAGAGTTAAATGACGACTTTCTAATATAGTAGTATTTTTTATAAATAAAATCAATAAATATTTGCTTTATAGGCCAATAAGATTTGTATTATTGATTTTATTACTTATTATTCATAGCATAATTATGGAAAAATTCCTTGATACCATTAAAAATAATCCATTTTTCTCCAAAAATAAGGTTTTAATTTTAGACCTGATTCTTCTTTCTTGGGTTTGCTATGTTTTGTTCCCTCTCTTAAGCATTGGATTTATTTCTGATGAAGCCTACAATTCACAAATTTTGGGTAAAAATATATCCGAGGGAGTTACATTGTGGGAAAGAGTGTATTCCGAAATCCATGGCTGGCTAACTGGGTCTGGTAGATTCTGGCCATTTAACTGGTTTTATAAGTATGGTCTTTACACGCTTCAACCGACCACTTTTGTTGTAAAACTAATAACTTTAATTATTGTGGCTTTGAATGTCTTATTTTATGCAAAGATAATTCAATTTATAACCAAAGATAGAAACTTATCTTATATTTGTGCATTTATAGTACCTATATTCTTCCAATTTAGACTCTGGCATGACCCTATAATGGCTTTTACTTTTATGATACCACTCATATCTCTATTCTTGTTCTCAACCACATATCTTTTAATTAATTATTTGGAAGAAAATAAGCTTGGTACAATTTCTATGTTTGGATTCTTATATTTACTATCTCTTTGGACTTATGAGCTTACTTATGTGTTTGTAAGTTTCTACGTCCTTATTATTATTTTTGCTAAGGAAAGAAGGGGTTGGTGGAAACCTTTCTTACTAATTGTTGCGATGACTTCTCTGCATGTGTTTATCACAATCTACTTTAAAGATCCTAATAGAAATGAGTATCCTGGTTCAGCTCTAAACTTTGATTATCAGGTTATCTTTTCTTCGCTTTTAGTTCAGATAACTTCAGCATTTCCGTTATCTTGGAAGATAGCCAATGCTCCTGCTCATGAATCCCTCACTAAAATTACTTATTCAGTGCTCTTAATATTTTCCTTTTTCTCTTTTATTGTCACCGCTCAGTTAAATAAAGTTAAAGGTAGTTTGTCAGGAACTAGCACGTCAATTAAGTTGTTTATTTTTTCTTTAGCCCTATTGTTTGTTCCCGCAATACCCATTGTGCTAACCGGACATCAACATGAGCTAATAGAAATGGGTTTTGGGTATGGGTATATTGTAGTTTTTATTCAATATTTTGGTACCTCTGCTTTATTTATATATTTAATATATTATATAAAAAACAGATATTTTTTTAAGAACCATCCAAACAGAGCTTTTATCTTAGTTTTTTTAATTATAGTTTCTATTGGTTATTTAACTAGACTGGAAAATTCTTTCGTATCACATGAAGTTAATAAGGCATATAAATATCCTAGAGATTTATTGAGAAAATCAATTGAAAGTGGAATTCTGGACCACGTATCTAGCGATTCTTTATTACTTAGGAATGGAAGGTATCCCTCTGATCACCCATGGTTCTATGCTATGAAAATGGGTAGGGCGATGAATCTTTGTGGTATCAATGAACCCAAAGAGTTTCCAAACTGTATAGATGTCAAAGAGGATAAGAACGATATATATGGATTAGCATATTTTTTAAGTAGCGATTATAAGACTGGATCTGTCTTTGTAGCAAGATTAAGTGACGTGGTTATAAAAGAAGGGATTCCGATGTCTATGAGATTTAACGATTATAAAATTTATAATTCAAAAACAAATGAGCTTAGTGAAGTTAACTCTTCAAAAACCTATTATTTATTAAAAATATCTAACACTGAGTTGGGAACAACTACTTTGGATTACGACATTAGAGACTATGAAATAGATGAAATATTTTATGGTTTTAAAGGTTTTTATTCTAGAGAGAGCGGAAAGCGAGGCTATCTACGATGGTCACCAGGTGACTCTACTATGGTAATAGAAAATTCTACAGATAAATCTTTAAAAAAGACATTGTCTCTCATTTTGATAAGGCCAAATTCCAAATTCCAACACGCTTCAGTGTCTATTACTCATACAATCCCTGATAGCAGGGGATTTTTAGAAATGAGTAGATACTTCGTATTAGGTCAAAAAGAAATTGAAATAGTACTCAACCTAAAGCCAGGTGTTAATTATTTAAATTTTAAAAGTGATTCACATCACATTGATAACGGTGACCCGAGAAACATTGTATACGGGATTGGTAATTATAAGCTCAACGATTTTGTTGAGTATTAGAGCTTTAAGAGTTATTTCAAATTGTATTCCTTCAATTATTAATTATTATCCTCCATGTGATGGAGAAAATAATCAGTATTCTAAAAAATTCTTTTTTTCATAAAAATAGATTAATTATTTTAGATTTATTACTAATTTTATGGGTCCTTTATGTACTATTTCCATTACAAGGTGTAGGATTTATTTCTGACGATTCATACAATTCTCAAATTGCAGGAAAGAATCTATATGAAGGTTTATCCTTCTGGCAAGATCTCTTTAAAGAAATTAAAGCCTGGCTTATAGGGAACGGAAGACTCTCTCCTTTTGCTTGGTTTTACACAAAAGGACTTTACTCATTACAGCCAAGTCCCTATATCGTTAAGAGTATTACATTGGCCATTATTGCGTTAAATGTTTTATTTTATTCAAAAATAATTCACTTTATTACAAAGAACACAAGATTGTCATATATTTGCGGTTTTATGGTCCCTTTACTTTTTCAGTTTAGAATGTGGCACGATCCTATTATTGGATTTGCTTTTATGATTCCATTGCTTTCAATGTTCCTTTTCGCCTCCTTGTTAGTTTTGACTAAATATTTAGAAAAGAATGAAATTAAAACAATTTCATTGTTTTTATTTCTGCATGTCATTTCTCTTTGTACATATGAACTGAGTTATATTTTTATAGTTTTCTATATTTTAATTGTTTTGTTTAGCTCGTCCAAAAAAAATTGGGGTAAGCCTATAACGCTAGCAATTTTTGCAACTGCTATGCATTTTTTTATTATTCTATTCTATAAAGAATCAGGTTCAGGTGCTTACCCTGCTTCAAATATAAGCTTTGACTTTGAAATGATTTTTTCTTCATTTTTAGTGCAGGTAACATCAGCATTTCCTTTGTCCTGGAAAATAGCTAGTGGTCCCGTACATGAATCTATATCTAAAATAACGTATTCTGTCTTGATTATTTTTGCAATTTTTTCATTGCTTATTACAAGGCAGTTCTACAAGATAAAAGATGGACTCTCTAAGATAAATTCTTCAAATAAATTACTAATTTTTTCATTGGCTCTCTTACTTCTTCCTGCAGTACCTGTCGCTCTGACAGGGCACCAGGCTGAATTAGTAGAGGCTGGTTACGGTTATGGCTATATTGTTGTTTTCATGCAGTACTTTGGAGCTGTAGCTTTGTTCTTAATGATAGTTAAGTATTTAAAAAAAGTATTTTTTTATATTTTCTTCCCAATTCATAAACTTACTTATCTTACCGTAGTCTTTTTTATAATTTTCTCTGTTGGTTACTTTACCAGACTTGAGAACTCATTCGTAGCTCATGAAGTTAATAAGTTTTATAAATACCCCAGGGATTTGCTTAAAAAATCAATCAATATTGGAATTCTAGATCATTTATCAGGTAATTCTTTATTGATTAGAAATGAAAGATATCCTTCTGATCACTATTGGTTTTATTCAATGAAGGCGGGAAGAAAAATGAATATTTGTGGTCTTAACAGAGAATTAGAGTTTCCTAATTGTGTAAAAATAAAAGAAGAAAAAAACGACATATATGGGTTGGCATACTTTTTAAGTAGCGACTATAAAACGGGTTCTGTCTTTGTAGCAAAATTAGATAGAATACTTTTAGTCGAAGATGTACCAATCTCTTTGAAGTTTAACGACTATAAAGTTTACAACTCAAGTACAGGTGAACTTTTTACGATTTCCTCAAATAAGACATATGATTTATTAAAAATTACTAAAACTGAGGTGGGAACAACTACTTTGGATTACGACATTAGAGACTATGAGCTAGATGAAGTCGCATATGGTTTTAAATCCTTCCATGGCCTAGAAGGTAATTCTCAAGATTATCTCAGATGGTCTTCTGGCAGTTCAATCATATTGATAGAGAATAATTCTGATCAAATAATCAACAAGCGTGTGACCTTTCAGCTTATAAGACCTGGCAGTAGTCTAAAACCTATATTTATTTCCGTGGCCCATCTGGTTGACAGTAGTAGAGGGCTTTTGAAACTTAAAGAACTTAACGATAAATATCCACCGTATCTTAGATTTTTAGATTGGTTTATATATGATTATGTCTCATTAGTTACTGAGAAGTTATTAGCTTCAATGTATTGGGAAGAAGGTGATGACAAAAAACCGCTCACTCTTTTAGACCCACATGGAAACATGTTCAAGTTTAAAGGAATGATGAGCAAAGAATTTATAAACTCAGATATTATTAAAAATATAAAATATGGAACTTTAGTTGAATATAAAGGCCAATATTTAATTACAGGGCAAAAAGAAATAAGTATAATCTTAAAATTAAAACCGGGTATTAATTATGTAAAACTTATTAGCGATTCCCCTTGGATTGATAATGGAGACCCTAGAAAGATTGTTTTTGGTATCGGTAATTATAGGTTTGATAATTTTTAAGTTTACAAGATATTTTAGTAGATATTTAAATTACTGATACATGCTGTATTATCTTTTTATGTCCCACAAGTTATCGAAATCAGCTCAAAGTTTATCTGGGCAGCCAATGTTTCGTATGTTGTCAAAAATTCAAGAGCTTGAGAAAAAAGGAAAAAAAATACTTCATTTTGAACTTGGTGATCCAGATTTTCCTACACCAAAGAATATCAGTGAAGCCGCGATAAAAAGTATACAAGATGGGGAGACTCATTATGTTAATTCTATGGGTATCTCTGAATTAAGGGAAGCTGTTCAGAAAACAACAGAGCTATCTAGAGGCTTCAGACCAGATTTTAATCAAGTCCTTGTGACACCTGGTGCAAATTATATAATTTACTTAGCAATATCAACGCTGGTTAATCCTGGTGAAGAAGTTATTATCCCTGACCCTGGTTTCCCCACCTATACCTCTGCTGCTAATTTTATTGGTGCTAAGCCAGTATATGTACCATTATACGAGAAAAATAATTTCCAACTTTCACCTTCAGATTTAATAGATAAAATTACAAAAAAGACGAAGCTAATTATTATAAATTCACCGGCTAATCCTACAGGGTCAGTAATGACAAAAGAAGAAATCTATGAAGTTGCTCGAATTGCGAAAGAACATGATGTGTACTTACTCACCGATGAAGTTTATTCGCGACTAATATTTGATTCCGAGAAGGGCTTTTTTAGTCCGAGCACTTTAGATAAATGTAAAGAGAGAACTATTATAATTAACGGACTAAGTAAGGCATTTGCTATGACAGGATGGAGAATTGGTGTTGCTATTGGTCCCGAGGAAATAATTGCAAAGATGGGTCTTATTGTTGAGACTATTTCTTCCTGCACTCCCCCTTTTTGTCAATATGCAGGACTTGAAGCGGTCGTTGGAGATCAGTCTGAACTTAAAAGAATGAAAGATGAGTATCTGGAAAGAAAGAAAATATTAGTTCAGGGTTTGAATGAAGTAAAAGGTATAAGTTGTGTTGACCCAGGGGGCGCAATGTACGTTTTCCCTAATATTAAAGGCACTGGTATGAATAGTGATGATTTCTCAGAATATGTTCTTGATAAAATAGGGGTAGGTGTCTTGCCAGGTAATAATTTTGGTAAAAATGGAGAGGGCTATATTAGAATGTGCTATGCTACTTCCCAGGATGATATTATTTTAGCATTAAGTAGACTAAAGGAATTGTTCGGATAAAAAATGAAAAAAATTCGTGTTGCAGATGTAATTGTTGATTTTTTAATAAATAAAAAAGTTGATACTATTTTTGGTTTAATGGGCGGTGGAGCTATGTTTCTGAATGATGCTCTTGCTTTAAGGTCTAATAAAATTAAGACAATTTTTAATCATCACGAACAAGCAAGTTCAATGGCAGCTGTAGGATATTCTAAAATGAAAAATGGAATAGGTGCAGCTATGTTTACTACTGGATGTGGTTCCACAAATGCTGTAACTGGGGTTTTGGATGCTTGGCAAGATAATCTGCCATGTATTTTTATTTCAGGACAAGTAAAGAGAAAAGAAACTTCGAGGAATATCAGACCTAAAACAAATCTTAGAAACTTTGGAGTTCAAGAGGCCGATATAGTCTCTATTGTTCAGAGTATAACTAAGTATTCTAAGATGATTAATGAGCCCAACGATATTTATAAAGAACTCGAAAAAGCTTACGAAATTGCAACTTCTGGGTGTCCTGGTCCTGTATGGTTAGATATTCCATTAGACGTACAAGCTGCTCCTGTAGACAAAAGAAAATGGAATATTATTAAAGATAAAAAAACAAGTTTATTTAACAATAAGCTTGATACAGACATCAAGAAAGTGATGAATCTTTTAAAAAAAGCTAAAAGACCAATATTAGTTGTTGGTAATGGGTTAAGACTTGCAAAAGTTGAAAAGGAATTCTCGAATCTTGTAAAGGATTGGAAGATACCTGTTGTCTCCTCATATTTAGCGATTGATATTTTCCCAAATACACACAAATATCACATTGGAACTTTGGGTACTAAAGGTAATAGAGCTGCAAATTTTGCGATTCAAAATTCTGACTTAGTAATTGCTTTTGGATGCAGAATGAGTGTTCCTTTAACAGGATTTGAATACAGAACTTTCGCACGTGAGGCTAAGATATGTATTATTGACATTAATAAAGCTGAACATAAGAAAGATACTATCAGAATAGATTCTTTAATTAATCAAGACTTAGCGTTACTAGTTCCTAAACTTCCAAAAATTAACTTTCAATCTAAATGGAAAGATTGGTTGAAAAAATCCATTGAATGGAAAGATAGCTGGCCTGTTTGTAATGAATACCAAAGAGATGATTCTAACGGTATTAATTTATATCATTTTTATGAGATTTTTAATAAGTCCAATAATATAAATTCTGTGGTTGTCGCTGATGCAGGATCCGCTGGTTATGCTTCAGCACAATCTATTAAAGTTAATAAAAACCAAAGATATATAATGCCAGGCGGTCAAATGGAGATGGGATTTACTCTTCCATGCTCTATAGGTGTTGCATTTGCAGACCCAAAGAAGACTGTATTCGCCATCACAGGTGATGGTTCTTTTCAGTTAAATATTCAAGAGCTGCAAACGCTTTCGCATTTTAAGCCAAATATAAAATTAATTATATGGAACAATAGTGGTTATCTTTCAATAAAATCTACTCAAAACCGTTTTTTTGATGGTAGAAAGATAGGAGCTGGACCTGAAAGTGGTCTGACTTTTCCTAAAACAAAGGATATAGCTAGAGCCTATAAACTACCTTTTAAAAAAGTTTCAAAGGCATCAAACCTTGCGGCTTCCCTTGAATGGCTTAAGAGTTTTTATGGACCTGCAATATTAGAAGTTATCTGTCCACCTGAGCAGGAAATAATTCCTACTGCGTCTTCAAAGACATTAGAGGATGGTAGCATGGTTTCAACTCCACTTGAAGATATGTATCCTTTTTTAGATAAGGAAGAGTTCCTTGAGAACATGATAGTTGAGCCATTTAATAATTAGAATTATTAGAAGTTAATTCTTTCTCTTTCAACAACTAAAGGCATATTTTGATTCTTTGCCTGGTTGATAAGTAAATATTCTCCAATAAGGCCTAGAAACAATAATTGGATAGATGAAAAGAAAAGAATACATAGTGCTAATGATGAATATTCTGAAGTGAACAGCGATAAGTTAAAAATGGAATCAACTGATTTTGTTATAATGATAAGAATTGAAAAGAATACTGCAAAAAGTCCTGTTAAGCTTATCAACTTAAAAGGAAGAGTCGACGTAGAAACTATCCCTTCGACTGCTACTGAAAATAGCGAGAAAAAATTATTTGTAGATTTGCCTGTCTCTCTGTCTGGTGCATTGTAGTATAAAATCTTTTTTTCAAAATTAAGCTCTAAAAGTTGTCCCCTTACATATGGCTTTCTATCATTAATCTTTTTTAAAACTGCTTGAACTTCTTTGTCATAAATTCCAAATCCGTGAAAGTTAGGTATTTGACTTTTATCAGCAAAAAAATTAATGAATTTATAAAATATTTTTTTAAGGAAAGTAAAACCTTGTTTAGTATTTTTTGGAACTCCAAGAACCATTTTCGCTCCCTTTTTCCATTCATTTATCAAGTCTGGAATCGTATCTGGAGGGTCCTGAAAATCGCATACCATTTGCATTATAGCATCACCATTAGCCTGAAGTAATCCGTAGTATGGTGATATTAACTGTCCATAGTTTTTAGCATTAATTATTAATTTTATATCTTTATCAGCCTGACATAGCTTCTTTATTTTTTCATGGGTTGTATCTGTAGAACCATTGTCTATGAAGATGATTTCATATTGGTCCTCCTTTAGCTTTTGTGAAAAAATACTTTTTATGCTTGTCGCAATCTTTTCGACGTTATCTTCTTCATTAAAGCATGGAATTATAATAGAAATGATGCTCATTTGAAAATATTATATCTTATAACTTATTTATTAAAAATTATTATTTCTATACCTTTGTTCTTTTATAAAGATTCTATGAACTCATCAATTGTTGAATGGAGCCTAGTGAACATACTATCAGTCATTCCATGATGCAAAGGTAGAAGGAAGGCTCTTTCCATAATACAATCAGCATTATTGTATCCATTTTCAGAAGTTATATATTTTGCATCTTTCATCATTGGCTGCCTCATTATATTGCCTGTAAAAACAACTCTAGTTTGTATGTCCCTTTTCTCGAGATATATTTGAATATCTCTTCTAGAGAATTTGGCATTTTCCTTTATCAAAATTGGAAAAGCTAACCAAGCAGTATTTGCATTTTGATTTTCGATAGGGTTTGAGAAGAATTCGCCATATTTTTCGAAAAAAGCACACTGTTTTTTAAAATTATTTTGTCTTATGGAGATATTGTCTTGTAGCTTATTTAATTGAGCTAATCCGAAAGCTGCACCAATCTCGCTACCTTCTAGATTGTAACCAGGTATTTCAAAAACAAATTTCGCATCATATTCTATTCCGTCTAAATCGATGTTAAACCTGTTTTCTATTGCCTCACTCTTCTCGTCAAACAGTGATGAGCTTCTACCCCAAGACCTTAGTAGCTTAGCTTTTTCAAGAACATCTTTATTATTTATCGCTAAAGCTCCACCGTTTCCAGCACAATTAATAATATGTGAACCGTAAAAGCTTGTAATTGAAATATCAGAAAAATATCCGGAACTTTTACCTTCAATAGTCGCCCCTAAAGTATCGGCTGAATCTTCTATTACTATCAACTCATTTTTATCTGCAATTTCTCTAATTGCTTTCCAGTCACAAATATTTCCCAAAAGGTTTGGCGCAATAATTGCAACTGTATTTTTATTTATTGATTTTTCTATTTGTGATACGTCTATACAATAAGATAGTGGTTCAACGTCAACAAATGATGGAATTAGATTATTTTTCAGTAGGCAACCAACTGTGGTTCCAAAAGTTAAGGCTGGAGTTATTACTTCACCACCTTTTTTAAGATTCAGAGATTCTATACCCAAAAATAATGCAGAGGAACCCGAATTAACATATAAGCAATCTTTTTTATCGAATAATTGAGCTATCTTAGACTCAAATTTTCTTGCATAGTTTCCCATTTGAGTCGATTCGTTTAAGCACTTAACCACTGCATCTATTTCTTCTTGTCCGTATACAGTTTTTGCATATGATATTTTTTCCATACGATAATATAAACGAATTATTTTGGGTTACTACTTTTTTTATTCATTATTTATTATATAATTTTGCAATGGTTTCAAAGGCTTTTGGTAAAATCCTTTTAGAAGATGTTGTCAGAATGACTAATGTATCACAAACTTCCCACGTTGGGGGCTGTTTGTCTTGTTTAGATATAATTAATGTTCTTTTCACAGATATTCTCAGAATAAATAGTAAAAAACCTAAATCCAAAAATCGTGACAGATTTATTTTAAGCAAGGGGCATACCTCAGCTGTTATATATTCAGCTCTTGCAAACAAAGGCTTTTTCCCTGTTAAATGGCTGGAAACTTTTTTTGACAATGGAACCAAATTGCCCGGTCATATTGACCATAAGGTTCCTGGCGTTGAATTCTCAACAGGATCCCTTGGTCATGGACTTTCGGTTGGCTTAGGTATGGCGCTCTCAATGAGAAACGAAAAAGTAAAATCAAAAGTTTATGTTTTATTAAGTGATGGTGAAATGAATTCTGGGAGCACTATTGAGGCTATCATGTTTGCTGGACACCATAAAATTAATAATCTAATCTGTATAGTTGATAAAAATGAATTTCAAGCTTTAGGTAAGACTCAGGATGTAATAAATTTGGATCCACTTCCTGAAAAATGGAAATCTTTTGGTTGGAATACTTATGATATAGATGGACATAAATCATCTCAAATAAAGAAAGCATTACTTAGTGCTAAAAAGAGTAAGCAAAAACCTTCTGTACTAGTTTGCAATACAGTAAAAGGGAAGGGGTTAAAAGGTTTTGAAGGTAAGTTGATGTCACACTATAGACCTCCATCTGATGATCAGTTGAATGATTTTATGGAAGGTTTAGAGGGTACCAAATGATATTTGTTATCACGATTTAGATGATATATAATGACAAGCATATGTCCAAATTTTTCGCTAAGAAATTACTAGAAGACGTAGTAAGAATGACAAGTGAGGCAAAAACTTCTCACGTAGGAGGCTGTTTGTCCTGCCTTGACGTTGTAAGTGTTCTCTTCACAAAGATTTTAAATATAGATAAAAAGAATCCGAAGTCAAAAAACAGAGATAGGTTTATTTTAAGTAAGGGTCATACTGCAGCTATCATATATTCAGCTTTAGCAAATAAAGGTTTTTTTCCAAAGAAATGGTTAAGTACATTTATACAAAATGGAACAAAGCTCCCGGGCCACATTGATCACAAGGTTCCTGGTGTTGAATTTTCAACGGGCTCACTTGGTCACGGACTTTCAGTTGGACTTGGAATGGCAATTTCTATGAGAGATAAAAATATTAAATCAAATGTTTATGTTTTAGTTAGTGATGGTGAAATGAATACAGGAAGTACTTGGGAGTCAATTATGTTTGCTGCTCACCATAAAGTGAGCAATCTAACCTGTATAGTTGATAAAAATAAAATTCAAAGTTTTGGTAAGACTAAAGACATAATTAACTTAGACCCGCTTCATAAAAAATGGGAAGCTTATGGTTGGAATACTTATGATATAGATGGTCACAATCATTCAGAAATTGAAAAAGCTTTTATTAATTCAAAAAAGAATTCTAAAAAACCATCGGTTATAATTTGTAACACTATAAAAGGTAAGGGTATTAAAGATTTTGAAGGGAGATTGATATCACATTACAGACCACCTAGTGAAGACCAATTGAACGATATCTTAGAAAGGACCTAAAATATGAGAAATAGCTTTGTAAAAAAATTAGTCGAAGACTCTGGTAAGAAAAATAATGTCTATCTTCTAACAGGTGATTTAGGCTTCTCAGTTTTAGAGCCTTTTATTAAAAAGAATCCTAAGAATTTCTTTAACATGGGAGTCGCTGAGCAAAATATGATGGGTGTTTCATCAGGCCTGGCTTTGGAAGGGAACAAAGTCTTTACCTATTCAATTTCAAACTTTGCTACATCTAGATGCCATGAGCAAATTAGAAATGATATCTGCTATCATAACTTGGATGTAACAATTGTTGCAGTTGGTGGCGGTTTGCCATATGGGACACATGGTTATACCCACCATGGAATTGAAGATATCACAATAACTAGATGTTTGCCTAATATGACTGTGTATGTCCCTGCTGATAAATATGAATTAGAATTTTGCTTTAATAAAATCATTAAAAATACTAGCCCTAAATACTTAAGATTAGCCAAGGGTGGCGAGCCAGATCTTTATAAGAAAAAGATTTCAGTGTCTGGGAATATAGTTTGTCATGAGAAAATATCAGATATAAATATATTGTCATGTGGTTCAATACTTAATGAAGCTATTGATTGTTGTAACTATTATAAAGAAAAAGGCATTAATATTGGTCTTTTTTCTTCTCCTGTTATATCAGAAGAGACTAAGCCTGAATTAAAAAAGCTTTTATCTAAAGATAAAATTTTTATTACACTAGAAGAGCACAAGAAAATAGGTGGCTTTGGAAGTTATGTTTCTGAAATCTCTGTGGGTTTGAAGAAACCCGCTAGAGTTATTTCATGTGGAGTCTTGTCTGATGGTTACGATTTAGTCGGTAATCAAAATTACTTAAGATCATTGCATGGCATCGACAAAAAAGGTTTAATTAAAGTTATAAATAAAGTTCTTAAATAGTATTATTTTATTAGAAATTTTGAAGAATCAATTATTTTTGGATTATTTTTGTAAAACTCATATATTTTTTTTATACCTTCTTCTACTGGAGTAAATATTATTTCAGGGAAAGTATCTGTAAGTTTAGCATTATCGCCACTATATGAAGTTGATATACCTTGATTCTTAACTACTATTTCTCTTTTTTCATCTATACCACTTATAATTTCTGCAATTTGAGTAAGGTTTAATTCCTCATTGTTGCAAACATTGTAGTCTCCAGAGGCAACTTCAGTATTAATAAACTTTTTAACTATCTCAACTAAATCACCAACATATAAAAACCCAAATATAGCATCTTGATTAATAACTAAATCTTCTTTTAAAGAGGCTTTTGCACAAAGGTAAGGAATAAGTCGGAATCTCCAGTCATCTTTTTCACCAAACATGCCAAATAATCGAAGGTTATATATGTTATTTGTTAGACGACAGTGAGCATTCATGAAATATTTTGATAGTCCGTATTGATCTGTTGGAAAGTTATCACCAAAAAATTCTTCTTTCATTCTTGATTTCCAATGCTCTCTGCCAAATTCAGCACCTGATCCAAAATAAATCATTTTGCCGAATGATTTTTTATTTAGTGCAATATTGAAGAACATCTTCATATTATTTACTAGCTGAATTTCAGGGGTTTTTGATTCTTTTAGAAGTGGATGAACAAGATGATTCGCCGAGTGAATAATAACGTCAAATTTATTTTCTTTAATATATGTAGAAACTTTCTCATAATTTAAGAGGTTTAACTCAGAAGATGATGGAGCATATACTTGAAAAGAGTCAGTTAAAGATTCAGCCAAAGTGGAACCAATAAAGGCGCTTCCACCCGTCACCAAGAGTTTCATCAGAGTTATTGTAACATATAGGTTTTGTTAATATAAAAATATATGTTGATATAGATTTCATTTACTATATCCTAAAAGTTATTCGACTTAAATAATCATGAAAAAGGCATTTTTAGTTCTAATATCTGCATTAATTTTATCTTTTATAGTTATAAAAGTGGACAGAATATTTAAGCCTTCAATTGCTTTTAAATACTATTTTACTGATCAACTTAGAGAAGATAAAGAACTTCTTAGACTTCTTCTAAAGCCAGGTGTTTTAGTTAAAAAAAATAAGACAAAGTTTGAGATTAAAATTTTATCTTACCTAACTACTTATCTACATAAAGCATCAGTTCTAATAAATGAGAAAGATTTTCAAATTATAATTGATTTACCTAAAGACTCAGAGCTAGCATTCTATGTTATAAATGATGATGTTGGATTGAATCCTGAGAAGTTAATTAAGGATAATTTGATTAGAAAGCATTTGAATCCATCTAGGGCTTTTACTTTTAACATAGATAGTATTAAAGTTTTTACAGAATTGTTACAAAATGAGGTTACATTTCTGCATAAAAGATCACAAGAGCTGTATTCCGCTATAAAAAATATTAGGCCCTTGCTTTCACCCTTTGTCGTTTCTCCTTATCTTTACTCTTCGGGATTAGCGAAGAAAGTTCGCTACTATAATGAAATTTGTCATCTTAAGAATATAAAATATGATTCAAATGATATTTACAGCTCATATATATTCAATTCAGAATACAAAGATTATGAAAAAAACAAAAAAGCTTTTAGTATGGAATCAGGATGGGCTGATGAAGACATTAAAGGATCTAGAAAGTATATTAATGAAATTCTACAAAGATGTGCTTTTTTCGAAGTTGAATCAAAAGATAAACTTGAGAGATCAAATAAGTTGACAAAAATTTTGGGCTTTAGAGTTTCTGAGTTCAGACTTTACTTTAAACCCTCACAGACAAAAGACTTAACTAATTTAGTTTTTCGAAATTTCGCCGGTGATAATAAGATAGCTGAAATTGTTAGAAAAAATACAAAGTTTGCACAAGTGATCAGTTTTTATATCGACTATATAAAGCAGAATGAGCAGTTTCTAGTTATAAGAAGCGGTTTTATTGATTTGGTAGGCAAGTGCGATAACTTTATTGATGAACTAAATGAGCAGTATCCAGTCAAAACTCTTAATCTTAATCTAAATAATGACTATCAGTTTCCAATAGGTTCAGAATTGATAAATATTAGATTAACTCAAAGCGATATTCCATCCAACTGTAGAATAAATCTCTTCTCTTTATAATTTAGCCTTTTTATTTATAGTAAAAATAAACAAGTAAAGAGAAATGATAATTATGAAAGTAAAATGATAAGGTTCCCATCTATTGTATATAAATAATGGATAGATTATTAATAAAGTAGTAATTAAGTGAAGTCTTTCTTGAAGAAGATATATTGTATGGCTAACATTTGATTTAAAAGCTGAACCCTTAAGGTTGAAAGTGTTATAAAAGTAAAAGGGTAAATAACTGATGATTGGTATTATAAAAAGTGAATCATAAACTTTTATTCTAGGGAAGAATAGCATTGTCGCTAAAGAAATTAGTATTATTTTCTCAACTTTTGTAGTTGGGATTTTTTTTGTAATAAAATGAATAAAGAATAAATGTATTATACATATAGAAGATCCAATTATTGTCAAAATTGACATATTCTGATACTGAAATCTAATGTAATCTAACAGCTCTTTTGTTAAACTTATGAACCCAAAACCTAAGTCAATTGAATTGGTAAGTGCTGAAGTATTATTTATAAAACCTTTAAAATTTACTGGATCTAAATAGAATAAGATTCCATAAAGCACAATAACACTTATAAGGATACAGCTAAGCTTTATTAAGAAGTCTTTAAATTTCTTCTCTTTCAGTAGTATGGCAGCACAAAAACACAGATAGATGGGTTTTAATAGAGTTGCTATAATGATTAAATAAATAAATCTATTATTTTTTTCTTCAACGTAATCAATGAGTAAGTTTAAAGCTAAAAGTGCGATAGGTAGTCCCATATTTCCCGAGTATATAGCAACTGTTATAGCACCATCAAAAGTATTGACAACAAAAAAGATATACCCCGCAAGAATGATCCCAGTTCCTTTATTTATATCAAACCTTTTGATTAGTTTAATAAATAAAGCAATTAATAGATAAAAGTTAATCGCATTAATTATGAATAGCCATTGGAAATTTGTGAGTTTAGCAAAAGGTAGATAAAGGTATATTACTGTCGATGGCATATTAAAATAAAAATTCCAATTATCAGGTAGGCAATCCCTTAAAACAATATAATCGTATGGATCTTGACCATTTAGAAATAAGCTGACCCCACACATGTAGACATAAGAGTCCCAAGAAAGAATGTGCGCTGTAATAAATGAAGAATTTACTATTTGATTAGATATCAGGCTCCAAAGCATGTAGGAGAAAAGAATAAGTAAGAAGTTATTGATTATAGGAATAGGAGTTAAATTAAATACCTCAGAATTTTTAACATAAAGTTTCTTAATAGCGTCTCTTAGAAATGGTATTTTTTCTTTTATATTCAACATTTTAATACTCATATCATATATTATTTTTAACTTTTTTATATATCATTTTTCATTTTATCAATACTTAGAATGCTCACTATAAAAATTAATAAAATAATGGGATATATAAAGTAATTGTCACCTTTAATGTTATAAAACCCTAGAATCAGAGTGTTCAGCAATAGTATTATATATTTCGGCTTAAAAGAGGGTGTGAATTTTTTTAATCCATCATTAAAAAAAGTACTGTTAACCAGGTAAATTGTTGGAATCCCGCATATCAACATGTCATATTGCTTTAATCTGGGTATAACAAGATAAACTCCTATTATTGCGATGGAAAACTTAATATTCCTCTCTATAAGAGAATCGCTCGACAGTTTAATAAATTTTATTTTATAAATTCTATATATTGTGAATATAAGAAGTGCAGAATATATAATGTAATCAATTAAGAAATTAACTTTATTAATCTTACTCGGCACTATTAACCAATTGTGATCGCCTGATTTAAATGCTACACCCAAACCTAAGAGATGAGACTTTATATAATTAATCACTTGGAGGGAGCCCACGCCCATATCACCAATATAGGGAAGTATTGCAATATTCTCTGACAATAAAGTGAATTCTTGTGGGTAAAGATTGTGATTGATAACAATAAAGACAAAAGGAGATATGAATAAAATAAATAACTTTTTAATATCTGTACTTTTTGTTAAAGCAAAAGGCACTAGTAGAAAAAGAATCATATGAATTTTAAATAAGCTTGGAAGAGTAATCAAAATCATACCTAAATCTCTAATCCTTGATCTATTAGAGGTTGATAGTAAAAGTCCAATTGTTGTTGAAACATAAAGGATGGAAGATATATTTCCAGAAATATAACCATATAGCGGAATAGAGCTAAAGCTGAATATTGATATAACGAGACACATTAATATACTTATTGGACCGTATATTTTTCTGATAGTAATAATAATTATAAAAACAGAAATAGTAAGAATTGATATCCAAATAATTTGAAAAACTTCAGGAGTTAGAATATAAAAGTTTAAAATTCTTAAATAGATTGGCAAATAAACAAATTTAAAGTTTATTAATTCTTTAGAGCAATCCACAAGCGGACCGTATCCTGCACCTGTCTGACTATAGATGAAAGGCCCGCAATAGTAAACCATTGAATCCCAAAAGAACTGCTTTGATTCAGCTAAATTTTTGTAAATTCTAAAATAACCAGAACAAAAGACTGAAAGAAGTAGAACTAGTTTAAAATAAATTGATTTTCCCATTTATATATCGATTCCTTATAGTATTATATCTTATAGATTTATTATGAAATGTGTAATACTAGCAGGCGGCAAAGGTACAAGGTTGAGTGAAGAGACTCAAGAAGTTCCAAAGCCAATGATTGAGATTGGAAATAGGCCAATACTTTGGCATATTATGAAGCATTATTCGGCTCATGGTGTTGATGAGTTCATAATTTGTACAGGTTACAAATCAAATTATATAAAAAATTACTTTGTTAATTATAAAGTTAATAATTCCGTAATTCATATTGATATAAAAGATAATAGTATCGAAGTAGATTCTAATGTTAAAGAGAATTGGAAGATATCCATTATTGATACAGGATTAGAAACGAATACAGCAGGTAGAATCAAGAAAGTTGCCAAATATATACCTGAAGATGATTTTCTATTAACTTATGGTGATGGTGTTGGAGATGTCAATATCAGAAAGAGTATAGAATTCCACAAGGGACATAAAAAATTAGTAACAATGACTGCGGCAATTCCAGAAGGAAGATTCGGATCGATTACTTTTAAAGGAAACACAATCTCTAGCATAAAAGAGAAGCAAGATAACTCTGATAAATTTGTTAATGCAGGCTTCTTCGTGGTTAACAAAAAAGCCTTAAAATATATTACTAATAGTAATGAGCAATGGGAGAAAGCCCCACTAAAAAAAATCGCAGCTTCAGGAAATTTGATGGGATTTAAACATCTAGGTTTCTGGCATCCAATGGATACAATTAGAGATAAAGTTTATTTAGAAGAACTATCAAAACTCAAAAACCCACCTTGGAAAACCTGGTAAAAAATGAACTTAAAAAGATTCTATTCTGGTAAAAGGGTCCTTGTTACTGGACATACTGGCTTTAAAGGTGCCTGGCTCTCTTTAATTTTAAGTGAGTTGGGAGCCAAAGTTTATGGTATATCTTTGAAACCAGAGGATACAAGAGGTAACTTCTACAATATAATCAAGCTTAATAAAAAAATAAAATCGAATTATATTAACCTTGTAGATTATAAAAAATTAGCAAAATCAATTGAAAAAATTAAGCCAGAGATTATTTTCCACCTTGCTGCTCAACCCTATGTAATTAGATCTTACAAGAATCCTTTAGAGACAATTCAGTCTAACATATTAGGTGTCTCAAACTTGCTTGATATTTGCAGCAATATTAAGACCCTTAAGTTTTTTTTAAATGTTACGACAGATAAATGCTACGAGAATGACGATAGTAAAAAGGCATTTAAAGAAACGGATAACCTAGGCGGTAAAGACATATACTCATCCAGTAAAGCATGTTCAGAGATTTTGACTAAGTCATTTTATGAGAGTTTCTTAAAAAATAACATTGCCGTGGGAACAGCAAGAGCTGGAAATGTTATAGGTGGTGGTGATTTTGGAGAGGATAGATTGATCCCTGATATTTTTGAATCAATTATCAATAAGAACAGACTAACTATCAGAAATCCCAACTCAATAAGACCATGGCAATACATATTCGACGTTCTTAATGGATACTTAGTGCAAACTGTAATGTTAAAGAAAATAAGAAAAAAAGAAGTTCTATCTTATAATTTTGCGCCAGTTCAGAAAGATGTAGTTACTGTTAAAGAGATAGTGGACTATATCGCAAAATATTTTAAGTTTAAAGATATAAAATTTTTAAATCAAAATAAAGGCTTTAAAGAATCAAAAAATCTTTTATTAAACTCAAAAAAAGCATTTCATGAGCTTGGATGGAAGAACAAATATAAGACTTTGGGAGCTATAGATCAGACTATAAAATGGAACGAAGCTTATCATTCTAACCCGAAGGATATAGAGAAATTCTCAATTACTTTAATTAGAGATTATTTTAAGATTTAAAAATGATAGAAAAAAAAGTTTTATTTACTA
>JAQWMJ010000030.1:0-6355 GCA_029246845.1 Thermodesulfobacteriota bacterium
TTAAAAGGGTATTTTGAAACCTTATAAAAAATTTTCATTTCTTTAGCAGTTTCCTCCGAAATACCTACATATGATATTTCTGGCTGACAGTAAATGCATGCAGGTATAATATTTTCTGAATTAACAAAATCACTATCTAAAATACAGTCTACAACTTTCGATCCCTCTTCAGATGCTTTGTGAGCTAACATTGATCCACCGATCACATCACCAATCGCATAAATATTTTCTATATTTGTTTGGAAACTTTTATCAACTTTGATAAAACCAAAGTTATCAATTTTAACACCTGAATTTTCTAAACTAAGATTCTCAGTGTTTGGCATTCTTCCTGTAGATATAAGAACTAAATCAAAATCTATTTCAAGCTCATTATCTGAATTAAGTAAGGACACTCTTATTTCTCTTGATGTTTCTTTAATTATCTCAACTTTAGTTGATTCATATATTGTGATTCCTCTTTTTGTGAAGTTCTTTCTTAACTCATCAACTATCTCACTATCAACAAAGCCTAGAATTGATTCCGAACTCTCTACAATGGTTACTTCGACACCAAAACTGCTATATAGATATGCAAATTCAATACCTATATAGCCCCCGCCTATAATGCAAATATTCTCTGGTAAGCTTTTTGAATTTAATACAAAATCACTGTCAATTATTCTTTTACCATTAGGTTTGAGATCTTTAGGAAAAAAAGGCTTTGAACCAGTTGATATTATTATTTTGTCAGATGTGATATTCATATGTTTTCCATCTTCATTAATATTTAATTCGTTAGAGGTGTTAAACGAAGCTAGCCCATGAAAAATATCTATATTCTTTTTTGAAAGAAGACTTGTAAGACCGCTTTTTAGTCTCTTGGTATTTTTCTTGCTATTGCTAACGATTAATTCGTAGTCATAAGATAGATTTTCAAATATAAAACCTCTTTTTTTTGCCTTATTGCTTAACAAATCAGCAATTTCTGCAGATTTCAGAAGTGACTTAGAAGGAATACATCCATTATTTAAACACGTACCTCCTAAAGACTCCTTTTCTATTAAAGCTGTCTTTAGACCCTGCCTTGAGGCTTCAATAGCAGCTACGTATCCACCAGGACCACCACCAATAATTGCTACATCGTAGTCATACATATACAGTGTTTAATCTAGCATATTTTTCTTTATTTATATAAAAATATTTAGAAAACGGTGTATGATATAAATTAATGGAGATGCAGATAAGGTCTGAAACACCCAGGGCAAAAAAAGGATGGGGAATGGGGTCCACAATGATGGCTGGTGGGTCAAAAATAAGAGGTGTCCAACTCCTAATTACTGAATTCAGAGACATAGAAGAAAAGAACGTTCAGATAATGCACAAACTGAGTTCAGTATTCATGTCTATGATTAAGGATGATGATGATATAGAATTAAGCGAGGAAGAATACGGAATAAGAATTGTTAAGACTGTAAGTCAAGAGAATTATAACAATGATATTTGGGATCAATGGGTTCTTTTTTCTAGAAGAATTTATGATAATATCTCTAAGATTCTTAAAGGAAAATAATTGAGCCAAGATTATAACAAAACTTTAAACCTACCAAAGACTAATTTTCAGATGAGAGCAAATCTTTCTGTAAAAGAGCCTGAGATATTAAAATTCTGGAATTCTCAAGATATATATAAAATAATGCAAACTAAGTCTGATGAACTGTTCGTTTTACACGACGGACCACCCTTTGCTAACGGTAAAATTCATATTGGTCACTGTTTTAATAAAATACTGAAAGATATTATTTTAAAATATAACTCCTCAATAGGAAAAAGTATTAATTACATTCCCGGTTGGGACTGTCATGGACTTCCAATCGAACATCAAGTTTTAAAGAAAGTAAAAACTAAAGATATAACTAAATTAGAAATAAGAAATAATTGCAAGGATTTTGCTATGAAGTTTGTGGAATCCCAAAGAGACGAATTTAAAAGGTTAGGAATAATTGGCGACTGGGATAATCCTTATTTAACAATGAATCAGGACTTTGAGGCTAATCAAATTAAAGTTTTCTCAGAAATGTTTTTTAGTGGTTTTATTTATAGAGGATTAAAACCCGTTAATTGGAGCCCAAGTTCAAGGACTGCTTTAGCTGAAGCTGAACTAGAATATCCAGAAAATCATATTTCAAGAAGTGTATACGTTAAATGTAAAGCTGCTGCTAATGTAAAGTCCCAGCTTCAATTTAATATTGATGGCAAACTTTCTTTTTTAATTTGGACTACAACACCGTGGACACTTCCAGCAAATAAAGCAATCTCAGTTAATAAAGATTTTGACTACGGAATATTTCAAGACAATAAAGATTTTATAATAGTTGAATTAGAGTTATCAAAAGAAATTAGTAGTAAAATTAAAAGGGATCTAATTTTAATAAAAACTATACCGGGCAAGGACCTTGAAAACTTAAAATATTTATCACCGATTTCTGGCGATGAGTGTCCTATACTCTTAGCAGATTATGTTACTCGTGAGACTGGTACCGGTCTTGTTCATACTGCACCCGGTCATGGAATTGATGATTACACTACTGGCGTCAAGAATAACTTGGAAATCTTTTCACCTGTTGACCCTGCAGGTAGATTTACCGATGCAGTACCAGAGAATCTTGTTGGCTTGAATGTATTAAAAGAAGGGAACGAGAAAGTTATAGAAAATATAGATAAAACTGGACTTCTTCTTCTTTTAGAAGATTACGAGCATAAATATCCATATGATTGGCGAACAGGAAAACCCACAATATTTAGAGCGACTTATCAATGGTTTGCTTCTGTTGACAAATTTAGAAATAAATCCTTAGATGAGATTGGAAAAGTAAAATGGTATCCACCGTCTATTGTAAAAAGAATCGCTAACATGATAAAAGAAAGATCAGATTGGTGTATTTCAAGACAAAGATCTTGGGGACTTCCAATTCCAGTTTTTTATTATATTGACACTGGAGAGGTATTTCTAAATGAAGACATAATTGAAAATATCATCAATCTATTTGAGAAGGAAGGTTCTTCTGCGTGGTGGAAGTATACAGTTGAGGAGTTACTACCAGAGAAATATAAGCCTGAATCCATTAATTTAAAAAAAGGGGAGGATACACTTGATGTTTGGTTTGATTCCGGAACCTCTTGGAAGACAGTTTTAATTGAAAACAATTCATATCCTGCGGATTTATATTTAGAAGGAAATGATCAACATAGAGGGTGGTTTCAAAGTAGTCTGTTAACGTCAGTCGCAACAAATAATATAGCTCCATATAAAAATGTTCTTACTCATGGTTTTGTAGTTGACAATAAAGGACAAAAAATGTCCAAGTCAAAAGGTAACGTTGTAGACCCACAAAAAATAATTAATGAGAATGGTGCTGATATTTTAAGATTATGGGTTGCAAGCGAGGACTACTCATCGGAAATTCGTATTTCTGACAATATCTTACAAAGTATTAAGGACAAATATAAAAAAATTAGAAATACTTTTAAATTCTTACTTGGTAATTTGAATGATTTTAAAGAAGAAGATGCTATTGATTTTAATAAATTAGAGGAGATTGATAAATGGATACTAATCAAATTTTCTAAAGTTAAGAGTCAGTTCCTTGATTTAAGTAAAGAGTATTCCTTTCATCAAGCATTAAATGCCTTATTATTTTTTTCATCCAAAGAATTAAGTTCTATATACTTAGATTCTCAAAAAGATGTGTTGTATACATTCTCTAAAAATTCCATTGAAAGACTTTCAACCCAGTCTTCAATTTCTATAATATTTAGAGAGCTTTCTTTGCTGCTATCACCTATAATCTCATTTACAGCGGAAGAGGCTTGGTCAGAAAGATATAGTGAAGAAACAGTATTTAACAGTAAGCTTTCTTCAGAATTATATTCAGATAGAAAACTAGAAGAGAAGTGGGATAGAGTCTTAAGTATAAGAGAGCCAATACTTAAAGAAATTGAATTAATGAGAACTAATAAGATTTTAGGCTCTTCTCTGGAGGCCAAAATCATTCTTGGTTTTGATAGTGATAACTTTGATTTCTATTTGGAGAATACTGCCCTCCTTAAAAAGACTTTAATTGTCTCTGAAATTGAAATTTATAAAAGTGATAAGTTTGAACTAGATATTAAGGTTGAAAAAACTTTATTTAAAAAATGTGAAAGGTGCTGGATGCACTTTGATGAACAGGACTTTGATAGTAAAGATTCTGATTTATGCTCAAAATGTAGTAGCCAAATGAAAAAAAATATCTAGATTAGTTATAATAAGAAATGATGAATCATTCAAATGAAAAAAGACATCATGTGGTTGTAGTCGGTGCTGGTTTTGGTGGACTTTATGCAGTTAATGAACTAGTTGATTCTAACGTCGATGTAACACTTATAGATAGAAGAAACTTTCATTTGTTTCAACCACTCTTGTATCAGGTTGCTACAGGAACTATCTCAGCAACAGATGTAAGTGCACCAATTAGGTCTATATTTGGAAAGAAAGAGAATATCACAGTTAGGCTTGATTTGGCTACGGGTATCGATGTCAGAAGTAGACATATCAACACAAAAAGTCATACAAGAATTAAGTACGATGACCTTATAATTGCCACAGGTGTCAGCCATCATTATTTTGGTCATCATGAGTGGCAAAAAAATGCGCCAGGTTTAAAGACAATAGAAGATGCTCTTGAGATGAGAAGGAAAATTTTTACTGCTTTTGAGCTCGCAGAAAATGAAAGTGATCCCACAAGGAGAAAGCAACTATTAACCTTTGTCATTGTTGGTGGGGGACCTACTGGTGTTGAACTAGCTGGCGCTCTTGCGGACTTAGCGTTTCAGACTTTCGAGAAACAATTCCATAATATTAATACTAAGGAAGAATGCTCAATTTTCTTATTAGAAGGATTGCCAAATGTTCTACCCTCTTTTAAAGAGTCACTTTCTGAAGTTACTCGTGGATATCTTACCGAAATGGGAGTTGAAGTCCTGACAAGTTCCCTTGTTACAGATATTCAGAATGATACTGTTTACTATAAAATTAAAGATGAAAGTAGAAAAATTGAAGCTAAGACAATTCTTTGGGGAGCAGGCGTAATGGCTTCAGTTATGGGTAAGATTCTGGCTGATTCTACTGGGGTCCAACTTGATAATGTGGGAAGAGTTATTGTAAATAAGGACTTCACCATACCTGAGCACGATAATATTTTCGTGATTGGAGATTTGGCTAGATTTAAAGATGGAAAGGACTATCTTCCTGGTGTTGCTACTGTAGCAATGCAATCCGGCCAATTTGTCGCAAAATTTATAAAAAATAGGATTTCTAATAATAAAAGATACAAAAAAGAGTTTAAATATAATAATAAAGGATCCTTGGCTGTTATTGGAAGGAATAAAGCAGTCGCGGACCTTGGTTTCATAACATCCAAAGGGTTTATTGCTTGGTTGTTGTGGATATTTATTCATATTTTATATCTCATTGGTTTTGGTAGTAAAGTTTCTGTGATTACAAAATGGGCGCTCAGTTATTTCAATCAAGATAAAGGAAATCGTTTAATCTTTATTAAATAGAACTATTATTTTTGCTTTCTTATAATAAAGTGTAGAATAAAAAAAAATGAAAACTTCTTTATATTTGATTCTTTCACTAATTATTCTTCTTTATATCTCTCCTTTTTTTAGTTTATATAAAATTGTTACTAGTATTCAAGAACAAGACACTCAGACATTAAATAACTACATGGATTGGCCTAGCCTTAAAGAGTCTTTAAAGAAAGATGTTAAATCTTTCCTAAAAGACAGAGAGAAGTTAAGAGAGAATAGTTTAGATAATCCAATAGAAGGGATATTTGAGGATGTTAAAAAATTTGGTGGTCTTCTTTTTGGGCAAAAAGCAATATCTATAGCTATAGATAAAGTCGTTAGCCCAGAGGGTGTGTTTAAATTATATAAACTATCAAATAAACCTAAAAAAACTAGAAAGAATACTAAAAGAGAGGTCAATAAAACAGATATTGTCCAAAGTGATAATATTTTCCAATATGATGGATACGCTTTGACTAATTTTAATTTTATTACTTTAAGTGACTTAGAGGCAACAATTTTAACCTCTGATACAGATGTGTACTTTAAAATGAAATTCATTTTTCCAAGATGGATACTTTATACTGTAAAATCTGAAACTTTAACTAATGAAATTGCTAAAAAAGTAGAGGATAAAATAGATTTATTAAAGAATTTAAATAGAAAAATAAATCCATTAAAAAAGTAAAAATGAATGAAAATAATAAAAATGTATTCAACGAAGAACTTTCCTTATGCAGCGATAACCCAGTCACTGGTT
>JAQWMJ010000042.1:0-12896 GCA_029246845.1 Thermodesulfobacteriota bacterium
ATAGATGTTTCTATAACTCCCAACAGAGGTGACTGCCTTTCAGTTTTTGGAATCTGCCGGGAACTTTCTGCGGCATTAAATTTTAAATTTACAAATCCAATGCTTGAACATAACATAGCTTACAAAAAAGTTGACTCTTTGGAGGGAGTCTCTGTCCACTTAGATTCAGGCGATATAATAAGATACACCCTAACAAAGATAAATAATGTTCAAATTGGTCCTTCACCTTTTTGGCTCAAGAATTTTCTTGCTAAGATGAATATTACCTCGATTAATAATATTGTTGATGCCTCAAATTTCTTCATGTTACATACTGGCCATCCAATTCATGTTTTTGATTTTGATCAACTGGATGGAAAAAAAATATCTCTAACAACATCTGCAAAAGGTGAGGTTGATACTCTAAGTAATGAATCAAAAAAAGTTGATAATCACTTAGTTGTTTGTGATGATACAGGACCCATTGCATTGGCGGGAATAATAGGATGCAAAAGGGGAAGTGTGAATAGTGAAACCAAGAATATACTTATTGAGTGCGCATCATTTAATCCAAGCAAGGTTAGAGCCAGCTCAAAGTTGTTAAACATATCCACGGAGTCTTCTTATCGTTTTGAGAGACATGTTTCTGAATATTCTGTTAGCCAAGCCCTAAGCTATGCGGCAGAATTAATTCAGTCGATATGCTCTGGAGAAATTTCTAAAGAATATATTGATACTTACTCAGATTTAAAAAATACACGTAGTGTTCAGTTAAATCTTAAAAAAGTTCCAAATATTTTGGGAATAGAAATTAGTGATGAAGAGATTGTTTCGATATTAGACTCGTTGTCAATTAGCTTACTGCCTGAAAAAAATAACAATTCTAAAAATATATTTTCAGTTCCAGACTATAGGTTTGACCTAGAGCATGAGCATGATTTGGTAGAAGAGATTGCAAGAATGAAGGGATATGATTCTATAGTTCCAATACTTCCACAAGTTTCCATTAGAGAAAAACTTAAAAATCCTGTTTTGGATTTAAGAGAATTGTCAGATCGAGCAAGAGAGTCTTTTTCTCAAGACGGTTTTTCTGAAGTAATAAATTTTAGTTTCACGGACGATGATATTTTTAATGATTTAAAGAAAGTTGAGATTCTTAATCCTATATCTAAAGATTCTAAGTTCTTAAGATCAAGTTTGATTCCATCTCTTTTAAAAAATGCCTCCTATAATTTAAATCATGGGAATGAACGGCTTAAGCTATTCGAAATAAGTAATGTATTTCACAATTCAAGTAAGAAGATTTCTCAGACA
Organism: Thermodesulfobacteriota bacterium; assembly: GCA_029246845.1. Taxonomy (GTDB): domain Bacteria; phylum Desulfobacterota_D; class UBA1144; order UBA1144; family UBA1144; genus TMED58. The sequence goes on from JAQWMJ010000042.1 coordinate 1,294, forward strand.
ATGGAAGTTGCAACAATATGTTCCATAGAATTAAATAATGTAATGTGGGATAAGGAAAATTTTGATTTTTATGATATTAAAAAAACAGTGGAGAACTTTGTCGAATTTGCTGGCCTTGACCTTAAAAATTTAAGTGTTAAATCCGAAAGTGAAACACTATATTCAACAATTTTACATCCTGGAAAATCAGGAATCATTTTATATAATGATGAAGAAATAGGCTTCTTAGGGGAACTACACCCAGAGATATTGTCAGCAAGTAATATTAAAAAGGAACTAATAGTGTCTACTCTTTTCTTGGATAAAGTTTCCAACATTAAGATTAAACCCAAAACTTTAAAAACTTTTGGAGCCTTTCCTTTTGTTCAAAGAGATGTTTCAGTTTTAATAGATAAAAGCATTGAAGGTATTACCATTGTAAATTTAATAAATAATTGTCAATCATCAATAGTAAAACAAACTTTTATTTTTGATGTTTTTGAAAATTCAAAGTTAGGGGATGATAAGAAAAGCCTATCCATATCTGTTCTTTTTGGAGCTGATGATAGAACGCTGGAGGATAAGGAAGTTTCCGAAGAATTAGATAAAATTTTGTTGAATGTTCAGAAAGAAATTCCTTTAGAAATTAGAGAGTAGCTATGACAAAAAAAGATTTAGCAAATATTTTAAATAAGAATCTTGGTATTAGCTTAAAAGAAACTACCAAGATAGTTGATAAATTTTTTGATATAATTGTGAAAAATTTGAGTCAAGGAAAGGATGTAAAACTTCCTGGTTTCGGCTCTATTAAAATCCAAGAAAGAAAATCAAGATTAGGAAGGAATCCAACTACAGGTGAGCCTTTACAGATTGGGGAAAGAAAGGCCATTGTTTTCAGGCCAAGTAAGGATTTAAAAAAGAAACTTAATTCACCAAAAGAAGATGGTGAAATTTGATGAACAAGCTATTAAATTTTATTAGACAAAATTTTGTTTCTGGATTGGCAGTCTTTGTTCCTTTTGTTATTACAACCTATTTAGTTTTAGAAGTAGGTAAGTGGCTCAACTCTTTAGTAGTCCATACTCCGGCAAGATTTATTCAACTTCCAGATGTTATAAGTCCTTTTTTTACTGAAATAATTCTTTTTTTGGTAGCAGCTTTTTCTTTTATTTTTTTGATAACCTTATTAGGTTTGGGTACAAAAAATTTGCTTGGTAAGCTTTTAGTAAAGTTTGGGGAAAAAACGATATCTAAGATACCGCTAGCGAATGCAATTTTTACAACCACTAAAGAAATCTCTAAAATAGTTTTCTCTGAGGGTGAAAAGCAAAAAAATGTTGTTTTAGTTGAATATCCTAGAAGAGGAGCTTATTGTTTAGGTTTTGCAACTCACCCTGTTGACTCCGATCAGCTAGATAAGATTCCAATTTTCATCCCTACTTCTCCAAATCCTAGCTCGGGTTTTTTAGTTTTTTTTACTAAAGATGAGATTCAGCAATTAGACATATCCGCCGATGAGGCATTTCAACTAATACTTTCAGGAGGACTTGCTTTTAATGACCCAAGCTCTCTATCAAAATTTAAATTTTAATTTAGAAAAATTTCTAAAGAAAAAACAAGCAATTGTAGTAGGTGTATCTGGCGGACAAGACTCATCTGTGTTACTTAACCTTTTGGTAAAATCTAAATTAAATTTAAAAATAAATGTTTGTCATTTTAATCATATGCTTAGGAAAGAAAGCTCAGACTTAGATGAGATCTTTGTAGAGGATCTCTGTAATAAATACTCTCTACCTTATTTCTTTAAAAAACTTAATATCTTTAGAGCTTCAAAATTTTTAAAAAAAGGAGTTGAAGAGACAGGAAGATTGTACAGAAAGAAGTTCTTTGAAAAAATAGCCGGCCAAACAGGGTCAACTATAATTGCCCTTGGTCATCACAATAATGATCAGATAGAAACATTTCTAATGAGGCTGATTCGTGGATCGTCACTTAAGGGGCTCAGCTCTATGTCAATTTTAAACGGTTTATATTTCAGGCCTCTATTGGAAGTATCTAAAAAAGAGATTGAGGAGTATGCTATAGAGCAAAATATTCCATGGGTTGAAGACAAAACAAATGCAGATGAAAAATATAAAAGAAATAATATAAGAAAAAACAAATTCCAACCTATCTTCAAAATGAACCCAAATTTTAGCTAAACAATTAAGTATACATTAGAGCATATCTCTGATCAGAATGATTTTGTTATTAATCGGATTCAGTTATTAGAGAAAAAACTTATAAAGCGTATAGATAGTAACGACTTTATTGTTCCTTTAAAAAAGTTTAACAAGCTTAGTCCTTTTGAAAAAAAAGAGTTGCTATATAGTTTTTTAAATAAGAGAGTAACCAAGGATGTTTTTGTTAGCTTCAAAAACATTAGCGATATAGTTTCTTTGGCTTCTACTAATAATGCCTCTGGAAAGTTTTTTCTTACAAGCCAAGTGCAAATTTGTAAAGGTTATGACTTTCTCTTTATTCAGCTAAATCCAGTAGAAAATGATAAATATGATATTAATATACAATCTACAGGCTTATGGAAAGATAACAGTTTAATTGTTAAAATTGATAAATACGATAAGGTTCAAAATCTCCCCACTAAGCTTTTTGATTTTTCTTCAAATGAAATTGATATTAAAGTTAGAAACTTTAAGAATGGAGATAGGGTTAAATTGAAGAATTCTCATGAAAAAAAACTTCAAGATATTTTCATTGATAATAAAATTCCACAATTTATGAGATCTAAGTTACCAGTTTTTGAAACTAAAGGAAAAGTCTTTTGCATATACGGTCTAGATATTGATACAGAATATATTACAGATAGGGTAACTAATACTTCAGTTGGCATTTCTGCATATAGTAAAAATCTAGAAAAGTTAATTAATGCTATTGGTCTTTAATCAATCGATAAAAGTTAATTTTATTATTAGATTTTTTTTCCATCAATTTGAACTTATTTCTTTTTGCATTTGTTATAACTTCCTCCTCTCTAGTTTGGGGATAGCATATTAGTAGAGACCCCAATTTTCTTAATAAATGAGAACTCACATTGAATATATCCTTCATGTCGCACATTACTTCATGTCGAGCGAGAAGCTTCTCTTTGTTTAAAGGTTTTTTTCCATGTCCGATTTTGAAGTATGGCGGATTTGTTATAATTAAATCAAATAAAGCGGGATTAAAAAAGTTTTTTAGATTTTTAATATTAATCTTGTAAGGTCTAATTTTGACACAATTGTTTATTTTAATATTTTCTTTCAATACATCAAATGCTATATCTTCAATTTCGACTGATACAACCTCATTAACCTTAAAATTCTTCTCGATAAAAATTGATATTATTCCTGAGCCCGTGCCAAGCTCTATAATTTTTTTTTGATTTAAGTCTTCATCAATAAAAGAACAAAGAGAAATCGAGTCTTCATTAAATTTATTTTTTAATGTTTTTTGTTTAATGGTAAAGTTTTCTAAGTTTATTTTTTTAAACATTTATTTTATTTTCAATAAACCAATTCCTCAATTCTTTAAATTCGGGGTTTTTTAAATTTTCCCTAATAAATTTCTTTGCTCTAGGAAGGTATTTGATATAGTTAGATTTTTTATCTCTATACTTAAGTCTACAAAAAATTCCAAGAATCTTCAGATTTCTTTGTATAGAAAAATAGTCAACCTGTCTATTAAAGTTTTTCAATGCTTGATATGCAGTATTATTTAGCTTGAGAACAACATTTATATCCTCAATTTCTTCTTTATAAAGTCGTTCGAGTTCCTTTTTGCGTCGCCATACAATAGATGGTTCTTTGTCACCCTTTATTTTTTTTTCACGAAGTCTAATGTTTAAACTCAAATTAACACTATGTTGACCTTTAAAAATTGTCCTCTCATCCTTTTCTATATCTATCGGCGATCTTACATCATCTATAAAAGAGGAACAATCATAAGCGGGCGAACCCACTAGTGCGTCTTGGAAATCAATTAAGCCTAGCTCGTTCATTGAACTAATTGGCACGTCTCTTCCATTTGAAGAGTCCACCCCAGGCATTGGTATTATATTGTCCACATGAAAATCTCTAAGTACTAAGCAGTAGTTTTTAATGTTTAGTTCTTTATATATTTTTTTAAAGATAGTCTTAAAACTATCTTTTTCTTTTTTGGAGATAGTTTTCTTTAGGTGTTTTTTAAGGTACCAGGAAAAAAATAAATCAGTTTCTTTCATTTGCTCATTCAGTGTATATTTTTTTATATTCTTTATCTTGCTAGGCATTTCAATACTTTTACTGTGGATTTGGGACAATATATCCATAGAACCTAAAATTGTTTCACGATTTACATAATCTACAAACCTCTTTTTACCTAAATCTTGGATAATCATTAAACCTAATGAGACATCTTTTTTATAAATCTTCGGAACGTTTATTCCATATTCAGACAATATCTTTTGTATTTTAATAAAAGAACTTATTTTTTCATTAGTTCTTGGATTTGCATCCATTAAAACAAGATCAGTATTCTTTATTCTGTAATATACTCTAAAAGATGCATCACCTTTTATTTTAACCAAAGAGGTTAAGGGTATGTTCTCTGATTTTAAGAAGCCTTTAATCTCAGCCAGCCTTTTTCTCTCAATGTTTGATATAAGTTTCTTATTCATAATCTATTCTATGATATAATTGATACATAAGGAGTATATTATGAGCGACAGTATTTATAAAGACGATATTTCTAAGTATATGGGACAACTTAAAAATGCGGCACCTGAATTAAATGATGCATGGATGGGCTATCATAACGAAGTTTTTGCCGAAGGAAAGATTAGTAAAAAGGACAAGCAGCTAATTGGACTTGCTTGTGCACATATGACTAGCTGCCCCTATTGTATAAGATCTAGAACGAAATTAGCTCTAGCAGCTGGTGCATCTGCGGAAGAAATAGCAGAGACAGTATTTATATCTATGCGCCTAGCAATCGGACAGCCCTATGCTTACAGTAGTATTGCCTATGAGAATTTTGATAAAATGAATAATAAAGAAAATGTAACAGAAGGTAATTTTTTTAGTAAAAACATTACCCCACAAATAAAAGATTTCCATAATCATAGCGGTACAATGTTCGAAAAGTTTTCCGTGTTTAATGAAAAAGTATATGCGGATGGACATTTATCTAAAAAACTTAAAAAAGGACTAATGGGGCTTGCTTGTGCAATTCTTGCTAAATGTGCATGGTGTGTAAGGAGCTGTATTAAGGATGGCATACAAGAGGGTGTAACCAAAGATGAAATTACTGAAGCTATCAATATAGCTATGGTGATGAACGCTGGTGCTTGTTGGGCTCATGCCGGAATAACTATGGAAGTAGTTGATAAGTCGCTTTCTAAAGATAAATAAGTCAGTTTATTATGAAGCTTCGATTAAATAGATATTTATCACTTAGTGGTCTTGCGTCTAGACGAAAAGCTGAATTGCTAATTGAGTCTGGTGAAATTATTGTAAACGGTGAGGTCGAAAAAAGGCTACAAAAAGTTATAGATACGAATGAAGATAAGGTTTTTTATCAAAACAAAGAATTAGTTCCTCAAAGCTATGAATACTATAAAATGAATAAGCCAAGATTTTTTTTAACAACTATGGCAAATGATGAAAAAAGAAAGACAGTGCAAGATTTACTTCCTAGTATTGATGCAAAACTTTTTCCAATTGGAAGGTTGGATTATGACACAGAAGGTCTACTTCTTTTCACAAATGATGGACAAATAGCACATCATATATCCCACCCAAGCTTCTTGATTCAAAAAACCTATTTAGTTCATCTAGCTGGCAGCATTAGTAAAGGTTTCTTTGAGAAGATGCAGAAAGGTGCAAGTCTAAAAGATGGATTTTTATTGCCAGAGAAACTTGAACTATTAGACTCCAAAAATAAAGAATCTTTAGTAAAAATAGAAATTCACGAAGGTAGAAACCACATCGTTAAAAATTTTTTTAAATACTTTGGAAAAGAAGTTTCTAAATTAAAGCGAATAAGCGTCGGTCCCATAAAACTGGGTGAATTAGATTCGGGAAAAATTGTTAAATTAGATTATAATGAACTAGAAGCACTTAAAAAAATTATTTCTACGTGAGGTAAATATTGTTCTTAACTTTTGAAGGTATAGAGGGTTCTGGTAAGTCGACTCAGATTAAAATTCTTAAAACTGCTTTAGAAAAAATCCATTTTGATGTAGAAATTACACGTGAGCCTGGTTGGGGAGCAGTCGGAGAGTTGATCAGAAAGATAATATTAGACATACCAGACTTAGATTTAGACCCTTTTTCGGAAATCTCTTTGTTTTGTGCTGACAGGGCTCAACATGTTAGAGAGCTAATTAAGCCAATGTTAAATAGTGGGAAAATAGTTCTTTGCGATAGGTACTGTGATTCAACTATTGCTTATCAGGGATATGGAAGAAATTTAGATATAGAATTAGTTAAAAAAATGGCTGCCGCTTCTACATTAGGACTTATGCCAAATGTTACAGTTTTATTAGATATTTCTGTTAACACTGCTCTAAGTCGAATAGTTGAAAGACCTGGCAGGAACAAGATTGACGATGAATCATTTGATTTTCATTCAAGAGTTAAAAAAGCGTATCTTAGCATAGCTAAAAATACTCAAAGAGTTCATATAATTAATGGGGAAGATGAAGAATTAGAGGTACATGAAAAAATAAAAAAATGTTTATCTACAAACTTTAGTATCTTTTCAAGGCTTTAGATAAAAATGTACAATCGAGAAATAGGCGAGTTTCACTTAAAAAATCAAAAAAATTTTATTAATTATCTATCTAGAGAAGAAGTTTCAGGCTCATTTATTTTCATTGGACAAGACTCAATTGGAAAGAAGGATTTTGCATGTCTAGTTTCTGAAATAATTTTAGAAAATAATGAAAAGATTATGAAGAATATTCATCCAGACTTTTATCTTGTTGATATCGAAACTGAACAAATAGTTGTTGACGATATAAGCAAATTAGAGTCCTGGGTTTTTAATAAACCTTTTGAGGCAAAAAAGAAAATTGTGATAATACGTTCTGCTGAGAAAATGAACTTAATAGCTCAAAATAAGCTTCTGAAAATATTAGAGGAGCCTCCAGATTATTTATTTTTTTTCTTGCTCACTTCAAATAGTTCGATGCTTTTACCAACGGTAGAGTCTCGATGTATAAAGATGAATTTAGAAAGTCTACCCGAAAGCATTGTAAAGAAATCTTTAGAAGGAAGATTCGTAGATAAAGATCTTTTGGATGTTGGATTGTTTCTTCTTGATGGCTCACATGATTATGATAATTTCTATACAGAAAGTTTCCTTACAGATATCATAAACTTTCTTAAAATTATTACTGTAAAGGATGCTTCATCTATCGAACAAACAATTGACTATATAGATATGTTCTTTAAAGTTAAATCTGAGCAGACTAAGGTTGTAAATTCTTTAATTCGGTTACTAAGCCTACTTTTAATTTTTAAGCACAAAGAGCAAAAACAAAACAAGTATTTCAGTGATGTTCTGTTAAATGAAGTTTCAAGCTATAATATTACAATTCTAATAAACCTCCTGGAGAATTTAAATATTAATTTAAAGGGAACAAGTCTGAATTTGAAAATAGGTTTTGAAGAGTTAATTTTAGATTTTATTTTAGATAATGACAGTTCAAATGTAGGGTAGTTAATGAAGAAAATTTATATCACAACACCGATTTATTATGTAAACGACAAGCCCCACGTAGGACATGCCTATACAAGTATAGCGTGCGATTGTCTTTCTAGGTTTTATAGAATGATGGGAGTCGAAGTTTTTTTCTTAACTGGGACAGATGAGCACGGATTGAAAATTCAGCAGACAGCGGAAAGAAAGAATATAAATATACAAACCTTTGTTGATGATGTGAGTACGAATTTTCAAAATCTTTCAAAAAGTTTAATGCTAACAAACAACTCATTTATCAGGACCACTTCAGACGAGCATAAAAAAGCTGCAAGCTTTTTTTGGAGTACTTTAGTTGATAAGAAGCAGATATATTTGGATAAATACGCAGGTTGGTATTCAGTTCGAGACGAAGCCTACTATCAAGAAGATGAAGTCATAGATGGAAAAGCTCCAAGTGGATCTGATGTAGAATGGGTTGAAGAACCAAGCTATTTCTTTAAACTTTCTGATTGGCAAGAGCCATTGCTCGACTTTTACAATGCGAACCCTAATTTCATTAAACCTCTTTCAAGATACAATGAAGTTCTTAGGTTCGTTGAGTCAGGTATACGGGATCTCTCAGTATCAAGGACAAGTTTTACTTGGGGTATAAAAGTTCCAGGTGATGACAAGCATGTAATGTATGTATGGTTGGATGCTCTAGTAAATTATTTAAGTGCCATAGGTTATCCCAACACTAAAAGTGAAAATTTTAAACAATTCTGGCCTGCAGATTTCCATATTGTTGGTAAAGATATTTTGCGTTTTCATGGAGTATATTGGCCAGCTTTTTTGATGGCTGCAGATTTACCACTTCCAAAAACCTTAGTTGCACACGGTTGGTGGACAGTTGAAAAAGAAAAAATGTCAAAATCACTTGGAAATGTTGTTGATCCAAATGATGTAATAGATGAATTTGGACTTGATCAATTTAGGTATTTTTTACTAAGAGAAGTACCTTTTGGTAATGATGGGGATTTTTCTAGAGATTCTTTAATTTCGAGGATCAATTCAGATTTGGCTAATAATTTCGGAAATTTAGTTAATAGAGTTTTTTCTATGGTTTTGAAAAACTTTGATGGTAAAGTCCCAGGATATTTTGACATCTCAGAAGATGAAACAATCTTGAGAGAAAAAATATTTGAAATAACCAAAGTGTATAAAACTCATATTACTTCAATTGAATTCAGCAAAGGAATTTCATCGGTAATAGAAATTGTTTCTTTGGTAAACAAGTATATTGATACTCAGGAACCATGGGCCTTAGCCAAGAATAATAAGAATGATAGACTGTCTACTGTTCTCAGAACTAGTCTTGAATCTATTCGGATAATATCATTCTTAATCAATCCAGTCTGCCCACAAGCTTCTTTGAAGATTTTGGAATCTTTAGGTCTAGAGGAAAGTATGCTCAATCTTGATGAATCTATATTGAACAATTTTGAATCCTTAAAAGAAGATTTAGTGATTAATAAGATTGATTTATTGTTTCCTAAAATTGACAAAAAAATAAGGTAACTTATATTTTTTTAGACAATGAGTAATTTGATAAAAATATTTGATACAACATTAAGGGATGGTGAACAAGCCCCTGGATGTAGTATGAATGAAAATGAAAAACTTAAAGTTGCCCTAAACCTAGAAAAGCTAGGTGTTAATATTATTGAAGCAGGATTTCCAATTGCATCTGAAGGTGACTTTAACTCTGTTAAAATAATTGCTAAAGAAATCAAGGACTGTGAAGTTGCAGGCCTTTCCAGGGCAAATTTGAAAGACATAGATAGGGCATGGGAAGCTGTTAAGGGTGCTGCAAACCCAAGAATTCATACTTTTATAGCAACCTCTGATATTCATTTGAAGTATAAGTTAAAAAAAACAAAGGATGAAGTTCTTGATATTATTAAGTCTTCCGTCTCTCACTCAGCTAAATATACTGGCAATGTTGAGTTCTCATGTGAGGATGCTACGAGAACAGAGTTAGATTTTCTATATAAATCTATTCAGGTTGCCATAAATGCAGGTGCCACAACAATAAACATCCCCGATACTGTAGGTTACAGTGTTCCGTCTGAGTTTGGGTCTATCATTCGTAATCTACATGAAAATGTAGATGGGATTTCTGGTGTAACTATAAGTGTACATTGTCATAATGATTTGGGACTTGCAGTTGCCAACTCTTTAGCTGCCGTTCATGAAGGAGCGAGGCAGGTTGAGTGCACTATTAATGGTCTAGGTGAGAGAGCAGGAAATGCTTCCTTAGAAGAGCTTGTTATGGCCTTAAAAGTTCGAAATGACTTGAATCCATTTACTACCAGGTTGGATACTACGCAAATTTACCCTTGTAGTAAACTTGTTAGTAGTGTTACAGGTGTGTCAGTCCAACCAAATAAGGCAATTGTTGGAGCCAATGCTTTTGCTCACGAAGCAGGAATTCATCAGGATGGTGTACTAAAAGAGAGTATGACTTACGAAATTATGGACCCGGCAGAAGTAGGGATACCTTCAAATCATATTGTTCTAGGAAAACACTCCGGGAGACATGCTTTCAAAGACAGGCTTAATCAGTTTGGTTATGATCTGAGTGATGAAAACTTTGAGATTGCTTTTATAAAATTTAAAGAATTATGCGATAAAAAGAAATATGTATTTGACGAGGATATTTTTTCATTAATAAATGAGGAATTTATGAGGATGTCAGACTTTTACCAATTACAAACTATAAGATGCTCTTCTGGGTCAGAGATAAAACCTTCGGCCAAGATAGTCATGAGCATTGACCGTAAAACGATAAGTGTGGAAGAGTCAGGTGATGGACCCATGGATTCAGTATTTAAAGCCATATCTAAGGCAGCAAAAATAACACCGGTTCTGGACTCTTACTCGGTTGCTTCTGTAACAGAGGGAATGGATGCTCAGGCCGAAGTTTCTGTTTCTATCAAGCATGACGATTTTTTTGCTCGAGGCAAGGGAGTAAGTACTGATGTAATAATAGCTAGCGCTAAAGCTTTTATTAATGCTCTTAATAATCTTAGATGGCGAAAAAATCACCCAAAAGTGGCCTCAGCCAAAGGAATCTAGATTTTTTAAAAAAACAGTTGATTTTAAAAACCTAACTATGCTAGAATTGTAGAAGCGTAGGTAGGATGGTAACATCCCCGTAACCCTGAGAGGTACTTTAGCGGTACCTCTTTTTTTTTATAATTCAACGTTTTTACCGCATTTTTCGCATTGGATCTCTTCTTTGTTATATTCAATCCAAATATCACCCTCAGATATTACATTTTCCTTGTAAAACTTATATTTCTCTTCCTTTACTCTTTTTGAATACTCCAGTTGCCAGTCATGATTCTGAATGTCTTCTTTGAAATAAAGCTCCCTGGGAATGCTGACATAAATTTTCTTTTTAGGATTACAAGCACAACTTGTTATGACGATTGGAGACATTGAATGATATTAATATAGAAATTTCTTATATCCAAATTAATTTAATTTTTTTTATTTTTAATCAAATATACTTGGATATAAGTCTTTTTTCTCTTAAAAAGACAACTAAAAGCAAAAAATATTGCTTTTTTTTCTTTCAATTGCTATATTGGGAGAGGGTGGAACCTATAACTTGAGTTTAGCGACAAGAGTGACTTTAAATTCCACCCTCTTGTGTCTTTCGGCAAATTTCAGTAAAAAAGCCCAGCTAGGCAAAGCCTAACCGGGCAGAATCTTACAGTCTTAAGCACCAGGATAGTAAGGTGTTAAGAATCTGTGTCTCATTGTATATTTGTAAGGAGTTGAGAACAGAAGATGTTTTGCAACATCGTCATCATTTCTTTCAACTCTTTTCTCCCATACAATAGATGCTGGTGGAA
>JAQWMJ010000044.1:0-8848 GCA_029246845.1 Thermodesulfobacteriota bacterium
AATACTCAGTGATTAATAATTAGCTGTAATTAATCTTTAAACTCAGGGTAAGCTTCTACACCACAGTCGTGTAAATCCATACCTGCATCTTCTTGCTCAGCAGTAACACGAATACCCATTGTTACTTTGATAATAGACCAAACGATCCATGAAGAAACAAATACAAATCCAAAGATAACCGCTGCGCCATATAATTGAGACATATATGATGCACCGTCATTTGACATTGGTACAACTAATAGACCGAATAAACCACATACACCGTGTACTGATAATGCACCTACTGGATCATCAATACGAACCTTGTCAAATATTTGAATTGCAAGAGTACAAAGTCCTGCTCCGATTGCACCAATAAGGATTGCAGTCATCATTGTAGGATAGTCAGGCCCTGCGGTGATTGATACCAATCCTGCAAGAGCACCATTCAGTACTAGAGTAAGGTCTACTTTTTTGTAGAGTATTTGTGTTAATATTGCTGTGATTACTGCACCAGCACATGCTGCCATATTTGTATTAAGTATCACGTTTGCGATTGCATTTACATCGTCTTTAGATCCCATTGCAAGTTGAGATCCACCGTTGAATCCAAACCAACCTAGCCACAATATAAAGGTACCAAGAGTAGCCAAAGGTATGCTTGATGCTGGAATTGGAGTTGAAGTACCATCTTTTCCAAACCTTCCAATTCTAGGTCCGATAATGATAGCACCAGCTAATGCTGCTGCTCCACCAGCTGCATGTACTAATGTAGATCCCGCAAAATCTGAGAATCCCATTGATGATAACCATCCGCCTCCCCATTGCCATCCCATCTCTATTGGATAAATGATTCCAGCTAAAATTGCAGCAAATATAAAGAAAGGCCATATTTTTATTCTTTCCGCTATAGTTCCAGAAACTATTGAGACTGTTGTTGCACAAAAAACCATTTGGAAGAACCAATCAGAGTGCGCTGCATATCCAGTAGCTAAATCTTCTGCGGCAGCAAATGAAGTAAAGCTACCGATGTATCCACCCTCTGGAATTCCATAGGCTAGATTATATCCGACTATGTAAAACATTATTCCTGAAATTGAATATAGTCCGACATTTTTTAAACAAATTGTTGAAACATTTTTTGATCTAACCATACCTGATTCAAGCATTGCAAAACCAGCAGCCATCCACATAACAAGAAAACCACAAATTAAGAACAACAATGTGTTAAAAACGAAAGCTGTCTCATCTGGAGAATTTGACGCTGACGCGTTGTTAACTGAAAGAACAGACAAGATAGACAAAAATATAAAAATGGAAAAATTTTTAGTCTTATTTTTAAACATCTTTAAAACCTCCTAATTTTATTCTTATAAAGAGATTAGCAAAATGCGTGCCATCTTATAAATTTGACAAAAAAATTTGGCAATACTGTATTATTATATTTAATGAAATTAGACCTTAAAGAGATCGATAGCCTATATGAATTAATCAAATTTTCTTCAGATAAATTCCCCAATAGAATTGCATTATCTGAATATAAAAATAAAGTATTAAACACAATTACATACATGGAACTTCTTTCAGCAATTGATAAAAAAGCCAATGAAATGAATAAGTTAGAACTAAGTGATAAGTCGAATATCGCTTTATCCGGATCAAATTCAATAAATTGGGTGATAACTTTTTTTGCAATAATTAGTAATGGATGTGTAGTAGTTCCAATAGACCCAAAAATGAACAAACGCGGAATTGAATTTATTCTACAATTTACAAATGCTCAGCTATTTATTGTTGACAAGATTAAAAGCTTCAAAATTTCAGATAACTTCAAATCCATAATGCAATCTATGGATAGTGTTGTAATTAAAATGCAAGACAAGAAAGATAAGAATCTTGAATCAATGATTCTTCTTAAGAATATAGATAAAACAAATCTAAAAATAAAGAATAATCTTGCGGAGATTCTTTTCACGTCTGGCACTACAGGTGAACCTAAAGGTGTTATGTTGAGTCATCAAAATCTTTTATCTAACATAGACGATATTCATAAAATTCTTCCACTAAAGAATTACGAAAAGTCTTTCTCTATCCTACCTCTACATCATGTTTATGAATTAACATGTAGCTTGCTACACAATATCAGTAAGGGAAATCATACTCATTTTTGTTCTAAAATTGATCTAACAACCATGATTAAAGAAATGAAAGAGATTAAACCTACCATATGGCCCGTCGTACCATTAATCCTAGAAAAGATATACAAGAATATTTATAAGCGAACTTCTCAGTCAACAATTCAAAAATTTTTATTATGGATCTCACCTAAACTCTTTGGTCTTATCTTAAAGAGGAAATTAGGTCTAAAGAATCTAAAGCTCTTACTAAGTGGTGGTGCGGCTCTTAACCCTAAAGTGGAGAAACTTTTTAATCAAATAGGACTACCTATTACTCAGGGGTATGGACTGTCAGAGGCTTCACCTCTTTTGTCGGTCAACCCACTTGGAAAAGAAAAAATTGGATCGGTTGGAAAAGTAATAAGCTCTTGTAAAGTATCAATTATTAATCCGAACAATTCAGGTCATGGGGTAATTAAAGCTAAGGGGCCCAATATATTTCTAGGCTATTATCAAAACGAGAAAGGAACTCAAGAAGTCTTAAAGGATGGGTGGTTAAGTACCGGGGATATAGGCTATCTGGACAATGAGGGATACCTTTACATAACGGGCAGAGAAAAGTTTGTCATTGTTAATAAAGGTGGGAAGAATATTTACCCGGAGGAAATTGAAGAATTTTTTTCTTCATCTATTTATATAAAAGATATTATAGTTTTTAGTAATGATGATGAAAATATAATTGCTATTATCTGTCCTGACGAAGAACTAATCAAGAATGAGCCTAAAGAAAAAGTTCCTGAGATTATCTACAAAGACTGTATCGATATTAATAAACAAATTGAGCCATACAAAAGAATTAAAAAGTTTTACCTAACTTTTGAAGATTTCGAGAAAACTTCTACTCAAAAAATTAAGAGATCTTTCTTAAAAAATATTGACCTAACCAAATATACATTAACTAGATAGACCTATTCTTCTAAACTTAGTTTCAGCATGCCTGAATTCATCTTTAAGTTTCTTGGGTGTTTGAATCAGCTCCATTGGGAGCATCTTATATGGGATTTCAATCATATTTTGCTTGGCTTTTAAAAAACCAGATGGAAACTTATAAATCGAATCATCCACTTTTTTTATACTTACATTAAAAATATTCCCATCTATTCCATAAATTGAAGGTATTAAGTCTTTAGCTACTTCTCTTTCTCTGCATAAAATTAAAGATAGCAAATCTACGAACTTTAGAAATCCTAGATGTATCTTAAAATCTTTATGATTAATATCTTTTAAAAGTTTTGAATGATTCTTCTTAATATACATCTCACATATTTCTGCAAAGTTTTTACCATCTTCTCTGCTAGGAGAATTCAAGCTCAAAG
Organism: Thermodesulfobacteriota bacterium; assembly: GCA_029246845.1. Taxonomy (GTDB): domain Bacteria; phylum Desulfobacterota_D; class UBA1144; order UBA1144; family UBA1144; genus TMED58. Next base: position 3,473 of record JAQWMJ010000044.1, read on the forward strand.
CTTTAAAATGCTGGGCAATAAGCAACGAAGAATAAGGAATAACTGAGCTAGTAATGCTTTTCATCCATAGTTCGTCTTGCAATGACGGTTTCATATTCTGAAAAGTAAATACTTTTCCTAGCTTGTCTGTCTTTGGGACACTATCATATTCTATCCATCCACAATCATGATTTCTAATTGCATATTTTAACTCTTCTAGCTCTTCTAACCCTTGTGTTATCTCTGGATTAATCATTAAAAAGAGATCCAATGACACTCTTGCATGGTCATGCTGGGTGATAAAACATATATCTTCTAAAAATTCTTTTGTTATCAAAATAATATCCTCTTGAAATATTAGCATAATCTAGATATCTTAAAACCATGCCTTTAGTTGGAATTATTGTAGGAAGTGACTCTGATCTGGAAAAAGCATCAGATGCGTGCAACATTCTAGATGAATTAGGAATCTCCTATGATCTTAGAATTGCCTCAGCACACAGGACACCTGAGCTCTTAGAGGAATATATGAGCACCGCCGAGGAAAGAGGTGTCGAAGTTCTAATAGCTGCTGCCGGTTGGGCCGCACATTTGCCTGGCGTAGTAGCATCGTATACAACTTTACCTGTAATAGGAATACCAATAGACTCATCATGCTTAAACGGAATGGACTCTCTTCTCTCTATCGTACAGATGCCTCCTGGAATTCCGGTTGCAACTATGTCGATCGGTAAAGGTGGAGCCAGAAATGCAGGAATTTATGCTGCTTCAATACTTTCTATTAAATATCCTGAAATTAAAGAGTCCTTAAATAATTTCAGACAGAGCTTAAAGAACAAGGTTATGAAAGCTGCAGAGAAACATAATAAATAAAATTGCTAGTATATAATCAATCCCAAGTAGACCCAATAAAGATTCTTAGCCTTGTAAAATCTGGATCAATTCTTTGTTATCCAACTGAAACACTTTACGGACTAGGTTGTAGCGCTGACAATAAAGATGCTATCAAAAAGATATATGAGATAAAAAAAAGAGAAGAAGAGAAAAACTTCACACTATTATTTAAAGATTTAAAAATGATAAAAGATTTCTGTAATCTGGAATATTATGATGAAGAGCTGATATTAAAATTTTCGCCTGGACCCTTTTCAATTTTACTTCAAGCTAAAAAATCAAAATCTATTGATAGAAGATTGGTTAGTTCTAAAAATGAGGTATGTTGTAGAATTTCATCTCATCCATTTGTAACTAGTTTATTTGAATTACTGGACTGTCCAATAATTTCAACCAGTGCAAATGTTAGCGGAAATAAAAATATTTTTTTATTTAAAACAATATATAATACTTTTCATAATTTAGTTGATTGCATAATAGATTATGGAGATATAAAGAAGTCTCTGGGGTCTACAATAGTTAAAAACACGAAAAATGGTCTTATCATAATAAGAGAAGGCGATTTAGACTCAAAGAATATTAAGGAATTTTATAATGGCAAAAATTAAAGGTTTTAAAGCATTAAGATATAACGAGAATAAAATAAATAATATCAGTGAAGTCATTGCTCCTCCCTATGATGTAATCAACAAAGATCAACAAGAACTTCTATATTCGATGCATGAAAATAATATTATAAAGGTGGATCTTAATAAGACCGAAGGTGATAAAAAATACGATGAAGCAAGTCAGCTATTTGGGAACTGGATAGAAAATGAAATCTTAATCGCAGAGGACATGGAAAGCATATACCCTTATCATCAAAAATTTATCTTTAAAGGTAAGGAATATGAAAGGTTAGGTATTGTTGCACTAGTAAAATTATCCGATTTTAATGAAAAAATAGTACTACCACATGAAGAAACATTTAGCGGACCTAAAGCTGACAGACTTAAATTAATGAACTCTTGCAAAACAAATATAAGCCCTATTTTTGGGGTGTATGACAATTCAGATGATACGGTAGAGAAAGTCGTTGCTCAATTTATTAAGAATAATAATCATATAATTGAGGCAAAATCGTTAGATGGTATAACAAATAAAATTTGGAAAATTAGCGATTCCAAAACTATTACTCAAATTTCTTCTTTTTTTGATTCAAAAGAAATACTAATAGCTGACGGACATCATAGATATGAAACATCATTAAATTACTCAAAAGCAAACAGTTCCGATGAGGCGAGTTATGTAATGTTCTATTTAACTGGGACGATTCAGGATGGCTTGCTTATTAACCCGACACATAGAGTTCTTAACGAAACTTTATCCTCAGAAGAAATCACTAAAAGTGTTATAGAAAATTTTACAACTGAAGAATGGTTGGAAGATATGAACGAAGACTCTTTAGAGGCAGATGAATTCTTTTATATTGATAAAAAAAATAGCTCTAAACTTAAGTGTAAAATAAAAGAAAAGGATTCAAAGAGTTTTTACTCTATGAGCGTTTATGCTGTTCAAGAAAAAATAATAGACTTATTTAAAGAAACTTATTCTAGTGTTGGACATTTTAAAAGTCTTGATGACGCAAAATCATCTATTTGCACTAAATCAGTTGGGTTAATTTTGCCAAAATTTATACCCTCTGATATCATGAAAGTTGTTTTAAATAACGAGAAAATGCCGCAGAAATCTACTTACTTCTATCCTAAGGTTGCTACAGGATTATTATTCAATAAATTATATTAAATGATTTATACTGAAAGATAGATGAAGAATCAAGACATTAGGAACTTTAGCATTATTGCCCATATCGATCACGGCAAATCTACTCTTGCCGATAGAATACTAGAGCTTACCAATACAGTAACAAAGAGAGACATGACTAATCAATTTCTAGATAATATGGACATTGAGAGAGAGCGAGGTATTACAATTAAATCTCAATCTGTCAGAATTAACTATAAGGCTAAAGATGGAAAGAATTATGTATTTAACCTTATCGACACTCCTGGTCATGTTGATTTTAGTTATGAAGTATCAAGAAGTCTGATGGCATGCGAAGGTGTCTTGCTTGTTGTAGATGCAACTCAAGGAGTTGAGGCACAGACTCTAGCTCATGCTTTTTTAGCAGCCGATATGGGGCTAGAAATAATTCCTGTTATAAATAAAATAGATCTTCCATCTTCAGATCCAGAAAAAGTTTGCGCGGAAATTGAAAACACCATAGGTGTTGATTGTAGCAATGCAGTTCTTGTTAGCGCAAAGACCGGGGAAGGTGTTCTGGGTATAATAGATGAAGTAATAGAAAGAATTCCCGCCCCAAAAGTTGATCCGTCAAATTATTTCAAAGCTCTCGTTATAGACAGCTGGTTTGATACATATTTGGGAGTAGTTCTGCTAGTTAGAGTATTTAGCGGTAGTCTGAAAGTTGGCGAAAAAATTAAAATGATGGCAACGGAAAGATCTTATGAAACAAGGAACTTGGGAATTTTTAACCCCAAATCTAAGGCAGTTAAAACTCTTAGTACTGGCGAAGTAGGATTTATAACAGCATCGATAAAAGAACTTGGTGACGCAAAGGTGGGCGACACTGTAACACTAACTGAGAAACCTGCTACTGAAGCTTTAAAAGGCTTTAAAAACATTAAGCCTATGGTTTTTTGTGGCTTATATCCTATAGACTCAAACTTTTATGAACAATTAAAAGAAGCACTTGAGAAGATAAGCTTAAATGATTCTTCAATTGATTATGAAGCAGAAAATTCAGCGGCCTTAGGTTTCGGTTTTAGATGTGGCTTCTTAGGTTTACTTCATATGGAGATAATAAAAGAAAGACTTGAAAGAGAATTTAACTTATCTTTAATAGCTACATCTCCTACTGTTGTTTATGAGGTGGATAAAACAAATGGAAAAATAGTAAAAGTAGACAACCCAAAGAACCTGCCCAATTTAAGTGAGATTAATAAGATACGTGAACCTTTTGTTCTAATTAGTCTTCATTCCCCTAAAAGTTTCTTGGGTGGCTTATTGGCACTATGTGAGTCAAGGCGTGGGGTCCAAAAAAATATAAACTTTATTTCTGAAGAAAGACTTATTCTTGAATATGAAATTCCTTTATCAGAAATGATTTATGATTTTTATAATAAAGTTAAATCAATAACTAAAGGCTATTGCTCTATGGATTATGAACCAACAAAATTAGTAGAGTCTGATTTAGTTAAACTAGATACTTTAATAAATGGTGAGATAGTAGACGCACTTTCACTTATAACTCATCGATCAAATTCCTACTATCGTGGGCGTGATATTACTGAACAACTAAAGGAAATAATTCCTAGACAGTTATTTGAAGTAAAAATTCAAGCTGCAATAGGATCGAAGATAATAGCCAGTGAAACTGTGAAAGCACTAAGAAAAGATGTTACAGCTAAATGTTATGGTGGGGATGTCTCTAGAAAAAGAAAGCTATTAGATAAACAGAAAGAGGGCAAGAAAAGAATGAAGAATGTCGGAAGTGTTGAAATACCACAAGAGGCTTTTATGGCTGTATTGACAAGTAAAGAATAAGTTTGCTTTGGGTTATAAATGAACAATTTAAGGAATACGTATTATGAATAATATTGGGAAAGGGTGTTCATCAATACTTTTAATTTTTTTATTTATCTTTGGATTTGTAAAATACAATGACTGGTCACTAATAAAACAAGAAAAGAGAACTTTTTGTAACGATTTACCTGAGCAATATCATGCTTCATGTAATAACGATTATAGAGATTACTTATATATTAATCTGCAGCTTAAAGATGAAGTTCAAGCAAGAATTAAATATAATAATGAATACAACAAAAAAATTAATTTAATTAATAAAAAACAAATCCTTTCAGCAAATGGAAAGAAATTGTATAAGAAAGTAGCTGTAAATAGCCAATCAGATTTTATAGAAATACCAAACAATAGTAAAATTAAATTCCTATCAATAGTTTCAGAGGGTGAATATAGAGATAACGAAAATAAAGATTATTATAAGATTCAAATATCAAATATTAATCAATTCAACTTATTTGTCGCTATGAATTTTGTTATCAATAACAAAAAATATGCAGATAAACGTCTTCATGGCGAGTACTATACTGATCAAGATTCAAACAAACTATATTTTATGAAAATTAAATTTGGCTCAAGCTTAGTTGAAGAAAAACTTCGTTTAATGAATGATTGTGCTCTTTTGGATGAAGATATTGAATCTATACATAAAGTGGTAAAGGATAAAGGTTCAAAAATGTGCTTGGCCCCCTCAGATATTAAAGGAGCTCCCTTACTTGAGACAAGTTTCGATTACATTAATTGGTCAAGATTTAATCAAATTGATACGCTAATATTTGGTGAGGTTAAGGAAGAGGAAAAGAAGATAACAAATAAAATTTTACATATTAATGATTTAATTTTTAGAGAAATCATAAAAAC
>JAQWMJ010000013.1:0-5419 GCA_029246845.1 Thermodesulfobacteriota bacterium
AATTTCTCTAATTATATCTATGGAATAATTTCTTAGTATTTGATACTGCTTATCGGTTAAAGTTTGAGCAGGAGCGACGGTGATACTATCTCCTGTATGGACTCCCATAGGATCAAAATTCTCAATTGAACAAATTATAACTACATTATCTTTAGTGTCTCTAACAACCTCAAGTTCAAATTCTTTCCAACCTATTATTGATTCATCTACTTGTACCTCTGAAATAGGACTAGCTTCTAGGCCATCTTTAAGTAAAGTTTTAAATTCATCAAAACTATACGCGATACTTCCTCCCGTTCCACCCAAAGTAAAAGAAGGTCTTATAATGGCTGGAAAACCTATATCTTTAATTTGTTTTAATCCTGATTCATAGTTCGAAATAATAGTACTGTTTGGGACTCTTAGACCAATTTTCTCCATTGCATTCTTGAAGCTCTCTCTCTTCTCTGCTTTCTCGATTGCCTCAATACTTGCACCTATTAATTCAACATTATATTTCTTTAGAATTCCCTTCGCATCCAATTCCATAGCTAAATTTAAAGCCGTTTGACCCCCGATAGTAGGTAAAATAGTATCAGGCTTTTCTTTTATAATTATTTTTTCTAAAGTTTCTACGTTTAAAGGCTCAATATATGTTCTATCAGAAAAATCAGGGTCTGTCATAATAGTTGCAGGATTACTGTTAACAAGAATGACTTTATAGCCCTCTTCCTTTAGGGCCTTACATGCCTGGGTTCCCGAATAATCAAATTCACAGGCTTGTCCGATTACTATGGGACCTGAACCAATTACTAAAATAGATTGGATATCGACTCTCTTTGGCATAATTTGTAAAACTTATCTAACTAGCTTTGCTTAACGTAAATATTACCGCCAGCTTCTTTGAACTCTTCAGATTTTTTCTCCAGTTCTTTTTGTATCTCAGTATTATCTGAGTTTTCTTTATTACCAAACTCCTTCATTATATCTTGAGTTATTTTCATTGAACAAAATTTTGGGCCACACATTGAACAGAAATGTGCAACTTTTGCATTATCTGATGGCAATGTCTCATCGTGAAACAACTTTGCGGTATAAGGATCTAGTGATAAATTGAATTGATCTTCCCACTTAAATTCAAATCTTGCCCTACTGATTAGATTATCTCTAATTTGAGCTGTAGGATGTCCTTTTGCCAAATTAGCCGCATGAGCTGCTATCTTATAAGCAATCAGACCGTCTTTGACATCTTGCTTGTTGGGGAGACCTAAATGTTCTTTTGGAGTAACATAACAAAGCATTGCTGTTCCAAACCATCCAATCATTGCAGCGCCAATTGCAGAAGTTATATGATCATAACCGGGAGCTATATCAGTCGTTAGTGGCCCTAGGGTATAAAAAGGTGCTCCCTTACAAATGTCTACTTGCTTATCAACATTTTCTTTAATCATCTGCATTGGGACATGGCCAGGACCTTCAATCATAACCTGGATATCATGTTTCCATGCAATATCCGTAAGCTCGCCTAGGGTATCAAGTTCTGCAAATTGGGCTTCATCATTAGCATCATAAATTGAGCCTGGTCTTAAGCCATCTCCGAGGGAAAAAGAAACATCGTACTTTTTCATAATCTCACATATTTCTTCGAAGTTTGTATACAAAAAGTTTTCTTTATGATGTGAAAGGCACCATTTAGCAAGAATTGAACCACCTCGTGAAACTATTCCTGTTCGTCTTTTAACTGTCATAGGTACATAACGAAGTAAAACTCCAGCATGAATAGTGAAATAGTCAACTCCCTGCTCAGCTTGCTCGATTAGAGTATCTCTATAAATTTCCCAAGTTAGCTCTTCTGCTGCGCCTTTTACTTTTTCTAAAGCTTGATAAATCGGAACAGTTCCAACAGGGACTGGAGTATTTCTAATTATCCATTCTCTAGTTTGATGAATATTGGCACCAGTAGAAAGATCCATCAAGGTATCTCCGCCCCACCTGCAGGACCAGACAGCTTTCTCAACTTCTTCACCTATGCTAGAGGTGACTGCAGAGTTTCCTATATTAGAGTTAACCTTAACTAAAAAATTGGCTCCAATTATCATGGGCTCTGCCTCAGGATGATTAATGTTTGCAGGGATTATTGCCCTTCCAGATGCTACTTCAGACCTAACAAATTCTGGTGTAATCAGTTTCTTCGGGATACTGGTATTGAATTCTTCCCCCTCATGATTATTAAGTAAATTCTCTTTCTCTATAAAAGCTTCTATATTCTGATTTTCTCTTATCGCAATATACTCCATTTCAGGTGTGATTATTCCTTTTCTTGCATAGTGCATTTGGGTTACATTTTTTCCTTCTTTTGCAACTAAAGGTTTTCTATTTAAGAACTTTAATGGGATTAAATCTTTCTTTGTTCTTTCGCTGTTTGTAAAAACTGATGAAAAATTCGAACCAACTTCAACATCTTCTCTCTCCATAATCCATTTTTCTCTAATTTTAGGTAAGCCTTTGGTTATATCAATATCTATATCGGAATCAGTGTATGGGCCACTGGTATCATAAGTAGTAAAGTAAGCGTTGCTATTCCTAGGATTAGAAGAAAAAAAATTATCAGATTCAGAGATTTGAATCTCTCTCATTCCAACTTTAACAGAAGAATAAATACTTCCCTGAACATAAACTTTTTTTGAATTAGGAAAAGGGTCCCTTGAAATAGTATCATGTCCTTCTTTTAATATATTATTTTTCTTTGTCATATAGACACATTTTAACATAGATTTACTAATTAGTTTATTTTGTAAAATAAATATCTTATGATTAAAATTAATTTCATGAACTATATAATGGGAATAGAAACATCTTGTGATGAAACCAGTGTTTCAATCATAAACTCTGAGGGCAAAGTTTTATCTAACTCAACGTTTAGTCAAATTAGTATTCATAAAGAATATGGTGGCGTTGTACCTGAAATTGCATCTAAGAATCACTTAAAAAAGATTATACCGGTTATCGATTCGTCATTAAAAGAAGCAAAAAAATCAATTGAGGACATGAGTTACCTTTGTGTGACTAATGGTCCTGGGCTTATAAACTGCCTGATGATAGGTGTAGCCACCACTAAATCAATTGGATTACTTAAAGATATAAATATTCTTCCTATTAATCACTTGGAGGGACATGTAGCTTCATGCTTTATTGAAAATGATATCAATTTTCCATCAATTTGCTTAGTAGCCTCAGGGGGTCATACCAATCTATACCTATTAGAAGATGAGAAAGAGTTTCATCTAATTTCTTCCACCAGAGATGATGCAGCCGGTGAGGCTTTTGATAAAGGTGCCAAGATTCTTGGCTTAGATTATCCTGGGGGAGTTGAAATAGACAGACTATCTAAAGGTGGTAACAAAAAATTCCATTCCTTCCCTGTCGCTAATCTTGATGCTAGCTTTGACTTTAGCTTTAGTGGATTAAAAACTTCTCTTAAATATTTTATTGAAAAGAACAATGATTGGAAGAGTAATATTGAAGATATTGCCTGCTGCTATCAAGAAGCAATAGTAGAATCTCTACTTATTAAAACAAAAAAAGCCGCAATTAAGTTCAACTCAAAGAATATATTATTTGCCGGTGGAGTGGCATGTAATTCAAGACTTAGAGAAGCAGCAAAAGACCTTTTTAGATCAAGAGCTTTATTTCCATCAAATCAATATTGCACAGATAATGGAGCCATGATAGCCATGCGGGGTCTTCAAAAAATAAAACTAGAAAATATAAAAGCTGATAGTAAATTTTCTGTTTTCAGTAGCAGCAAGGTTGTGGCTAGTCTAAATCTGGATTAATAAAATCAAAATCGTCTATATTCAAACCCTTTGACTCTAACAACTTGGATATTTCTTTAGGAATAATCTTAACAAATTGATTTTTTATCGTATCGAACGAATCCAAAAGCATTAAGGCTCTTTTACTATCTGTAGCTTCTAAGTGTTTAGTTAAAATTTCTTTAATTTTCACCAAGTCTTTGAGGTTAATTTTCTCTATCGTAACCATGTCTTGATTAACCTGTTCAAATATATCTTCATTCTCATCCAATATGTATGCAATCCCACCTGACATTCCAGCACCTAGATTCTTACCTATAGGGCCAAAAATATAGACTTCCCCTCCAGTCATATATTCACAAGCGTGGTCACCTACTCCCTCCACAACTGCAACAGCTCCACTATTTCTAACGCAAAATCTTTCACCAGCTGTTCCTGCAGCAAATAAGTATCCCGCTGTGGCACCATATAAAACAGTATTTCCAATTATTGAATTTCCATCCGAAGAAAAATCAGACTCTCTATCTGGATAAATATTAATCTTGCCGCCATGCATTGATTTGCCAACATAATCGTTAGCCTCACCCTCTAAATTAATCTTCACACCATTAATAAGGTATGCGCCTAAAGACTGACCTGCATATCCTCTAAAGTTAATCGATATCGTGTCATTAGGTAAGCCTTTATTTCCAAATTTTTTAGCTATTGCAGATGAAAGGATGGCTCCAACAGACCTATCTTTGGTTCTAATTGGCATGTCAAATGAATTCTTTTTAAATTCGTGAATACTAGAGGTAAATATATTTATAAGTTCATAATCAATGGGGTCTTCATTGCGAACATTTCTTTCCATAATTCTTTTCCTTGGCTTTTGATTAGAAGGGTCTGGATCGGCAATTAAACGTGAAAGGTCAAGGTTGTTGGTTTTTTGAAAATCAACATCTATATCAGGCTCCAGGAACTCTGTTCTTCCAATTATATCATCGAGTGACTCAACTCCTATTTCTGCAAGAATCTCTCTAACCTCCGAAGCTATAGAGTACAGATAATTAATTGCTTCCTGAGGCACCCCAGGAAATTTTTTTCTTAATTCTGGCTTTTGTGACGCTATACCAACAGGACAAGTATTGACGTGACACTGTCTGGCCATTACACAACCAAGAGCAACTAAAACTGAAGTTCCAAAACCATACTCTTCAGCGCCTAATATCGCCGCTTTAACAACATCTGATGCCTTCTGAAAACCTCCGTCAACGCTAAGGCAAACTCTACCCCTTAAATCATTTATAACTAAAACTTGCTGGGTTTCTGCTAGCCCCATCTCCCAAGGTATCCCGGCATGTTTAATAGAACCCAATGGTGAAGCCCCTGTTCCTCCTTCACAACCGGAAATCTGAATGTAGTCAGAGTAACCCTTAACTACACCAGCAGCTACAGTACCTACTCCAACTTCAGAAACTAACTTTACTCCCACTCTTGCAGACGGATTTGAATGTTTTAAATCGTAAATCAATTGAGCTAAGTCTTCTATACTATAAATATCATGGTGTGGTGGTGGAGATATTAATCCTACTCCTGGAGTTGATAATCTTTGTGAAGCAATTTCTTGAGTAACTTTTTCTCCA